>NZ_RWIO01000015.1:0-152742 GCF_009764655.1 Pseudomonas sp. PB105
GGTCGATCAGCTCTTGGGGAATGGATGGAAGGTCTCGCGGGGCCTCACGGGCCGGTTTCTTTTTGGTCGGCATACATGCACCTCTATCAACATGTTATGCCCGAACACAAAATTTATGACAGTCCCCTGACCGGCCAAGAGACCTGAGAACCCATCAAGTCTGTGGCACAACCTCATCTGACATCCAAAACCGCCGCACTGGTCTCCCTGCCCTATGGCCTCGACATGATGGAAAATCCAGCAAGCCGACACCGATCCAAATGTGGGAGGGGGCTTGCCCCCGATGAGGGAGTGCCAGCGCATGCATCAATGACTGGCCCGCCGCAATCGTGGGCAAGCCCCCTCTCACATGGGTTTTGCGCTGCTGCCACTGAAACGCTCCACCCATCGCTAAATTGTTTCAAAACTTGACGGAACAACCACCCTCCATCATATTGATAGTTAGCAAACTAACTGTATGCGAACTATCCAGTGCCTCAATCCCTCGAACAACTCCAGATGAACCTCAGCAGCAGCATGGTGGTGGGCGCCCGTAACTGGCGCAAAATCTGCCAGACCACGCTGGTGAGCTATGGCATCTCCGAAGCCTGCGCCGTGCCGCTCTTGATGATCGGTCGTTTGGGCGACGGTGTGCATCAGGTCAAAGTGGCCCAGGCGTCCGGGATGGAAAGCCCGTCCCTGGTGCGCCTGCTGGATCGCCTGTGCAGTGACGGCTACGTGTGCCGTACCGAAGACGTCCACGACCGCCGCGCCAAGGCCTTGAGCCTCACCGAGCGTGGCCGTGAGTTGGTGCAAGCGGTTGAAGTGCAACTGGTGCGCCTGCGCCGCGAAGTGCTGGCGCAGATCGCACCCGCCGATATGGAAGCCGCGCTGCGTGTGCTGCGCGCCTTTGAGGCGGCGACGCTTTGAACGGGTTCTTTACCGGTTTTCCGCCCGCCCGCGACTGGTTCTACGGCGTGCGTACCTTCGCCGCGTCGATGATCGCGCTGTACATCGCCATGCTCATGCAAATGCCGCGTCCGTATTGGGCGATGGCCACGGTGTATATCGTCTCCAGCCCGTTTGTCGGCCCCACCAGCTCCAAGGCCCTGTACCGCGCCATTGGCACCTTGATGGGCGCGGCGGCGGCGGTGTTTTTTGTGCCGATGTTCGTGCAGTCACCCTACATTTTGGTAGTGGTGATCGCGCTGTGGACGGGCACTTTGCTGTTCCTCTCCATGCACCTGCGCACCGCCAACAACTATGCGCTAATGCTGGCCGGCTACACGCTGCCGCTGATCGCCCTGCCCGTGGTGGATAACCCGCTGGCGGTGTGGGATGTCGCCGAGGCGCGGACCGAAGAAATCTTCCTCGGCATTGCGGTCGCTGCCGTAGTGGGCGCGATGTTCTGGCCGCGCCGCCTGATGCCGGTATTCGATGGCTCGGTGGCCAAGTGGTTTGCCGATGCCCAGGTCTACAGCCAGCGCTTTCTGACGCGCAACGTGGCGCCGGAAGAGGTCAGCACCTTGCGCGGCGGCATGGTTGCCACCTTCAACACCCTTGAATTGATGATCGGCCAGTTGCCCCACGAAGGCGCGCGGCCGCAGACAGTGCACAACACCAAGGAACTGCGTGGGCGCATGATCCATCTGCTGCCGGTGGTGGATGCCCTGGATGATGCCCTGTACGCCATCGAACACCGTGCGCCGGAATTTCTAGACCGCATCAAGCCGATCCTGGAAGCCACCAGCCAATGGCTGGAAGGCGCCCAAGAAAGCGCACCCATGGAAAGCTGGCGCGCCCTGCGTGATCAGGTCGACGCCCTGCAACCCCAAGGCGAAGCGCTGGATGATCGCCACACCTTGTTGTATTCCAACGCGCTGTACCGCCTGGGCGAATGGATCGACCTGTGGCAAGACTGCCGCAGCCTGCAGGCCGCGATCCAGTGCGAAAGCCAAGACACCTGGCGCGCCGTGTACCGTCACTGGCGCCTGGGCCGGCTTACGCCATTCCTCGACCGTGGCCTGATGTTCTACTCGGCGTTTTCCACCGTCACCGCGATCATCGTCGCCTCGGTGCTGTGGATTCTGCTGGGCTGGACCGACGGCGGCAGCGCCGTGATCCTGGCCGCCGTGGCGTGCAGCTTCTTCGCGTCGATGGACGACCCGGCGCCGCAGATCTATCGGTTCTTTTTCTGGACCGCCATGTCGGTGCTGTTCGCCAGCCTGTACCTGTTTCTGGTGCTGCCCAACCTGCACGATTTTCCGATGCTGGTGCTGGCGTTCGCCGTGCCGTTTATCTGCATCGGCACCCTCACCGTGCAGCCGCGATTCTACTTGGGCATGTTGCTGACGCTGGTGAACACCTCGTCGTTTATCAGTATCCAGGGCGCCTACGACGCGGACTTCCTTAACTTCGCCAACGTCAATCTGGCCGGGCCTGTGGGCCTGCTGTTTGCCTTTGTGTGGACGTTGGTCGCACGGCCTTTTGGCGCCGAATTCGCGGCCAAGCGCCTGACCCGTTTCAGCTGGCGTGACATCGTCGGCCTCACCGAACCCGCCACCCTGGCTGAACACCGGCACTTGGCCGTGCAAATGCTCGATCGCCTGATGCAGCACCTGCCGCGCCTGGCCCTTACCGGCCAGGACACCGGCATCGCCCTGCGCGATTTGCGCGTGGCGCTGAACCTGCTCGACCTGCTGGCCTATTCGCCGCGCATCCTCGGCGTGCCACGGGTGTTGCTCAACCAAGTGGTGGAAGGCGTCGGCGCTTACTTCAAAGCCTGCCTCAAGGCGGGTGAACGCTTGCCCGCGCCCAGCGGTCTGCTGATGACCCTGGACCGCACGCGCCGCGCCCTCAACGGGCAAGGCCTGCAGGACGAAGACGACACCCGCCTGCACCTGTTGCACGCCTTGGCCGGCCTGCGCCTGGCGCTGTTGCCCGGCGTCGAATTTATTGGTGGCACGGAGCTGGAAGCGCCGCTGCCGGATGGAGCGCCTTTATGATCGGTGATCTGGATATCAGCGGGGTGTTCCTGCCCACGCTGCTGGTGCTGATGGGCATTACGTACGTGTTGTTCCTGGTGGTGCACGGGCTGTTGACGCGCATGCACTTCTATCGCCTGGTCTGGCACCGGGCATTGTTCAATGTGGGGCTCTACGCGCTGTTGCTGGGCGCGGTGGACTCACTCAGTCGATACCTGATGACATGAAAAAACCTTTTTTGACCATCGGCCGTGTAGTCCTGACGCTGTTGATCGTGAGCTTCGCGGTCGTCGTTGTGTGGCGCATGGTCATGTACTACATGTTTGCGCCCTGGACCCGCGACGGCCACATTCGTGCCGACATCGTGCAGATCGCCCCGGACGTGTCCGGGCTGATCCAGCGCGTGGACGTGCGCGACAACCAGTTGGTGACCAAGGGCCAGGTACTGTTTGCCGTCGACCAGGACCGCTTCAAGCTGGCCCTGCGCCAGGCCCAGGCCGCCGTGGCCGACCGCCAGGAAACCCTGGCCCAGGCCAGCCGCGAGTACAAGCGTAACCGTGGCCTCGGCAACCTGGTGCCCAGCGAGCAACTGGAAGAAAGCCAGTCCCGCGTGGCCCGTGCCCAGTCGGCCCTGGCCGAAGCGCAAGTGACGGTGGATTCGGCCCAACTCAACCTGGATCGCTCGGTGATCCGCAGCCCGGTGGACGGCTACGTCAACGACCGCGCGCCGCGTACCCAGGAATTCGTCACCGCTGGCCACCCAGTGCTGTCGGTGGTGGACAGCAATTCCTTCCATATCGACGGCTATTTCGAAGAGACCAAGCTCGACGGCATCCACGTCGGCATGGCCGTGGACATCCGCGTGATCGGCGACAACGCCCGCCTGCGCGGCCATGTGCAGAGCATCGTCGCCGGTATCGAAGACCGCGACCGCAGCAGCGGCTCCAACCTGCTGCCCAACGTCAACCCGGCGTTCAGTTGGGTACGCCTGGCCCAGCGGATTCCGGTGCGCATCGCCTTTGACGACGTGCCGGCGGACTTCCGTATGATCGCCGGGCGCACGGCCACGGTGTCGATCATTGGCGACAAGCCCAATGACGGAGCCACGCCATGAAGCAGCTGTTGGCAACCGCCGCGCTGGGTTTGTTGCTGTCGGCCTGCCAAGTGGTAGGCCCGGACTACACGCTGCCGGACAAGGCCGCCGTCAACCGTGGCGACCTGCAAGGGCCAATCGCGGGCGAGGGCGCCAACGTGGTGTCGGCGCCGGTGCCGAGCGACTGGTGGAAGCTGTACAAAGACCCGCGCCTGGACGAACTGGTGCGCCAAGCGATGGCCTCCAACACCGACCTGCGCGTGGCCGCTGCCAACTTGCAGCGTGCGCGTTTCCAGACCCAACAGGCTGAATCTGCCGGCGGCTGGAGCCTCGGCGCCAAGGCCGAGGCGCAGCGCCTGCAGGAGTCCGGCGAAGCATTTTTGCTGGCCGACAAAGTGCCGGTGGGTAACATCGGCAGCGTCGGCATCACTACCTCGTATCAATTCGACCTGTTCGGCACCTTGCAACGCGGCATCGAAAGCGCCCAGGCCAGCGCCGATGCGGCCCAGGCCGCTGCCGATATCGCACGCATCACCCTGGTGGCCGATGTGGTGCGTTCCTACACCCAAGTGTGCGCGGCCAACGAAGAACTGGCGATTGCCAACGAGTCCCTGGACCTGCAAGCCCAAAGCACCAAACTGACCCAGCGCCTGCGCGACGCCGGCCGTGGCGATGAAACCCAGGTCACCCGTTCGCAAACCCAGTACAAATCCCTGCGCGCCGACATGCCGCGCTACGAAGCGGCGCGCCAGGCCGGGTTGTTCCGCCTGTCGATGCTGCTGGCCAAGCCGCTGGACCAACTGCCAGCGGGCACCGGCAGATGCGCCGAGCTACCGCACATCGCCCAACTGCTGCCCGTGGGTGACGGCGCGGCGCTGCTCAAGCGCCGCCCCGACGTGCGCCAGGCGGAACGCCAACTGGCCGCCGCCACCGCTCGGATCGGCGTGGCCACTGGCGCCCTGTACCCGGACATCGCCATCGGCGCCACGGTGGGCACCGTCGGCCTGCTCGAAAACCTTGGCACGCCTGCGACCAACCGCTGGGGTTTTGGCCCGATGATCAGTTGGACCGTGCCGACCAACGGCGCCCGTGCCCGTGTCCACGAAGCCGAAGCCGCAACCCAGGGCGCCTTGGCGCATTTCGACGGAGTGGTACTCAACGCCATCCGCGAAACCCAGACCGGCCTGGCGCAATACACCGCGCAGTTGCAACGGCGCGACGCACTGGCCGAAGCGGGTGAGTCGGCCAAGGAAGCGGCGGGGCAGACCCACCGCTTCTTCCAGGCCGGCCGTGCGTCGTTCCTGGCGGACCTGCAAGCCACCCGCACCTACACCGACGTGCGGGCGCAGCTGGCGGCGGCCAACACCCAGGTTGCGATGAGTCAGATCGACCTGTTCCTGGCCTTGGGCGGCGGCTGGGAAAGCGGACGAACGCAACCTGCGCAAGCCAGCAAACCCTGAGCAGATAGCTATGCTTTGTCAGGTGGGGCGCCGTGATGCCCTGCCTGACACTGCTCGCGTTTGCTCATGGGGATTCCAATAATGAAAAACCCTTATGCTCCCGCTTTCTGGTGCGTGCTCTTCGCACTGGTGCTGTTATCGGCCGCGTATTTCTACGGCGTCATGCTCGCTCACCAGCTCGACAAGGCCATGGTCTTTCTCGACAGCGCCTGCCTGGTGATCGGTACCTTGTCCATCGGCGTGGTGGCCTGGGCTTCTTACCAGAATCAACGCATCAAGAAAAAACTCCTCGAACAAGGCAAGACCCGCGTGGCGATCTGGGACACCAAGGTTGCGCTGCGCCGGGTGGAAACGGTGTTCGACCGTTATTTCTGGGGCAGCTATTGGCAGCCGGGGCGCACGTTCCAGGAAGTCATGGGCGACCTCACCGGCACGCCGTTGGAAAAAAGCCTCGAAGTCCTGAAAAAACAGTGCGTGGCCCTCGATCAGCAGGTCGCCGAAGGTAGGCATTGGCTCAATAATGCGCGGGAATTGTCTGATGTTGCGACACAGATGGCCCGCGAACGCTACCAACTGGACTTCTGCGACCCCAAGGCCGACACCCCCGGCAATGCGGTGATACACCGCGAGTTTGAGGTGCTGGTGTACACCTGGACGGCGCGCTTGAAGAGTTTCGATCACCAGTTGGATGAAATCGAGCTGGAGTATTCCTGAACTACTACTGAACTGATCCCTCTGAAAGGCTGGGCCGTTTACGGCCGCCAGTGCTAATCTTCCCCCGCTTTCGGCGGGCTTGAGCCAACCCTTACAGGGTTCAAGGAAGACAGCCCACTTCTCACAGGATTTGATCAGGTCACTTCATGAATAAGCCAGCAGTCGTTCTTTTGGGTTTTGTTGTCGCCGTTGGCGTCGTCAGTGCAGGCGGCGCCTGGTACACCGGTAAACAACTGGAGCCGGTGCTGCAAACCGCGATCCAGAACGCCAACAAGGAACTGCAGACCTCCATGGCCGGCGTCGATGGCACCGTGGCCCTGGAGCTGGTCTCCCTGGATCGTGGGGTGTTCAGCAGCACCGCCCATTACCGCTTGAAAGGCCAAGGCTCGGTCTTCGGCGAAGACAACCCGAACCCGGAACTGCTGTTTGTCGACCATATCGAACACGGCCCGCTGCCGTTCTCGCGCCTGGTGACGCTCAAGTGGCTGCCGGTCATGGCCACCAGTCACTACGCGCTGGAAAAGAACGCCACTACCGAGAAGTGGTTCGCCGCCGCCAAAGACGTGTCGCCGCTCAAAGGCGTGGCCAATATCGGCTACACCCGTTCGGTCAACGGCAACATCGAGTTGCTGCCGCTGGAGTTCAAGGACGACAAATCGTCGGTGAGCTTCTCTGGCGCCAACATGAACTTCGACGGCACCGCTGAGGGCCAGAAGGTCAAGGCCGATGGCTTTATGAACAGCCTCAAGGTCGCCGCCGTGGATGCCAATGGCGAAGCCTTCGAAGCCGAGCTGTCGGGCCTGACCATCGCCAGCAATCTGGAAAAATCCACCTTCGGTTTCTACACCGGGCAAAACACCGTTGAGCTGACCGACAGCAAGTTCACCTTCGGCCCGCAGAAAGCCGTGCTGACCGTCAAAGGCTTCGAGCAGAAAGACTCCAGCGAAACCAAGGACAACAACCTGGCCGGCCGTGTCGACTACAAGATCGACGAGATCGGCTACCAAGGCAAACCCGTGGGTTCGGCGGCGCTGGCTGTGAGCATGAAGAATGTCGACATCCCGGCCATGCTGGTGCTGACCAAGCTTTACCAGGACAAGATGCAGCCGGTACAAGCCGCTGCCGCCGCCAACCAGCCGGCACCTGAGCTGCAACTGACCGAAGCCGAGCAAGCCCTGGCCGAAGCCAACGTCAACCAGGTCCTGGCCGCCAAGCCGCAAGTGGCGGTGGAAAACCTGTCGCTGAAAACCACCCACGGCGAAAGCAAGTTCAGCCTGCTGGTCGACCTGGCCAAGCCGGTGTCCATGGAGCTGCCACCGGTTGAACTGGGCAAGCAGATGATTGCGCTGCTGGACGCCAACCTGACCCTGTCCAAGCCGATGATCGCTGACGTTTCCGCGCTGCAAGCGCAACTCGGCGGCGTGACCGACCCGAAAGCCATCGAGCAACAATCCCAGATGGCCGCCGAGATGGTCAGCGGCATGGCGGTGGGCACGCAGTTGGCGACCCTGGTCGGCAGCGACGTGGTGTCCAAGTTGCACTACGCCAACAATGAAGTGACGTTCAACGGCCAGAAGATGACTGTCGAGCAATTCATTGGTTTTGTGATGGCCAAAGTTGGTGCGGTGAGCGGCGCGCAGTAAATAATCTGCCCTGGCTCGCAAATAAATAATGGGGCAGCGGGCCTGCCCGCAACAGAGGTCAAACGGCTGGCGTTCATGCGTACCGAGCCCTTCTGTTGCAGGCAAGTCTGCTCCCGCATTCACATTTCAGATTTGCCCGCAATTCTGAACAATTGTTCTGAATTGGACTTCTGCCAACTTTCCTAAGAGATAGTTCACACAGGAAAGCTAGGCCGGGTCATTAGACGCCGGCACCCTGCAGCGAATCGCGCAGGACCACCTATCGTTACAGCTTTCCGTGTGTAAGGAAGCTCACGATATGTTGCGAAACCTACCACTCAGTGCATCAGGCCGGTTGCGACTGCTCGTCGGGGCAGCTTTATGCAGCCAGCTATTGATGCCCGCTTTCGCCATGGCCGATCCGGCCTATGACGCGCTGATCATCCAGGCGCGCAACGGCAACTTCACACCCGCCCTTACCCAATTGCGTCAGCTGTCGGCCGAGCGCCAGACGCCAGGCCAGGTCAGCGATCATGTGGTGATCGCCGGTTGGGCCGGCCAGGATGCTGAAGTACTTAAGGTGTACGAGGCCGAGGGTAAACATCGCAACCTCAGCACCCAGGCGCTCGCCACCGTGGCGCGCACCTATCGCAATCAAAAGCAGTGGGCCCAGGCAGAGGCGGTCTATCGCCAGGCGCTGCTGCGTGAGCCAAATAACATCGACCTGCAACTGGGCCTCGCCCTGACCCAGGCCGACGGTGGCAAGACCACCGAAGCCGTGCAACGCACCCGTGCGCTGGTGGCCGCCAAGCCCGATGACCCCAACCGGCGCATGGCCCTGGGGTACGCGCTGACCCGCGCCGGCTTGAACTACGACGCGTTGTTTGAATTCGACCAGGCGTTTATCCGCGCCGGCGCCAAGCCTGAAGTCGCCCGCGAATACATCGTTGCCCTGCAAAAGGCCCGCCTGCCGGAAGCCGCGTTGCGCCTGTCGGCCCAACGTCCCGGCCTGCTGGACCCGGTCACTCAACGGCGCCTGGAAGGCGACCTCGCCGCCGAGCGCGTGCGCATGGCCGAGTTCGCCACGCGCAGCGAAAAAGACCGCTACGTGATTGCCGACCGCGCCCTGGCGGATTACGACAAACTGCTCGCCCGCTGGACCCCGGACGCCGCCGCCCATGACGACGTGGTGCGCTGGCGCATCGACCGCCTGGGTGCGCTCAAGGCGCGGGCGCGTACCGCCGAAGTGATCCGTGAGTACGAAATTCTTAAAGGCGAAGGCGTGCAATTGCCGACCTACGCCGTGCGCTGGGTGGCCGCGTCCTACCTCGACCAACGCCAGCCGGAAAAAGCCGAGCCGCTGTATCGCCAGGCCCTGAGCGCCACCGACGCCGAGCCCGATGACCGGGTCGAAGACACCACTGCGTTGTTCTACGCCTTGCAGGAAAGCGACAAAGGCGAGGACGCCAACGAGGTTGCCAAGGGGCTCGCCAACAGCCAGAAACCCCGTGTCGAACTCAAGGGTCTGCCCGTCGGCAACCCCAACGACGCGTGGATGGACGCCCAGCAACTGTCGGCCCAGGCCGGCGTCTACGGCGGCGACCTGCCGGGCAGCGAAGCCGGTTTGGAAGCGCTGGTCGCCAAGGCTCCGGGTAACGTCGGCCTGCGCCTGGCCCAGGCCGACATGTACCGCGCCCGTGATCTGCCACGGCGCGCCGAAGGCATCCTCAAGGAAACCGAAGCCCAGGCCCCGCGCGACATCGGCCTGGAAGTGAGCCAGGCGTACACCGCGATGGACCTGCAGGAGTGGCGCCAGCTCGACGTGCTCACCGACGACGTGGTTGCGCGCAACCCGGACAACCGCCAAGTGCAGCGCCTCAGCCGCCTGCGCGATGTGCATGACATGGCTGAGCTGCGCGTCGAGGCCTACACCGGTAAAAGCTTCGGCGGCGGTAACGACAGCGAGGCAGGGGCGGTTTCGGGGAGTCGTGACTGGGGCATCGAAAGCCGTCTCTACACGCCGCCCATCGACGAAGACTGGCGCCTGTTCGCGGGTGCCGGCTACGCCCGTGCAGATTTCGAAGAGGGCACCGGCCAGCATCGCTGGCAGGTGGTCGGTGTAGAGCGGCGCACCCGCGACATGACCATCGAAGCCGAGGTCTCCAACCATTCCTATGGCGATGGCTCCAAACAAGGCGCCGCGATTTCGATTGCCCGCGACATCAACGACCACTGGCAATACGGCGGCAGCCTCGGCTACCTGCTAAGCACCACGCCGTTGCGCGCGCTGAATGACGGCATCACGGCCAACGGCGGCAGCGGGTTTGTCCGCTGGCGCGCCAACGAAAGCCGCGAGTGGAAACTGACCCTCAGCCCGTCCCATTTCAGCGACGGCAACGACCGCTTCGAAGCCTTGCTCAGCGGCCGCGAGGGCCTCTACAGCTCGCCGAGGGTGCAAGTCGACCTGGGCCTGGAAGTCGGCGCCAGCCGCAACAGCAAGGAAGACACGGTGTACTTCAATCCGAAGTCGGATTTCACCGTGCTGCCCGTCCTCACCATCAACCATGTGCTTTATCACCGCTACGAGACCCAGTGGAGTCAGCAGTTCCAGGTCGGTGCGGGTACGTATAGCCAGCGTGATTACTCCACCGGCGGCATGGCGTTGATCGGCTACGGCCAACGCTATCGCTGGAACGATGTACTGGACGTTGGCGCCAACCTGAGCCTGATCAGCCGACCTTACGACGGTGATCGCGAACGCGATCTGCGCCTGCTCGTCGACCTCACTTACCGTTTCTAAAAGAGCCTGACCATGACCTTCCTCAGCCGTTGCTTGTTGGTTCTGGGTGTATTGCTGGCCAGTGCCTGCGCCCAGCAACCCGCACCTTTCACTCCACCCGCCGAGCGGCCGATCCCGCTCAACGAACAGGCGTGGCCGAAAAACCATTTCCTGGGCATTGCCTACCACGACGTGTCGGATCGCGATCCCGACCAGGCCGTGGTGGCGGTGCGCACCGAGCGTTTGATCGAACAATTGGCCTGGCTGCGCGAGAACGGCTACCAGGCGGTCAGCGTTGACCAAATCCTGGCCGCCCGCCGTGGCGGCCCGGCATTGCCGCCCAAAGCCATCATGCTCAGCTTCGACGATGGCTATTCGAGCTTCTACACCCGCGTGCTGCCGATTTTGCGCGCCTACCACTGGCCGGCCCTGCTGGCGCCAGTGGGCAGTTGGATCGACACACCGCTCAACCAGCCGGTGGACTTTGCCGGCTCGCCCCGGCCGCGTGGCGAGTTCCTGACCTGGCAGCAGATTCGCGAAGTGTCCCAGTCCGGCCTGGTGGAAATCGCCGCGCACACCGACGCCAATCACAAAGGCATCCTCGCCAACCCCCAGGGCAACCTGGAGCCGGCGGCGACCTCGTTGCGTTTTGACCCGGCTACCGGGCGTTATGAAAGCCAGGCGCAGTTCGATGCGCGGTTGCGTGCGGATGTGGTGGCGATCTCCAACAAAATCCAAACCGTGACCGGCAAGAAGCCACGGGTCTGGGTATGGCCATACGGCGCGGCCAAAGGCACCTCGCTGGCCATTGTCGGCGAGCAGGGCTACCAGATGGCCCTGACCCTGGAAGACGGCCTCGACAGCTCCGATAACCTGATGAACAGCCCGCGCTTCCTGGTGGCTTCCGACCCGGACGGCGAGCATTTCGCCAACAGCATTGTCGCGGTGCAAACTCCGGCACCGCTGCGGGTGCTGCATGTGGACCTGGATAACGTCTACGACCCGGATGCCGCCCAACAAGCGCGCAACCTCGACCAGTTGGTACAACGCGTGGTGGACATGGGCGCCGGTACCGTATTCCTGCAAGCCTTCGCCGACCCCAAGGGTGACGGCCTGGTGCACTCGCTGTACTTCCCCAACCGCCACTTGCCGATGCGCGCCGACCTGTTCAACCGCGTCGCCTGGCAGCTGCACACCCGTGCCCATGCCAGCGTGTATGCCTGGATGCCAGTGCTGAGTTTTGCCCTTGATCCCAAGCTGCCGCGTGTGACGCGCTGGGACCCGGAAACCGGCAAGGTGGGCATCGACCCGGATCAATACAAGCGCCTGTCGCCGTTCGACCCGCAAGTGCGCAAAATCATTGGCGAGCTCTATGAAGACCTGGCGCGCAACAGTGCCATCGACGGGGTGCTGTACCACGACGACGCGGTGTTCTCGGACTTCGAAGATGCCAGCCCCGCCGCACTCAAGGCCTATGCCGCCAACGGCCTGCCGGGCAGCATCGAGGCCCTGCGCGCCGACCCTGCGGCGATGCAGCGCTGGACGCGCTTCAAGAGCCGCTACCTGATCGACTTCACCAATGAGCTGACCGCCAAGGTCCGCGCCATTGCCGGGCCGCAGGTGCTGACCGCGCGCAATATCTTCGCGCAGCCGATGCTCAATCCCGAAAGCGAAGCCTGGTTCGCGCAGAACCTTGATGACTTCCTGCAGACCTACGACTGGACCGCGCCCATGGCCATGCCGCTGATGGAAGGCGAGACGCTGAAAAACTCCAACGCCTGGCTGGAAAAGCTGGTTGCGACGGTCAAGGCCCGCCCCGGTGCGATGCAGCGAACCGTATTCGAGCTGCAAGCCAAAGACTGGCGCACCCCGGATGCCCCTGACCTGTCCGCCGCGCAAATGGCTGAATGGATGGGTGTACTCAAGCGCCAGGGTGTCACGAGTTTTGGCTACTACCCGGACAACTTCCTGGAAAATTCCCCGGACCTGAAGACTGTGCGTCCGGCCCTTTCCAACCAATGGAACCCTTGACCATGTTCGACAGAATCCTGGCTTTATTCGTGCTGGCACTGGTCTTGGGCGTGCCCCTGGGCCTGATCTTCCTGGTCACCGGGCAGTTCCTGATGGACTTCGTGTTCTTCTACCCGCTGTTCATGTCGGCGTTGTGGATTGCCGGCGGCTTGTACTTCTGGCTGCACTGGGAGCGCCACTGGCCTTGGGAAGAAGACACCCCGGCGCCGACCCTGGCCGGCAACCCGCTGATCTCGATCATCATCCCTTGCTACAACGAGGGAGATAACGCCGCCGACACCATCCATGCGGCGCTCGGTCAGCTGTACACGAACATCGAAGTGATCGCAGTCAACGACGGTTCCAAAGACAACACCGCCGCCGTGCTCGATGCCCTGGCGCTGGAACATCCCCGCCTGCGGGTGCTGCACCTGGCGCAGAACCAGGGCAAGGCCGTGGCCTTGCGCATGGGCGCCGTGGCGGCGCGCAGTGAGTACCTGGTGTGCATCGACGGCGATGCGCTGCTTGATAAAAACGCAGCGGCCTACATGGTCGCGCCGATGCTCGACAACCCGCGCCTGGGCGCCGTGACCGGCAACCCACGCATCCGCACACGCTCGACCTTGATCGGCCGCGTGCAGGTGGGCGAGTTCTCCTCGATCATCGGCTTGATCAAGCGCACCCAGCGCGTGTTCGGGCGGATCTTCACCGTGTCGGGTGTGGTGGTGGCGTTCCGTAAAAAGGCGCTGGACCGTATCGACTACTGGTCCACCGACATGATCACCGAAGACATCGACGTCAGCTGGAAGCTGCAACTGGACCACTGGAGCATCTTCTACGAGCCGCGCGCACTGTGCTGGATCCTGATGCCCGAAACCGTCGGCGGCCTGTGGAAACAACGCCTGCGCTGGGCCCAGGGTGGTGCCGAAGTGTTGTTCAAAAACATTCGTGGCATCTGGCAATGGCGTCACCGCTACCTGTGGCCGCTGTTGTTCGAATACTGCCTGTCCACCGGCTGGGCCTTCACCTTCATGCTGTCGGTGATCTTTTGGGGCGTGGGTAAGTTCATCCCGCTGCCCCAGGCCATCGCCGTGGACTCACTGATGCCGCCGGCGTTTACCGGCCTGGTGTTGGCGATGGTGTGCCTGCTGCAATTTGCAGTCAGCATCCTGATCGACCGCCGCTACGAGAAAGACCTGTGGAAAACCCTGTTCTGGACCGTGTGGTACCCGATGGTGTTCTGGCTGGTCAGCCTGTTCACCACGTTGGTCAGTTTTCCCAAGGTGCTGTTCAACCAGCACCAGAAACGCGCGCGTTGGGTCAGCCCCGATCGCGGTATCAAACCTGTTGAAGAGGAGGCGTGATCATGAAACTGGTCAGAACTCGCCAAAGTACCGTGATGTGGATCATCGACGTGATCCTGACCCTGATGGCCTGGGCCGGACTGGTCTGGCTGCTGGCGCGTGGGATCACCTCGATGCTCGACACCCACGGCGGCCCGCGCATCGAGGCGCCGATCTTCGCCGCGCTCAACACCTTGCAGATCTACCTGTGGATCGCATTGTTCAACGCCGTGATCCTGGTCTCCTGGGCGCGCTACCAGCAACGCAAGGGGCGCAAATTCGCCCAGCGCCGCGCCGAGGCCAAGGCCCTCAGCGACAAGCGCCTGAGCGAAAGCTTCAGCCTGGCGGAGGGCGACCTGGAGCAACTGCGCCGGCCAGGCGTGTTGGTGATCCACAACGACGAAGAGGGCGGCGTGTCGGAAGTCAAAGCCCATGTCTCCCGTGACGTGGAAAAGCCGGGGTTGACCCTCGTGCCTGGCGCAACCCAAAGCAAAGACGCCAGCTAAGGCTGTAAACCCAATCCAATGTGGGAGGGGGCTTGCCCTAATGCCAGTCAGTTAAGGACGAACGCCGTACCTGTGGCGAGGGAGCTTGCTCCCGCTGGGCTGCGATATAGGTGGTCCGTTCCTTGTTCACAAAGAATGGGACTGCTGCGCAGTCCAACGGGAGCAAACTCTTATCAAACAAAATATAACCCATTGTTTTTGCTCTTAAAAAATCAAGCTGCCTTGACCAGTTGCTTCCCCAGCTTGCGCGCTTTTCGTTCTAAAGCGCGCAGTTGGCGGTCACGGCTCTTCTCCTCAAATGCTTCAAGTCCCTTTTCCACAATAAGCCGGAGTGGCACCTTATGGACGCAAATCCCCCGCTATGCGCCTGACCTTTCCGGCCCGCAATTATTTAGACCCAAGGAAGCTGTCAATGAAACTGTATCGTCTGTTTATCTCACTCACTGCACTGGCGACCTGCACCAGCAGCTTCGCTGCGGCGCCTGCCCTGCAAAATTTTCTCGCCTGCGACCAGAACTCCCTGGCGGTGGTAAGCCAGGCAGGGCTCACGGAACGTGTCGCCCATAAGGTGGCGAACGGCAAGATCACGCTCAGCGGCGGCACAAAGTCCGATATGGGCCAGCGCTGGATGTTCGACACGCCACTGACGCTTGACGGTATGACCTTGACCGGCTTTTTCGCCGAAGACCAGGACCTGATGGGCTCGCGCATCATCAACTGGGGTTTCTACACCGAACAGGCGCCCGACGCGCTTTACGCACAGCTGAGTAAAGTACCGGGTACGGCGTTGGAGAAAGCCAACGGTATCTACGCGCGTGCGCAGATCTGGTCGCACAAGCAATCAGCCTGGGTGCCGGAAGGCGGCGATGACAACGCGGGCAAGCTGGTCACCGATACGGCCGAACGCATCTTGATGGTCGAGCCCGCACCCGGTGACTTGGCCAAGACCAGTAATGGCATGATCACCTGCTCGGTTCAGGGCGCGGTGAGCGCAGCGATGCTCAAGACCACTCGACCTGACCTGATCAAGTGAGCTGAGGCCGGTAGCGATACCGCAGGCATGCTGAATGCCTGCGGTGTTCTCTGGTTTTTCGCGAGCAAGCTCGCTCCTACAGGGGCGGGGTTACAGCAACTTGCGCTGCACCGCCTCATCCAGCGTACTGCGCGTCAACGCCTCGACCACTTCCCGTGTGTCGCTTTGGAACGGGATGCCCACGATCAGCACCAGATGCATCCAGGTGCGCACCGATTCGCTCTTTTTGACGCGGCCCAGTTCCTTGCCATCCTTGTCCTTGAACACTGTCTCCAGGGTGAAGATGTTTTTCGCCGTGGTCGGGATAACGAAGAACGTGAAACCGGTGATAAACGCCGACACCGGGCTGTATTCCTCGTTGTTGTGCAGCGTGGCATCCACGTAGATGTCCGAGTCGACCTTGTCGGTACTCACCCGCGAAAAGCGCTGGGAGTCACGATACGAATCGGCCACGGCCTTTTCCCACATCACCACCGGGGCGCCGACGGCTGCGTTGCCCGGGCCGCCGTTGACGTGGTTCTGCGCGGTAGTGTGCACATACGCCGTGGGCTTTTGCGCCGGTGCGTTGGCGGTCGGTGGCCAGGTCTGTACGGCGGGCAGTTCGTGCTGCGAGTAGGACACGCAACCGGTCAGCAAGACCGCTGCGAGTACCAGGCTGTGTTTGATCAATCCTTTCATGTTTCGCTTCCTTTAATTACGGTTTGGCCAGGTTGGCAGTGGCGGTGTCGAGCAATTGCCCGACCAGTTTGGTCAGCTGTTGGCCGCCCATTGAAGGCGCCCAATATTGGCCGCTGTACAGCCCGACGTTGTGCTCGAACTTGATCGAGTCCTTGGCCTTGGCCAGCTCTTTACCAGTGCGGTCGACAATCACCAGGTCGCCGGCCACCTCGAAGCTGTCCACGTAGATCGGGCCGTTGACCCAGATCCAGATGGTCAGCGTCAGCAGCGCGCCGGGGACGTACGCCGGGTGCGGTGCGCGATGGCCTTTGAGGGCGGTCATGTTGAATTTGAGTGTCACGTCCTGCTCGCCCAGGCGCACCGGATACTCGGTGACCTGTTTGAAGTAACCCCCAGTGCGCACGTACTGAGTGATCTGGGCCGTCAGGGAGCTGCTGATGGCAGCCTTGTTGGCCTCATTGACGTCGGCGGCGCTCACCGCCACATCAGCAATTTGCGCGCTGCGCGGGCTGCTGACAGCTACGGGGTGGAGCGGGGCGGCGATAGGGCCGGTGACGGTGTAGGAAACGCAGCCGGTCATCGACAGCGCGGCGAGCAGGGCCGAAGCCCGGAGAAGAACTTTAAACACGCAATATCCCTATTAATAAACAGACCCAACACAGTGTCTCGACCGCATGGTACACAACTTGAGAAATGTGCAGCGGCGCACGCAGGCGACCGAAAGCACTTGAGAAGCCCTCTCAACCCCGTAAAATGCCGCGATTGTTTAAAGCACGATACTTTTCAGGGACGAATTCAGACATGCGCGCGTTTGCCGTATTCCTCGTTGCCTGCCTGATGGCGGGCTGCGCCTCCAAGCCGGAGTACTATATTTCTCCGGCGCCGGTGACTATTCCCAAGACGGCCACTTACTGGCTCGATACCTTTGATGTTGAAGTGGTGGGCAAGAACGAGCGTTTTTTGCCGGATGACAAGGTGCGCCAGCAACTGGGCGTCGATCTGGTCGACCGCCTGCTCAGCGCCAAGCGTTATGCGACCAGCAAGGAAAAGGCCGATTACCTGTTGGACGTGAGCATCGTCTATACGCGCCATATCCCGGACTCCAAAGGTGGCCTCTCGACGTTGATCGTGGATGACAACACCATTCTGGCCGCTGTGGATTTCAGCTATCAGGTCAAGGTCAAGAAGGGGGCTGGCGAGGTGCTGCATTTTGCCAAGACGCGTAACAACCTTGTGCCCGCCGGTGTGATGGGTGAAGCACAAAAGTGGAGGACCATGGGCGGTATCATCACCAACTCCGGTAACTCCAGCGTCGAGCGTTTTTATACCGGCGTTTTGAGTCGCGACATCGTCGATGACCTGCGCGCCATTCCCTCTCGTTAATGCTGTCTACTACCGATTTATCACCCCAGGAGCACTACGTGAAAGCACTCTCCAAAATCCTGCTGTCAGGCCTCACCGCCGCAGCGCTGCTGACCGTGGCCGGTTGCGCCACCGAAAGCAATCGCGCCATGCCGGTGGAGCAGGTTGCCAGCGCCCACGTTGCCTATTCTGGCGTGCGCGTGCCGATTGCCGTGGGTAAGTTCGACAACCGCTCCAGCTACATGCGCGGCATCTTCTCCGACGGCGTCGACCGTCTCGGTGGCCAGGCCAAGACCATCCTCATCACCCACCTGCAGCAAACCAACCGCTTCAGCGTGCTGGACCGCGACAACATGGGCGAAATCTCCCAGGAAGCCGCGATCAAAGGCACCGCGCAGAAGCTCAAGGGCGCTGACTACGTAGTGACCGGCGACGTGACCGAGTTCGGCCGCAAAGAAACCGGCGACCGCCAGCTGTTCGGCATCCTCGGCCGTGGCAAAACCCAAGTGGCCTACGCCAAAGTTGCGCTGAATATCGTCAACATCAGCACCTCCGAAGTGGTGTATTCCACCCAGGGCGCCGGTGAATACGCGCTGTCCAACCGTGAAGTGGTCGGCTTCGGCGGCACCGCCAGCTACGACTCCACCCTCAATGGCAAGGTCCTGGACCTGGCCATGCGCGAAGCGATCAACCGCCTGGTCGACGGCATCAACGCCGGTGCCTGGAACCCACGCAACTGATCAGCAACACCTCAAGGAGCAGTACACGGATGAGCAAGGCAGTGAAGTTGGCGCTGATGCTGACAGCAATCGCGGCAGTCGCCGGGTGCCACACGGCGCCCCAACCCCTGTATCAATGGGAAAGCTACCAGCCGCAGGTTTATGAGTACTTCAAGGGCGAGCCCAAGGAAGCGCAGGTCGAGGCACTGGAACGCGATCTGCAAAAGATCAACGCCAGTGGCCGCAAGGCGCCGCCGGGTTACCACGCGCACCTGGGCATGCTCTACCTGAGCATGGGCAAGGATGATCAGATGGTGCAGGAGTTCCGCACCGAGAAAGCACTGTTTCCTGAGTCCGCCGCTTACATGGACTTTCTGCTGAAAAACGCCAAGACCGGAGTGGCCACCAAATGAGCCTGTTAAAACTCACTGGCGCCTTGCTGGCCCTGGCGTTGCTCGGCGGTTGTGCGACGCCCAAGACCGTGGATTACACGGCGTATAAACAGGCGCGGCCGAAGTCGATCCTCGTGCTGCCACCGATCAACGAATCCCCGGAAGTGCAGGCCTCGTACAGCCTGGTCTCGCAAGTGACCTACCCGCTGGCCGAAGCCGGTTACTACGTGTTGCCGATCGCTCTGGTGGACGAAACCTTCCGCCAGAACGGCCTGACCACCGCCAACGATATCCAGGGCCTGGCGCCGACCAAGCTGCATGACATCTTTGGCGCGGACGCGGCGCTGTACATCACCGTCAGCGAGTACGGCACCAAGTACATGCTGATCGCCAGCGACACCGCCGTGACCGCTTCGGCCAAACTGGTCGACCTGCGCACCGGCACCACCTTGTGGACCGGCACCGCACGCGCGTCCAGCGAGGAAGGCAACAACAACGGCGGTGGCCTGGTGGGCATGTTGATTACGGCGGCGGTAAAGCAGGTGATCAACAGCTCCACCGACGCAGCGCACCCGATTGCCGGTATCACCAGTGCGCGGTTGCTGTCACCGGGCCAACGTGCCGGGATCCTGTACGGCCCGCGCAACCCCAAGTACGGCACGGACTGAGTCAATAACCTCGGTTCAACTGTGGGAGGGGCTTGCCCCCTCCCACAATTGGTCTGCAGTGTTATCTGAATCCGATTTAACCCGAACACACCACCCCCCGCGTCTGACCTTGTGAACAGATCATTCACTCACGAGGCTCAGCCCATGTCCCATCCTCTGCTCTTCCTGCGTCCTGCCGCCCAAGGTTTTGTCGTTACCGTGCTGGTGGCGCTGGCTGGGTGTGAGTCGTCCTCTTCCCCCGATTTGGCCAAACCGGCTGCCCCTGTCGCCGAGCTGCAAAGCGCGCCGGTGCAAGGCGCACTGGTCAAACGCATGGCTATGCCCGCACCGATGCGGATGCAGGAGTCGGTGGCGATGGACTATCGCAGCGAACCCCGTGAGCAATACGCCAACCTGCCGGACAACCCGGTGCACCGTGTGGCCGAAACACCGGTCTCCACCTTCAGCGTCGATGTCGACACCGGCAGCTACGCCAACGTACGACGTTTCCTCAACCAAGGCAGCCTGCCGCTCGAAGGCGCTGTGCGATTGGAGGAAATGGTCAACTACTTTCCCTACAGCTACGCACTGCCCAGCGACGGCTCACCGTTTGGCGTAACCACCGAACTCGCTGCCACACCGTGGAACCCGCACACTCAACTGCTGCGCATCGGCATCAAGGCGTCCGACCGTGCCGTGGCGGAGCTGGCGCCGGCCAACCTGGTGTTCCTGGTGGACGTGTCCGGTTCCATGGACCGCCGCGAAGGCTTGCCGTTGGTGCAAGGCACGCTGAAATTGCTGGTGGATCAGTTGCGTGATCAGGACCGGGTTTCGCTGGTGGTGTATGCCGGTGAATCCCGCGTGGTGCTCAAACCCACCTCGGGGCGCGACAAGGCCAAGATCCGCAATGCCATTGATCAACTCACTGCTGGCGGTTCCACGGCAGGCGCATCCGGCATCCAGCTGGCCTATCAGATGGCCCGTGAAGGCTTTATCGACAAGGGCATCAACCGCATCCTGCTGGCCACCGACGGTGACTTCAATGTGGGCATCAGCGACTTCGACAGCCTCAAGCAGATGGCTGCCGAGCAGCGTAAAAGCGGCGTCTCGCTGACGACCCTCGGCTTCGGTGTGGATAACTACAACGAACACCTGATGGAACAACTGGCCGATGCGGGCGACGGCAACTACGCCTACATCGACACCCTGCGCGAAGCCCGCAAAGTGCTGGTGGACCAACTCAGTTCCACCCTGGCCGTGGTGGCGCGGGATGTGAAACTGCAGGTGGAATTCAACCCGGCCCAGGTCAGCGAATATCGCTTGCTGGGCTACGAAAACCGCGCCTTGAAGCGTGAGGATTTTAACAACGACAAGGTCGACGCCGGCGAAATTGGCGCAGGGCATACCGTGACCGCGCTGTACGAAATCGTACCGAAGGGCGAGAAGGGCTGGTTGGAGCCGTTGCGCTACGCCAGCGCGCCTGCGGTCGAAGCTAAGTCCGATGAACTGGCGATGCTGCGCGTGCGCTACAAGCCTGCTGCAGGCGGTGATAGCCGCTTGATCGAGCGGCCCATCAGCCAAGACATCACCAAGGCCAGTGACGACCTGCGCTTCGCGGCGGCGGTAGCCGCCTTCGCCCAACAGCTCAAGGGCGATGGCCGCTACACTGGCAACATGAGCTTGAAGGACACCGCAGCACTGGCCCGCTCGGCGCGGGGCGATGACCCGTTCGGCCTGCGCAACGAGTTCGTGCAATTGGTCGAACTGGCCCAAAGCCTGAAACCCTGAATGTGGGAGGGGGCTTGCCCCCGATGACACTAGAGCAGTCAATACATCGGTTACTGATAAACCGCCATCGGGAGCAAGCTCCCTCCCACCTTTGAGCAGCGCTAACTTTACAAAAGGAGTTCGCCCCTTACATGGCTGTTCCCGATGATCCACCCAGCGACGAATCCCTGCTGGCCCGCTACCGCACCGGCGACGCCGCCGCGTTCGAAGTCTTGTACGCGCGCCATCGCCAGGGCCTTTACCGTTTCCTCGTATCCCTCTGCAACAAGGCCGAACTGGCCGAGGAGATCTACCAGGAAACCTGGCTCAGCCTGATTCGCAGCAGCACCCAGCCACAAGGCCGGGCGAGTTTTCGTACGTGGTTGTTCCAGATTGCCCGCAACCGCCTGATCGACCACTGGCGCAAGCACGGCATCCATAACCCGCTGCACGACAGCTACGACGAGCAACTGCACGCCCAGGCCGACGACAGCGCCGGCCCCGAGCAACATTTGAGCCTGAGCCGCGACCAGGCGCGCCTCGACACCGCCCTGCAAGCCTTGCCCGAAGACCAGCGCGAAGTCTTCCTGCTGCGCGTGCACGGCGATCTCGACGTGCCACAAATCGCCACGCTCACCAACGCCCCGCTGGAAACCGTAAAAAGCCGCTTGCGCTACGCCTTGCAGAAACTGCGTCGTCTGCTGGCCGAAGAGGTATCTGTATGACTGATTCCCGACACACCCCGGACAATGACGACGAGCTGCTCCAGCATTTTCGTCAACACAGCACGGTCGAGCCGCCCTCGTCCCTCGACGCCTTCATCCTCAACACCGCCCGCCGCGAGGCCCCGGCGCCGCAACCGAACCTGTGGCAACGCTGGCTGCAAGCCTGCCAACGCCCGCGCTGGCAAATGGCATTCGCCACCGTGGCCGGCCTGGCGTTGATGATCGGCGTGGTCATGCGCGAGCCGGTGCCGCAACCGGAAATCTCCACGGCGACGTTCTCCGCCGTGCACGAAGAAGCTGCACGGCCGGCACCTCAGGCGTTATCCGCCCCAGCACCAATGGCCCGCATCGCCGCCGCGCCCAAGGCCGAAAATGCGCCGGTTCAGGCTGAAATTGCCGGCGCGATGGCGGATCAGTCCATGGCAAAAATGAGCAAGCGCGCACCGGTTGCCCAGCCTTCGTTGGAGGAGGGGCTGCGGGAAATTATCCGGTTGCGTGAAGCGGGGCAAACCAAAGCGGCGGACGAACAGTTGCTGGTGTTGCATGAGCGTTTTCCCGAGGAGGATTTGCCGGCGAAGTTGGAGGCGCTTCACAAACAGTGATTAGGCTCGCGTGGCAGGTTGTGCAAATTCGGGCGCTCATTTGTATCTCCGGGTTGCCATACCTGTCCGTTCAGCTAGTAAGTACGATTTAGGGCTGGAAAATACTGAAGTCTGGCACCATTGTTCCGATTTGACCCCTACGGCAAATTGGTGAGTGATGGATTACGCCACCCTTGAAAGTTTGCGCAAACACCACCCCGCGTGGCGTTTGTTGTGCTCGGATCATGGCCCGTTGGTTGCGAGTTTTCTGCACCGTGTTTTTATCGCGCCCAACGTCCGGGTAATATGCGCCGCCGATCTGGCGGAGGCTCTGGAGGACGAGCTGTTTGCTCTACGCAGGCAGCTTGAAGACGAGGCTTTCCCGAAGCCGGCGCTGCAATATCTCAACGAATGGGCAAGCCCGGAAAAAGGCTGGCTGCGCAAATTTTATCGTCAGGACGACGATGAGCCTCAGTTCGATCTCACGCCTTCGACCGAGAAAGCCATCGCCTGGTTGGCTACCCTCGCTGAGCGGGGCTTCGTCGGAACCGAATCGAGGTTGCTGACGCTGTTTGAGCTGCTCAAACAAATGAGCGAAGGCACCGAAACCGATCCGGCAAAGCGTGTCGCCGAACTGCGCAAGCGCCGGGACGAACTGGACGCGGAGATCGCGCGGATCGCCGGCGGCGACGTGCCGCTACTGAACGACACTGCACTCAAGGATCGCTTCCAGCAGTTCACCCAATTGTCGCGGGAGCTGCTCGCCGACTTTCGTGAGGTGGAACATAATTTTCGTTTGCTGGACCGGCGTGTGCGCGAGCGGATCGCCCTGTGGGAAGGCGCGAAGGGTGCGTTGCTGGAGCAGATCATGGGCGAGCGCGATGCAATTTCCGACTCGGACCAGGGGCGCAGTTTCAGAGCGTTCTGGGGCTTTCTGATGTCAAGCCGACGGCAGGAAGAACTGACACAGATGCTCGATCATGTGCTGGCCCTGGCGCCGGTCATGGAACTCAACCCTGATATTCGTACGCGCCGTGTGCATTACGATTGGCTTGAGGCTGGCGAGCATACTCAGCGCATGGTGGCTCAGCTTTCCCAGCAATTGCGACGGTTTCTGGATGATCAGGTATGGCTGGAAAATCGGCGGATCATGGACATCTTGCGTGGCGTGGAGGCCAAGGCGCTGGGTGTGCGCGAGCAACCGCCTGCGGGTGAGTTCATGGACATGGACGACGTGGCGGCGCGTATCGAATTGCCCATGGAACGGCCCCTGCATACGTTGACCGTCAAGCCTGACTTCGCCGGCCTGGTTGTCCAGGCTGGCAACGACGATGTGGATTTCAGCGCCCTTTACAGCGAGCAGACCGTTGACCTGCCTCGCCTGGCAAATCATATCCGGCAGGTGTTTCAGACCCGCTCGCAAATCACCCTGCATGAATTGATCGAACTGCAACCCTTGCAGCAAGGGTTGGCTGAGCTGGTGGCTTATCTTCATCTGGGCAGCGAAACCTTTACCACGGTGATTGATGACAGCTGTAGCGAGCCGATCATCTGGAGCGCAACGCTGCGTGAAGGCGGTTATGTAAGACGGCAGGCGCGCCTGGCGAGGATTATTTTTGTGAGGGAAGCATGAACGAAGAGCAACCTGCGCCGGCGGCAACCATTGATGTCGCGGCGGCGGACTTGTCCACACTGCTGGTTTCGCTGCTTAAAGGGGTGATTTACCGCGAAGGCGATGAGCGCATGTGGGGCGCATTACTCAATTTGCAAATGCGTGTGCGTGACTACGTGGCGGTACTGGGCCTGGAATTGATATTGGATGAAGCCGAGGGCTACGCATTTCTGCGCAGTCGTCCAGAGCCGGAAGTCGACGAACCCACGGTTCATATCCCGCGTCTGGTCGCACGACGGCCCCTGTCGTTCCCGGTCAGTCTGTTGCTGGCCCTGTTGCGCAAAAAATTGGCGGAATTCGACGCCGGCGGTGCTGAAACTCGGTTGGTGTTGACGCGTGATGAAATCGTCGAGTTGGTTCGCGTATTTCTACCTGACAGCAGCAACGAAGTTAAGTTGATCGACCAGATTGATGCACAAATTACCAGGGTGGTCGACCTGGGTTTTCTGCGTCGACTCAAAAACAGTGGAGGCCCCATGAGTTACGAAGTACGGCGCATATTGAAGGCATTTGTGGATGCCCAATGGCTGTCGGATTTTGACAAGCGTTTGGCTGAGTACCGCGCGCGCCTGGCTGGCGATTACAGCGGTCCACCCGATATCGAGCAGGAGAAAAACCATGAATGATGCACTGCTTCCGAAACTGGATTTTATCGGCAACGACAGCCTGTCCGGTTTTCGTCTCAAGCGCCTGGAAATCTTCAACTGGGGCACCTTCGATCAAAAGGTGTGGTCGCTGTTACCGGACGGTAAAAACAGCCTGCTGACCGGCGATATTGGTTTTGGTAAGTCCACGTTGGTGGATGCGATCACGACGCTTCTGGTCCCCACCCAACGTATCGCCTATAACAAGGCTGCCGGGGCTGAGAATAAGGAGAGAGGCCTGCGTTCCTACGTATTGGGGCATTACAAATCCGAGCGCAGTGAGGTCACGGGCACGGCTAAACCCGTAGCCCTTCGCGACCACACCAGTTACTCGGTGATTTTGGGCGTATTCCATAATGCCGGATACGATCAGACTGTGACCCTGGCCCAAGTGTTCTGGATGAAGGATGTACACGGCCAGCCGGAGCGTTTTTATGTGGGGATCGAGCGCGACCTGAGCATTACCGCAGATTTCGCCGATTTCGGGTCGGACATCCCGCAGTTGCGTAAACGGTTGCGTACAGGGGGGGCGGATATCCAGGACAGTTTCCCCAAGTACAGTGCGTGGTTTCGGCGGCGCCTTGGTATCGATAACGAACAGGCGCTGGAACTGTTTCATCAAACGGTTTCGATGAAGTCGGTGGGCAACCTGACCGAGTTCGTCCGCAGCCACATGCTTGAACCGTTTGATGTCGCTGCTCGCATCGGCGCATTGATTGCACATTTTGATGATTTGAGTCGTGCCCATGAAGCAGTTCTGAAGGCCAAGCATCAGCAATTGTTGTTGCAACCGTTGGTGGCCGAATGCGAAAAACACCACGGGCTGAGTGTCGAGCAGGAGCGACTGCGCGACTGCCGTGAGGCCCTTAAAGCCTGGTTTTCGGAACTCAAACTCGGTTTTCTGGATCGTCGGCTTGAGCTGCTGGCCAATGAGCAGCAGCGACTGTCGTCGCAAAAGAAACGTCAGCTTGAACAACGCGACCGTCAGCGGCTGGATGTCGATGCACTCAAGCAAGCGGTGTCCGAGCAGGGCGGCGATCGTCTGGAGCAACTGGCTACCGAAATTCGTCAGCAGGACGATGAGCGCGAACGGCGTCAGCTGCGCGCGCGCAGACATGCGGAGCTTCTCAAGGCAGTCGGAGCCTCCCCGGTGTGCGACGAAAACGAATTTGTGCATTTGGGGCAGCAATTATCGGCCCGTCGGGAACAGTCGGAGGCCGATGAGGCCACGTTGCAAAACCAGGTTACCGAATGGTCTGTATCGCTGCGTCAGGGGCGGAGTGAGCATGAAGCGCTCGTTGGCGAGATAGCCAGTCTCAAGGCTCGCCGTAGCAATATTCCCCTCGCACAGATCAAGATGCGCACGTCCATGTGCCAGGCGCTTGAGCTTGCCGAAGACCTGATCCCATTCGTGGGTGAGTTGCTTCAGGTACGTGAAGAGCATCGACCCTGGGAGGGGGCGATAGAGCGTGTGTTGCATAATTTTGGCTTGGCGTTGCTGGTACCGGATGAGCATTACCCTGCAGTGGCTGCCTGGGTGGACCGAACCCACTTGGCCGGGCGTCTGGTGTATTTTCGGGTGCGCATTGGCCGCCAGGCCGAGGCTGCGGATTTACACCCGCAGTCGCTGGTGAAAAAAATCAGTGTCAAACCCGACTCACCGTTCTACCCCTGGTTGGTCCGAGAATTGGGTTATCGCTTCAACTATGCCTGTTGCGAGACACCGGAACAGTTCCGGCGTGAGCTACGTGCCCTTTCGCTGTCGGGCCAGGTCAAGGGGGCGGGGGAGCGCCATGAAAAGGATGACAGACATCGTCTGGATGACCGCAGCCGGTATGTCCTGGGCTGGAGCAACGCAGAAAAGATCACAACTCTTGAAGCGCTGAAGGATCGCCTGGAACAGCAACTGGCTGATATCGGTTCGAATATCTCCGACGCTGGCAGGCAGCGAGCCCATCTTCGTCAACAGATGGAGGCTCTCGCTGCGCTCCATGAATTTACCGAGTACCGCGAAATCGACTGGGCTGAATGTGCGACGTTGGTGGCGCGCTTGCAGGATGAAAAAGCGCAGTTGGAGGCTGCCAGTGATGCGTTGCTGGCACTGGCTGCGCAATTGAAATCCATGCAGGCGCTTTTAAAGGAGACGGAGGACGAGTTGTCTCGACTGGACAGGGAGCTGGGTAACGTCGAGTCAAAACAAGAAGCCGCCAGCACATTGCGGTTGGACACCCTCAATTTGCTTGTGGAGATTGAGGCGTCGGCTCGGCTGCGGCTCGAAACCCTGCGCGTTCAGGTTTTGGGTGAGCGCGTTCTGACTGTTGAATCCTGCGACAACGCCGAGCGCGAAATGCGTGAAGCCCTGCAAGCGCAAGTCGACGCTGAGGCCAAGGTGCTGGAGCGTTTGCGCGACAAGATTATCCGGGCCATGGGGTCCTTCAAGGACGCCTACAAATTGGAAACCAGCGAATTTGATGCCGACCTCAAGGCTGTCGATGAGTACCGCCATTTGCTTGAGCAACTCAATCGCGACGATTTACCGCGTTTTGAACAGCGCTTTAAGGAGTTGCTCAACGTCAACACGCTTAATGAGATCGCTAACTTCAATGGGCAACTGGCGCGGGAGCGCGAGACCATCAAGGAGCGGATTGGCCGGATAAATGAATCCCTTGGGCAGATCGACTATAACCCCGGGCGCTTCATTGTGCTGGAGTCGCAACTGAGCCCGGACATGGATATTCGCGACTTCCAGATGCAACTGCGGGCCTGTACCGAAGGTGCATTGACGGGCTCTGAGGATGTGCAGTATTCGGAAAACAAGTTCCTGCAGGTCAAGACGATCATTGATCGGTTTCGTGGTCGGGAAGGCTTGGCGGAGCAAGACCGTAAATGGACTGCCAAGGTCACCGATGTGCGCAACTGGTTTCTGTTTGCGGCCAGTGAGCGCTGGCGCGAGGATGGCCGAGAACATGAGCATTATCCGGACTCCGGAGGCAAGTCTGGTGGGCAGAAGGAAAAGCTGGCTTACACCATTCTGGCGGCCAGCCTGGCCTACCAGTTCGGTTTGGAGTGGGGGGCGGTGAGGTCGCGCTCGTTCCGTTTTGTGGTCATCGATGAGGCGTTCGGGCGTGGCTCGGATGAGTCCGCCGAGTATGGCTTGAGGCTGTTCGAGCAACTCAACCTGCAGTTATTGATCGTGACGCCTCTGCAGAAGATTCACATCATTGAGCCCTTTGTTTCCAGCGTCGGCTTTGTGCGCAACGAGGGAGGCAAGGCTTCACAATTGCGTAATTTGTCGATTGAAGAGTATCGGACGAACCGGAACGAGCTTTGAGCATGCAATGGACCACAGCGGCAGACTTGAATAAGCAGATGCAGCGACTCTGGCTGCGTGGTGACTTGCTGCGACCGCTGGTGACGGGGCAATCCTGGGAACCACGGCGGCTATCCCTGAAAGCGCCTGAGGCGGTTCAGCTCAGTGAACAGTTTGAAGAGGTCCGCAAGTGGGTTGCACATCTCAGTGCTATCGTCGGTATCCGCATTCAGTGGCGAGAGGTCAATCATCGTGTCGTAGGCTTGCAACGTTTGCCTGGCGCAGTGTGGGTCGATTCGTTGGAGGCAGCCGTCGCACTGGTAGGCAAGGGCAATGAGGTAAACGAGTTCAAGGTCCTGCTTGATTTAACGCTTCAATGTCAGCCGCTGCTCGTCGCCTGGCTGGAAGCCCGTCCATTACAGGCCATTACTCTTGCACACCAATGGCCCGCCTTGTTGGAGGTTGTAACCTGGATAACCGAGCATCCCAAACCCGGTATCTACCTGCGGCAGGTCGATATCCCAGGTATCCATAGCAAATTTATCGAAAGGCACAAGGGGGTCTTGGGTGAGCTTTTCGATCGAGTCCTGCCCGAGCAGGCCATTGCCTCGCACTATAAAAGCGGCGCTTCACAATTTTCTCTTCGCTACGGTTTTCTCGATAAACCTACGGGGATCCGCTTTCGCGTTCTGGATCAAAAAATGGCCACGCTTCCAGGCTTGACCTGTCCTGACATAACCCTGGACTCAGCCAGTTTTGCTCAACTGGATATCGCTGTCAGTCGGGTGTTCGTTACAGAGAACGAGACCAACTTCCTGGCATTTCCTTGCTTCTCGTCTGCCATTGTGATCTTTGGCAAAGGCTATGGCTGGGAGGCGTTGGGGCGGGCGAGCTGGTTGTCGCGGAGCACAATTTATTACTGGGGGGATATTGATACCCACGGGTTCGCCATTCTTGACCAATTGCGACGCAGGTTTTGGCAGGTGGAGTCGTTATTGATGGACCGCCAAACGCTCCTTGCCCATGAGGGCGTCTGGGGCCAAGAGGCCCGGCAAGCGTTACATGAATTGCCTCGCCTCAACTCGGATGAGCGTTTGCTGTTCGATGAGTTACGGGACAACCGACTAGGTGTAGGCGTTAGATTGGAGCAGGAGTATATAAAATTCAGCTGTCTGGAGCGTGCTTTGGCGTCGATCAGCCGGAGTAACGACAGCGATTCTGTAAATCCGGCCAGTTGAATAAGCGATGGTCTGCAAGTAGTCGGTTTATCCTCCTCGGAAGTAATCGACCAACTCGCGCGCACTGGGGTACTGCGGGTGTTGAGCTGCACGAACAATGCTGAAATCGAAGTGCTTGACCACTTTTTTGGCGAAGGCGGGTTTATCGTCAGGGCCTGGCCAGCGTAATCGACAAACAGCTTTTCGCCCGCACGGTGCTCCTGGTGCATGACCATGTCGATCTTGACCGCCTAGATGCGGTAGTGTTCGCAGAACCAGCTGTACTGGAAGCCTTGCGCTGGCAGCAAAGCGATTGAGGTGCTCACCGACGTTGCTCAGCCTTTGGGCGTCGCCGCCGCCCCACAAACAGCCCTAGGTCTTTTGACCTGGGGTCTATGATTAGCTATAGAACGGCTTCACTGATTTGTCTTCTGTGAGATAGCCTGCAGCGCCTCAATGTTTAAGGATTCTCCCTTGGCTTCTTTCAATACCCTGCGTTGCTGATTGTAACGTTCGTACTCTGCTTTCGCTTTGTCGTCAGCCACGTGCTTGCTGACCTGTCCCGAATCCTGCAAAACCTCACGGTCATTGAAGGCTAGGAACTGATCCAGTTTTTCCTGCCAGTCCCGTAGGAAGATTTGTTTGCGCCTCAAAGCTTGGTCTTCTGCGAAGTCCAGCCACATGGTGACAATGCGATTCAATGTGGAAATTTCGTCTGCACGCAGATAGTTTTTGGCGATCGTGACATCGCTTTTGCGTATCTCATCACCTTTGAAGCTGGTGAGGCCCATATTTGGTTGCGTCGAGTCGACACGTTGGGCAATCAGTTCGGCAGCGGTAAGGCCGGTACTTGCGAAGTGCAGTTTGTTTTGAATGATTTGAAAGAAAGCGGTCGTTTCACTATTCGATGGCACGTAATCCGCTGCCATTGCGAAAATCTCCCGAACTCGCAGGTAAACCCGTCGCTCGCTGGCGCGGATATCGCGAATGCGTTCAAGCAATTCGTCAAAGTAGTCAGGAACCAATGAACGCCCCACGGGAGGGTTTCTCAGCCGTTCATCATCCATGGCGAAGCCTTTGACCAAGAACTCCTGCAAGATCTGCGTAGCCCATTGGCGGAACTGCGTACCTCGCTTGGAGCGTACTCGATAACCGACTGCCAGAATCAGCGGTAGGCTGAAGTATCTGACGTTGTAGGGCTTATCGTCGGCGGCAGTTGTTCGGTAAAGCCGAACAACTGAATTTTCAACCAATTCGCCCTCTGCAAAGATGTGGCTGATATGTTCGCTGATAGTCGCTTTGGCCTTGCCATATAACTCACAAATCATGGCCTGCGATAGCCACAGGGTGTCGCTGTCAAAGCGACACTCCAGGCGAACTGAACCATCACCGCTTTGGAACAGCAGTATTTCACCTAGTGGGGCTGGAGGGTGTTGGTTCTGGCTGCTGTCGCTCATGTGAGAACTCAGTGATCGGGCTGATCGACAGTCTACAAAAAAGCCCCAGGCCTTTCGACCTGGGGCTTTTTCATCGTATCTGGTGCACCCGGCGGGATTCGAACCCACGACCCCTGCCTTCGGAGGGCAGTACTCTATCCAGCTGAGCTACGGATGCTTGTGCGGGCGACATCATACCCATGTCGACCATGGGCGTCCATGCTGGTCTTTGGTCCTTAAACGGTAGGAATTTGCCTGACGAAGGCCCTGCGCCGCGTAACTCGGATCAATGCACGCCAATCTGCCTCGGCTACGCTGATCCGAAAGATTCGGCAAATGCGCCGTTTTCGTTCTTTTTTTCGAACAGACTATTGCCCTGTACCCCCATTGATCCTAGGATTCGTTTGAGATTTCAAACGCTCTGTCTCCCGTGCGCATTTAACTTCCTCGCGTGCTGGGGCTGATTTCCCTGACGGCAGCCCACAAGGCGCCTTTCAACAACTCTAATTCGCTCCGCGTGCGCGCGGTGCTGTTAAGGAAAGCCGACATGCAGCTCAAAGATACCCAGTTGTTTCGCCAGCAAGCCTTTATCGATGGCGCTTGGGTCGATGCGGACAATGGTCAAACCATCAAGGTCAACAACCCTGCCACGGGCGAGATTCTCGGCACCGTGCCAAAGATGGGCGCCGCGGAAACCCGCCGTGCCATCGAAGCCGCCGACAAGGCCCTGCCGGCCTGGCGTGCACTGACCGCCAAGGAGCGCGCCAACAAGCTGCGCCGTTGGTTCGAACTGCTGATCGAAAACCAGGACGACCTCGGTCGCCTGATGACCCTCGAACAAGGCAAGCCGCTGGCCGAAGCCAAGGGCGAAATCGTCTACGCCGCGTCCTTTATCGAGTGGTTCGCTGAAGAAGCCAAGCGCATCTACGGTGACGTGATCCCCGGCCACCAGCCCGACAAGCGCCTGATCGTGATCAAGCAGCCAATCGGCGTGACCGCTGCCATCACTCCGTGGAACTTCCCGGCTGCCATGATCACCCGTAAAGCCGGCCCGGCCCTGGCCGCCGGTTGCACCATGGTGATCAAGCCTGCGTCGCAAACTCCGTTCTCGGCTCTGGCCCTGGTTGAGCTGGCGCACCGTGCCGGTATCCCGAAAGGTGTGTTGAGCGTGGTTACCGGCAGCGCTGGCGACATCGGCGGCGAGCTGACCAGCAACCCGATCGTGCGTAAATTGTCCTTCACCGGCTCGACCGAAATCGGTCGCCAGCTGATGGCCGAATGCGCCAAGGACATCAAGAAAGTCTCCCTGGAACTGGGCGGCAACGCGCCGTTCATTGTGTTCGACGACGCGGACCTGGATAAGGCCGTGGAAGGCGCGATCATCTCCAAGTACCGCAACAACGGCCAGACCTGCGTCTGCGCCAACCGCCTGTATATCCAGGATTCGGTGTACGACGCGTTCGCCGAAAAACTCAAAGTGGCCGTGGCCAAGCTCAAGATCGGCAACGGTCTGGAAGACGGCACCACCACGGGCCCGCTGATCGACGAAAAAGCCGTGGCCAAGGTTCAGGAGCACATCGCTGATGCCCTGAGCAAAGGCGCCAAGCTGCTGGCCGGTGGCAAGGTGATGGAAGGCAACTTCTTCGAGCCGACCATCCTGGTCGACGTGCCGAAAAACGCCGCCGTCGCCAAGGAAGAAACCTTCGGCCCACTGGCGCCGCTGTTCCGTTTCAAAGACGAAGCCGAAGTGATCGCGATGTCCAACGACACCGAGTTCGGCCTGGCATCCTACTTCTACGCCCGCGACCTGGGCCGCGTGTTCCGTGTGGCTGAAGCGCTGGAATACGGCATGGTCGGCGTCAACACCGGGTTGATCTCCAACGAAGTGGCGCCATTCGGCGGCATCAAGGCCTCGGGCCTGGGCCGTGAAGGCTCCAAGTACGGGATCGAGGATTACCTGGAAATCAAATACCTCTGCCTGGGCATCTAGGCCCCGGTTTGGCATGGCTGTAAACGCAAAGGGCACGAGAGCGCTGACCCTTTGCGTGTTTCGAGACGTTATTCGTAGTGGCCGGGAACGCTGTGGCAGTCGATCATCGCATGCTGCCGCAGTTGCCTCCCCGCCACGTATTCCTTGAACCGCGCCACCCGATGAGTGGCGAATGAGGACTTTATGAGCAAGACCAACGCATCCCTGATGAAACGCCGCGAAGCTGCTGTACCACGCGGTGTTGGCCAGATTCACCCGATTTTTGCCGAATCCGCAAAAAACGCCACCGTGACCGACGTTGAAGGTCGCGAGTTCATCGACTTCGCCGGCGGTATCGCCGTGCTGAACACCGGCCACGTGCACCCGAAAATCATCGCCGCCGTGACCGAGCAACTGAACAAGCTGACCCACACTTGCTTCCAGGTATTGGCCTACGAGCCGTACGTAGAAGTGTGCGAAAAGATCAACGCCAAGGTGCCAGGTGATTTCGTCAAGAAAACCCTGCTGGTCACCACCGGTTCCGAAGCTGTCGAAAACGCCGTGAAAATCGCCCGTGCCGCCACTGGCCGTGCTGGCGTGATCGCCTTCACTGGCGCTTACCACGGCCGCACCATGATGACCCTGGGTCTCACAGGTAAAGTCGTGCCTTACTCGGCCGGCATGGGCCTGATGCCTGGCGGCGTGTTCCGCGCGCTGTACCCGAACGAGCTGCACGGCGTGAGCGACGACGATTCCATCGCCAGCATCGAACGCATCTTCAAGAACGATGCCGAGCCGCGTGATATCGCTGCCATCATCATCGAGCCGGTACAGGGCGAAGGCGGTTTCTACGTCGCGCCTAAGTCGTTCATGAAGCGCCTGCGCGAGTTGTGCGACAAGCACGGCATCCTGCTGATCGCCGACGAAGTGCAAACCGGTGCCGGCCGTACCGGTACCTTCTTTGCCATGGAACAGATGGGTGTTGCCGCCGACCTGACCACCTTCGCCAAATCCATCGCCGGTGGCTTCCCGCTGGCCGGTGTGTGCGGCAAGGCTGAATACATGGACGCCATCGCGCCAGGTGGCCTGGGCGGCACCTACGCCGGTAGCCCGATCGCCTGTGCCGCTGCGCTGGCGGTGATGGAGGTGTTCGAAGAAGAGCACCTGCTGGACCGCTGCAAGGCCGTGGGCGAGCGCCTGGTGACTGGCCTCAAGGCTATCCAGGCCAAGTACCCGGTGATCGGCGAAGTCCGTGCCCTGGGCGCGATGATCGCCGTCGAGCTGTTCGAAGACGGCGACAGCCACAAGCCGAACGCCGCTGCCGTTGCCTCCGTGGTGGCGAAGGCGCGTGACAAGGGCCTGATCCTGCTGTCCTGCGGTACCTACGGCAACGTGTTGCGCGTACTGGTCCCGCTGACCTCGCCGGACGAGCAACTGGACAAAGGCTTGGCGATCATCGAAGAGTGCTTCTCCGAGCTGTAAGCCCGGCGCCTTCCTCGATGTAAAAAACCCGCCTCGGCGGGTTTTTTTATGACGGCCACTTCTGAACCCCTGTGGGAGGCATTCAGCCAGCGATGACGCGGTTCTTGCCCTGACGTTTTGCCTCGTACATGGCGGCATCGGCGCGGGCGAACAGGCTATCCAGGGTCGAGTCTTCCTCAGTCAGGCTGGCCAGGCCCTGGCTGATGGTGACGCTGAACGCCTGGCCTTCGAAGCTGAAACTCAGCGCCTGGATCTCTTTGCCCAGGCGCTCGGCCACTTGCAAGGCCATCTCAGGCGCGCAACCGGGCAGTACGGCGGCGAACTCTTCGCCACCAATGCGTCCGAACAGGTCGCCTCGGCGCAGTACCCCACGCCCGCTCTCGGCAATACGCCGCAGCACCTGGTCGCCCTCCAGGTGGCCATAGGTGTCGTTGACGTCCTTGAAATCATCAATGTCCAGCAACAGGAAGGCCAATTGCGCGCCTTGGGCACAGGCGGTGTCGAAGGCCTGGTTGGCGCATTCGAAGAAGTGCCGCCGGTTGCTGCTCTGGGTCAGCACGTCGGTGGTGGCGAGGCGGTGCAGTTCCAGTTCCAGCTGCTTCTTTTCAGTGATGTCTTCGGCCATGCCGACCACGATCACCGGCTCGCCGGGTTCGACCTGCTGGTTGATGTAGCACTTGTCACTCAGCCAACGGATCTGCCCGTCGGCGGTGATGATGCGGTACTCGCGGTCTTCTACGGCGCCTTGTTCCAGCACACGGGAAAGGCTGTGTTCGGCGTAGTCGAGGTCTTCTGGGTGAATGCTGTTGCGCCATTCCCGATGATCGGCGAGCAGCAAACCGGCGGAACGGCCGAATATTCGCTCGTAGGCCGGGCTCACATAGAGCACACGCCGGGTCTCCCAATCGATGGCCCAAAGCACGGCATTCACGCTGACCAACAGCGAGCTGAGCAGTTGTTCGCGTTCGCTCAGCCGTTCGACTTCGCCCTGGGCATGCACCAGCGCCAGCAGGGTTGCAGCCGCAGCCGGACGTGGAGGGTCAGCGGTTGGGGTGTCGTTAACTAAGGGCTTTTCGAGAACCATCGGCACAACTCTCTCTGGGCGCGCCGCAGGATGGAGCAGCGGTCACAACAAGGGGCCACCATGATGGCGAAGTGTTCATTGAGAGAGGGTAAATGCGATGAAGTTCCATGAACGGTGCCGATTGGCGGTGCCCGGATAATGACGCCAAAAAGAGGGTGCGTGGGAGAGCAAGCCCTCCCACGGCACTGTCAGACCGCCGCAGGACGCAGCGAATAGGTCTTCAATTGGTGGGCAAAATCCCGCAGGGACTGGATGCCGCTCGCTTCGGCCTCGTGCACCCATTCCTTGATGGCCGCGAGCATATCGTGGCCGTTGGTGCTGGTCTTGAGCCAGATCTGCTGCAGCGCCAGGCGCTTTTCGTAGATCACTTTCAAGGCCTGGCTGTGTTCCAGCATGCTTTGGATACGCAGGTGATGGCGGTCATCCAGCAGGCTGGTTTCCCGCGACAGCAGACGCTTGGCCCGGTGGAACTGGTGACGCACCGAATGATCGACCTTTTCCAGCTCCTGCTTGACCAGCGGGCCGATCACCAATTTGCGGTACTGGGCCATGATCTGGAAGCGGTTGTTGAGGATCGCCATGGCGGTGTCCATGTCCAGACTGCCTTTGCCCTCGACGCGATGGGCAATCGGCGCCACGCGCTGGACTTTGGCCAGGCGCAGGAAGCTGAACAGTTTTATCCACGCCCAACCCAGGTCGAACTCCCACTTCTTCACCGACAGCTTGGCCGAGTTGGGGTAGGTGTGGTGGTTGTTATGCAGTTCTTCGCCACCGACGATGATGCCCCACGGCACCAGGTTGGTCGCCGCATCACGGCATTCGAAGTTGCGATAGCCCACCGCATGGCCCAAGCCGTTGATCACGCCGGCGGCCCAGAACGGAATCCACATCATCTGGATCGCCCAGATGGTGATGCCGATGGTGCCGAACAGCAGCAGGTCGATCACGCCCATGATCGCCACGCCCAGCAGCGGGTACGGGGTGTAGATCTTGCGTTCGATCCAGTCGTCCGGGCAGTTCTTGCCGTAGATGCGCAGGGTCTCGGGGTTTTCGGCCTCGGTGCGGTACAGCTCGGCGCCTTTGCGCAGCACGGTGGACAGGCCTTTGATGACCGGGCTGTGCGGGTCATCGACGGTTTCGCACTTGGCGTGGTGCTTGCGGTGGATGGCGGTCCACTCGCGGGTGTTCTGCGCCGTGGTCAGCCACAGCCAGAAGCGGAAGAAGTGTTTCAGGCCGGCATTGAGCTCCAGGGAGCGATGGGCTGAATAGCGGTGCAGATAAACCGTGACCCCAACGATGGTCACGTGGGTCATCAACAGAGTGACTGCAACCAGTTGCCAGGCTGACAGGTCAAGAAAACCGTTGTACCACATAGGCTGTATGGCCCTCTGATAAAGAAAAAAACAGCACCCGCATTATCACTGGCTTTAAGGATAAAACCAGTCACCGTTTCAGATAAGACTTACAAGGTGTTTCCTATTCTATAATCCCGACGCGTTGTAGGGCGATTCTGGTTTTTTAGTAAGGACTACTGGCCATATGCTGTTTTCATACCGAGGGGCCCTGCGTGTGGGGCTGGTATACCTGCTGGTTTCCATCGCATGGCTCCAGTTCAGCCATTACGTATTGATCAACTTTCTCGATGAACCGTGGGAGTTGGGGCGTTGGCTGCAGGTGCGCGGTTATGTGTGGGTAGCCCTGAGCACCTTGGCCATTTACCTGTTGTGCGCACGCTTCGCCCGGACCCACCAGTTGCAGCAACCCCTCAAGGAAAACCGCGAGCGCCTGCGCCAGGCGGCGGCCGTCTTCGACTGCACCCGCGAAGGCGTACTGGTCAGCGACGCCAACGGCCTGATCGTGCACGTGAACCGGGCATTCATAGAGATCACCGGCTACCAGCGTGAAGACGTCATGGGCCAGCAGCCCAGCCTGCTGAAGTCCGGTCGCCATTCGTCGAGTTTTTACCAGCAGATGTTCCAGACCCTGGAACACACCGGTGAATGGAGCGGAGAAATCTGGAACCGACGCAAAAGCGGCGAGATTTACCCACAGTGGCAAACCATCCGGGTGATTCACGATGACCAGGGCCACGTCAGCCATTACGTCGCGGTGTTTTCCGACATCAGCGCCATCAAGGATTCCGAGCACGAGTTGGCGCACCTGGCGCACCACGACCCTCTGACCGACCTGCCCAACCGTCTGCTGTTTACCGACCGCGCCGAGCAGGCGCTGGCCTCGGCACAGCTGCACAAACGCGGGTGCGCCCTGCTGTTGCTGGACCTGGATCACTTCAAGATCATCAATGACAGCCTTGGCCATAACGTTGGTGACCAGTTGCTCAAGCTGGTGGGCGAGCGACTCAAGACGCTGTTCGGCCCCGGCGTGACCCTGGCGCGCCTGGGCGGCGATGAGTTCGCGGTGCTCGCGGAAAGTTGTTCACAGGTGGTGCAGGCAGCGGCGTTGGCCCAGCGCATGCTGGACGTGATGAAACAGCCGTTCACCTTTGACGGCAATCAACTGTTTATCAGCGCCAGCATCGGCATCAGCCTGTTTCCCAATGACGCCCTCAGCGCAGAGCAACTGCTGCGCAACGCCGACTCCGCGTTGTTCAAAGCCAAAAGCGCGGGCCGCGAAGGCTACGCCTTGTACACCGAAGAACTCACCGCCCACGCGCAGAACCGCGTGGAAATCGCCAGCGAACTGCGCCGCGCCCTCGACCAGCAGGAGTTGCGCGTCTACTACCAGCCTGTGCACGACCTGCATAGCAGCCGCCTGGTCGGGGTCGAAGCGCTGGTGCGCTGGCAGCATCCGGAACGCGGCCTGGTGCCGCCGGGCGAATTCATCCCCATCGCTGAACGCACCGGCTTGATTGCCGATATCGACGCCTGGGTAATGGAGCAGGCCTGCCGCCAGATGTGCCAATGGCTGGCCGACGGCGTGGCGCTGAGTTTTATCGCGATCAACGTGTCCAGCCGCCTGTTTGCCCGGCGTGAACTGTACGAGCAAGTCGCCCAGGTGCTGCACGATACCGGCCTTGATCCGGCTTTCCTGGAGCTGGAAGTCACCGAAAGTGCAGTGATGGATGACCCTGAGGTGGCCCTGGAACAACTGCACCGCCTGCGCGAACTGGGCCTGCGCCTGGCTATTGATGACTTCGGCACCGGCTATTCCTCCCTGCTGCGCCTCAAGCGCCTGCCGGTGCAGAAACTCAAGATCGACCAGGGTTTTGTCGCCGGGTTGCCGTGGGATGAAGACGACGCCGCGATTGTGCGCGTGGTTATCGCGTTGGCGAAAAGCATGGGCATGCAGGTGCACGCCGAGGGCATCGAGCAGGTGGAGCAGGCGCAGTTTTTGTTGGAGCAGGGCTGTGACCTGGGGCAGGGCTATTGGTTTGGCAGACCGATGCCAGCGAATGAAATTGACTGGGAACGCGCCCCCACTATCCAGCCTTGAAGTGCATTCAAAATGTGGGAGGAGGCTTGCCCCCGATAGCGGTGCCCCAGTCACAGAGTTGTTGGCTGAAAGATCGCCATCGGGGGCAAGCCCCCTCCCACATTTGGCTATGTGCACGGCTTAATCCCTTCGCAACCTCGTGCCCCTGCAGAAAATTCTTTCTGGTTATATAAACATTCTTAAATAGTATTTTTAAGAATATCCGCGCTTATCTACTATCGCCCTACGCCGCAAGCAGTGCCGCCACTGCGAGGCACTATTCATTTCAGGAGCGAGACCATGAGCGCATCTCTACGTAGCGTCGACGGCCAGGACGAAGCAGCCATTTTGCGTGAGATCCAGAGCGCCCTGCGCGATCTGCGGTTTGGCGCGGTGGAAATCACTGTGCATAACGCCCAAGTGGTACAGATCGAACGCAAGGAAAAATTCCGCCTGCAGAATCCGGGTAACAAACCGAGCTGAGCAACCACGGCGATAGACCCCGTCACTATAAGAAAAAGCCAACACCCAAGAATTCTAGGAGCTTCTATGTCGTCGATTCGCCGTTACGCCCTGGCCGCCCTGGCCAGCGCCGTGTTTGCAGGTTCCGCTGTTGCCAAGGACTACGAGTTGCTCAACGTCTCGTACGACCCTACCCGTGAGCTGTACCAGGATTACAACGCTGAGTTCACCAACTTCTGGAAGCAGTCCCACCCTGGCGACACCGTCAAGATCCAGCAATCCCACGGTGGCTCGGGCAAGCAGGGCCGCGCCGTGATCGACGGCCTGCGCGCCGACGTAGTGACCCTGGCCCTGGCCGGCGACATCGACGAAATCGCAAAACTGGGCAAGACCCTGCCGGAAAACTGGCAGACCCGCCTGCCGGATGCGAGCACCCCGTATACCTCGACCATCGTGTTCCTGGTGCGCAAGGGCAACCCTAAAGGCATCAAGGACTGGGGCGACCTGATCAAGAAAGACGTGTCGGTGATCACGCCAAACCCGAAAACCTCCGGCGGTGCGCGCTGGAACTTCCTCGCCGCCTGGGCCTACGGCCTCAAATCCGGTGGCAGCGAGGCCAAGGCCCAGGAATACGTGAAAGAGTTGTTCAAACACGTGCCGATCCTCGATACCGGTGCACGCGGTTCGACCATCACCTTCGTCAACAACGGTCAGGGTGACGTGTTGCTGGCCTGGGAAAACGAAGCCTTCCTGGCGCTGAAAGAAGACGGCGGTGCCGACAAGTTCGACATCGTCGTACCGTCCCTGTCGATCCTCGCGGAGCCGCCAGTGGCCGTGGTCGACAAGAATGCCGAGAAAAAGGGCAACACCGAGATCGCTACCGAATACCTGAAACACCTGTACAGCCCGGCTGGCCAGGAGATTGCGGCCAAGAACTTCTACCGCCCACGCGATGCAAAAGTGGCCGCCAAATACGCCCAGCAGTTCCCGAAACTGGACCTGGTGACTATCGACAAAGACTTCGGTGGCTGGAAAACTGCCCAACCGAAATTCTTTAACGACGGTGGCGTGTTCGACCAGATCTACACGGCGCAGTAAGCCGAGAAATACACACCCACCGAGCCCGCATTCACCTGCGGGTTTTGTGTGTCAGTTCCGTTAACCAAGGACTCTTATGTCGCGTCGTATTTCCCCCGTCATACCCGGCTTCGGGCTGACGCTGGGCTACACCGTGGTGTACCTCAGCCTGATCGTACTCATCCCCCTCGCGGCGATGTTTGTCCACGCCGCTCAACTTACCTGGGATCAGTTCTGGGCCATCATCTCCGCGCCGCGTGTATTGGCGGCGTTGAAGTTGAGCTTCAGCACCGCGCTCTACGCCGCGCTGATCAACGGTGTCATCGGCACGCTGCTGGCCTGGGTGCTGGTGCGCTATACCTTCCCCGGCCGCAAGATCATCGATGCGATGATCGACCTGCCGTTCGCCCTGCCCACCGCCGTGGCCGGTATTGCGCTGACCGCGCTGTACACGCCGACCGGCCTGGTCGGCCAGTTCGCCGCTGACCTGGGCTTCAAGATCGCCTACTCGCCGCTGGGTATCACCCTGGCGCTGACCTTCGTGACCCTGCCGTTCGTGGTGCGCACGGTGCAGCCGGTACTCGCCGACATCCCCCGGGAAATCGAAGAAGCCGCTGCCTGCCTGGGCGCCAAGCCGTTGCAGGTGTTCCGTTACATCCTCGTCCCCGCGCTGCTGCCCGCCTGGCTCACCGGCTTTGCCCTGGCGTTTGCCCGTGGCGTCGGTGAGTACGGTTCGGTGATTTTCATCGCCGGCAACATGCCGATGAAAACCGAGATCCTGCCGCTGCTGATCATGGTCAAGCTTGACCAGTACGACTACCGCGGCGCCACGTCCATTGGCGTGTTGATGCTGGTGGTTTCCTTTGTCCTGCTGCTGCTGATCAACTTGTTGCAGCGGCGCATCGAACGTCCATAAGGAGGCGCGGAACATGTCCCAATCGTCTATTTCCGCCGCGTCCTCGGCCAACGCCGCCCGGCGTGGCAGTGCGGTCTCGCGACGCATCCTGATCGGCCTTGGCTGGCTGGTGTTTTTCCTGTTCCTGTTGCTGCCGCTGTTTATCGTGGTGTCCCAGGGCCTGAAGAACGGTCTGGGTACGTTCTTTAGCGCAATCCTGGAGCCCGACGCGTTGTCCGCGTTGAAACTCACGGTGATCGCCGTATTGATCTCGGTGCCGCTCAACCTGGTGTTCGGCGTCAGCGCCGCCTGGTGCGTGAGCAAGTACTCGTTCCGTGGCAAAAGCATCCTGGTGACGCTGATCGACTTGCCGTTCTCGGTTTCGCCGGTGATCGCGGGCCTGGTGTACGTGTTGATGTTCGGCGCGCAGGGCTTCTTCGGCCCATGGTTGCAGGAGCATGACATCCAGATCGTGTTCGCCCTGCCGGGCATCGTGCTGGCGACCATCTTTGTCACCGTGCCGTTCGTGGCCCGTGAGCTGATCCCGCTGATGCAGGAGCAAGGCACGCAGGAAGAAGAGGCCGCACGCCTGCTTGGGGCCAATGGCTGGCAAATGTTCTGGCATGTCACTGTGCCGAACATCAAATGGGGCCTGATCTACGGCGTGGTGCTGTGTACCGCGCGGGCCATGGGTGAGTTCGGCGCGGTGTCGGTGGTGTCCGGGCACATTCGCGGCGTGACCAACACTTTGCCGCTGCACGTCGAGATCCTCTACAACGAATACAACCACGTTGCCGCGTTTGCGGTGGCCAGCCTGTTGCTGATCCTGGCGCTCTTCATCCTGCTGCTCAAGCAGTGGAGCGAGAACCGTATCAACCGCCTGCGCAAAAGCGCCGGTGAGGAATAAGTCATGTCGATCGAAGTCCGTAATGTCAGCAAGAACTTCAACGCCTTCAAGGCCCTGAACAGCATCAATCTGGACATCCAGAGTGGCGAGCTGGTGGCGTTGCTGGGCCCGTCCGGCTGCGGCAAGACCACCTTGCTGCGCATCATCGCCGGCCTGGAAACCCCGGATGACGGCAGCATCGTGTTCCACGGTGAAGACGTTTCCGGCCACGACGTGCGTGATCGCAACGTCGGGTTTGTGTTCCAGCACTACGCGTTGTTCCGCCACATGACCGTGTTCGACAACGTCGCGTTCGGCCTGCGCATGAAGCCCAAGAACCAGCGCCCGAACGAAACCCAGATCGCGGCCAAGGTTCACGAACTGCTGAACATGGTGCAGCTCGATTGGCTGTCTGATCGTTACCCGGAACAGCTCTCCGGTGGTCAGCGCCAACGTATCGCCCTGGCCCGCGCCCTGGCGGTCGAGCCCAAAGTGCTGCTGCTGGACGAACCCTTCGGCGCCCTCGACGCCAAGGTGCGTAAAGAACTGCGCCGCTGGCTGGCGCGCCTGCACGAAGACATCAACCTGACCTCGGTGTTCGTGACCCACGACCAGGAAGAGGCCATGGAAGTCGCCGACCGTATCGTGGTGATGAACAAGGGCGTGATCGAGCAGATCGGCTCACCGGGTGACGTTTATGAAAACCCGGCCAGCGATTTTGTGTACCACTTCCTGGGTGACTCCAACCGCCTGCACCTGGGGGAAGACAAGCACGTCCTGTTCCGTCCCCATGAAGTGTCGCTGTCGCGCCATGAACTGGAAGACCACCATGCGGCCGAAGTGCGTGATATTCGCCCGCTGGGTGCGACCACGCGGGTGACGCTGAAGGTCGAAGGCCAGCCCGAGCTGATCGAGGCCGAAGTGGTCAAGGACCACGACAGCCTGACCGGTCTGGTGCGTGGCGAGACCCTCTTTTTCAAACCCAAGGTATGGCAAAAAGCCTGATAACCCCGCATACCCAATGTGAAAATGGGAGCCAATGTGGGAGGGGGCTTGCCCCCTCCCCACATTTAGACCTCGCTTGGCTTTAGATCGCGGCGCGCCACCGGGCCCGAGCGTTTCTCAATGTTCGCCTTCAGGTCCTGCCGCAACCCCAGCAAAAACGCCACCTCCACCACCACAAACAGCGGCCCTACGATCAACCCCGACACGTCATCCACAAACGCCGGTTTCTTGCCTTCGTAGTAGTGCCCGACAAACTGAATCACCCAGCCCACCACAAACATGCCGATACCGCTGCTCAGCCACACCAGCGTGCTCTGCGCCGCCAGCACATGTCCGGCCCATACCGACAAGCCCATCAACACCGTCATCAGCACGCCCAAGGCCAGTTCGAGGCGCAGGTAAAACCATGCCGAAAACAACGCCACGATCACCGCCGGTGAAATCCACAGCCCCCCAATCGTCCATTCGGGACGCGACAGCAGCACGGCCACCGCCACCACAATCAGCGGGATACCAATGAAGTGGCTGGCGATATTGCGTGGGTCGCGGTGGTAGGCGGCGTATTGGCTGAGGTGGTCGACGAGGCTTTTCATTGTTGTTCCTCCTGTAGGATGTTTGATCATGCCCTGTCAGCCAGCGCCTGACTGTCAGCTGGGCGACAATCTTCGGAGTTCTCATGGACGCAGAGAAATGGCACGCCCGCCTGGCCAGCGGCCACTGGTTCAGCCACCTGCCTGTCGAGCTACAGCGTAGTCTGCTGGCGGCAGCGCGAGTGCGTTCGCTGACGGCGGGGCAATACCTGTTCAAGCGCGGCGACCCGCCTTGTGGCCTGTACGCGGTGCTCGAAGGCGCGGTGCGCATCAGCGCGGTGAATGCCCAAGGCAAGGAAGCGGTGTTGAGCCTGGTGGAAACGCCTTACTGGTTCGGCGAAATCTGTCTGTTCGATAATCTGCCGCGCACCCATGATGCCCTGGCAATGGGGCCATGCACGTTGTTGCAGGTGCCGCAGGCGGCGATGCTCGGCATTCTCGAAGACCATCCGGCGTATTGGCGCGACGTGGCCCTGTTGATGAGCCACAAACTGCGCTTGTCGTTGATCAACATCGAACAGATGAGCCTGATGCCCGCGTCCGCGCGCCTGGCCCATCGGTTGCTGATGATCGCCGAGGGCTACGGCGAAATAGACCAGGCGCGCCGCACATTGCAGCTGCCCCAGGAGGACTTGGCGGCGATGCTGGGCCTGTCGCGCCAGACCACCAACAGTCTGCTCAAGGCGCTGGAGCAGCAGGGCATCATCGGCCTGGGTTATGGCGCGATTGAGATCCTCGATCTCAAAGGCCTGCAGCAGGCTGCGGGCCTATGAACCGCGATACGTCGAGAAACCGTAAGGGCTGAGCAGCAGCGGGATGTGGTAATGCTGGTCGGCCTGTTTGACCTGGAAGATCACCGGCACTTCAGGGAAAAACGTCTCGCGGTTGGCCTTTTTGTAGTAGTCGCCGGTCTTGAACACCACGCGGTACTCACCCGGCGTCATGCTGCGGTTGGCGGGGAACAGTTCGGCGATGCGCCCCTGCTGGTTGGTGACGCCTTCGGACAGTGACTGCCATTTATCGCCCACCTGCTGCTCCAGGGTGACGCTGACGCCGGCAGACGGCAGGCCGTTTTCCAGGTTGAGCACGTGCACGCTCAGGGGGTTGCCGTCGGCCAGGGCCAGTGTGCACAGGCTGCTGAGGCTGAGGGCGGCGAGGGTCATGCGGAGGGTTTTCATCAAGCGATCCTTTAGAGGGGAATCAGAGGGAAGTTTTCAGGCCCAGTTGCCCGGCGGCCTGTACGGCACAGGCTTCGTCCTGCGCGGCGCCGCCGGCACCTGCGATGCCCAGCGCGCCGACCAGTTCAGACTCGGCAAACAGCGGCACGCCGCCGCCGAGCAACAGCAACTCGGGCAAGCTGTTAAGGTTGGCGGCCTCGGGGTTGTTGCGCGCACGCTCGGCAAACAGCCGCGTCGGGGTTTTGGTTGATAGCGCGGTGTACGCCTTGCGCTGGCTGGCGAGGCTGTTATGCGGGCCGACGCCGTCGGCGCGCAGGCTCAGCAGCAGGTTGCCGCCACGGTCCAATACCGTCAGCGCGGCGCTGCAGTGGGCAAGGCTGGCGTCGGCCAGTTGGCGCGCTGTGTGCAAGTCGAGGTCGGCATGGCGTGGCAGCTGCGGTGCAGCCAGCGCGCCGGTACAGATAGCGAGGCTCAGGAACAAGGCATGGCGGGACATAAAGACGACTCCGGAAAACAGGCCGCCACCCTAGCCAGTCAACGGGGTCAGAAACCGCACAATTTGATGACAGGTTTGTAATCAAACCCAGAGGTAGGGCATGCAGGTGTTGTTAGTGGAAGACCAGCCGCAACTGGCGAAGCTCATGGCCCAAGGCCTGGGCGAGGCCGGTTTCGCCGTGGAAGTCGCGGCCAATGGCATGGCGGCGCAGCGCTTTGTGGAAAGCACCGAGTACGATCTGGTGATTCTCGACGTGATGCTGCCAGGGCTGAATGCCTGGAAATTGCAGCAGGCGATTCGGCACAAGGGCGATACGCCGGTGCTGTTCCTGACCACGCCGGGCGGTATCGAAGATCGCCTGCGTGGGTTGGAATTGCATGAGGATGACTACCTGCTCAAGCCGTTTGAAGCCAAGGCGTTGGTGGCGCGGGTGAGGAAGTTGTTGCGGCGCGATCGTGGGCGCTGACTGATCCGGAACTTGCAGTGCCTGGGCCATTGCTATCGGGGGCAAGCCCCCTCCCACAGGTTGAAATGCGTTCCCCTGTGGGGGCCCAATGAGGCCATGACCCTCACCCCACATCTACCTACCGCAACCCATCGCGAAACTGCCCCGGTGTTACCCCCGTCCATCGTTTGAACGCCCGATTGAAACTGCTGGTATCGGCAAACCCCAGCAAATGGCTGATCTCGGCCAACGAGCACTGCGGGTCCCGCAAGTGCAGCAGCGCCAGGTTCTGCCGGCACTCATTGAGCAGCGCATCAAACCGACAGCCTTCATCCGCCAGGTGCCGCTGCAAGCTGCGCAAACTCAAGTGCAGCGCCTGGGCAATCCGCTCGGCGCTCGGCTCGCCGTCGGGCAGTTGCGCTTCTATCGCGGCGCGTACCTTGCGCTCCCAGGTCAGCGGTTGCAGCTGGGCGAGGGTGCGCTTGAGCACGGTTTCGTTGTGTTCGGCCAGCTCCGGGTTGGCGTCGTCGAGGTGGCTGTCGAAGTCCTGCGCGGCGAACTCCAGGCAGTCATCGACGGCGCCAAAAAATACCGGTGCGCGGAACACTGCATGCCAGGGCTTGGGGTCAACCGGTTCCGGACGCCTTAGATAAACGGCCAAGGGCGCGTAATCCCGGCCCAGGCGATTGCGGCAAGTGCGCACATAGATCGCCGCAAATGCATCGATGGCTTCCAGTGCTGGCGCCGGGCTGCCTTGGGGTTGCAGCAGGCGAAAACGGTAGCGCTCGTCGTGCCGCGTCAGCTCCAGCGTCAGCGCATCGCTGACCACCTGGTGATAACGCACGATGCGCTCGAACACTTCGCGCAGGCTGCCGCTGGCCACCAGCGCGTAGCCCAACGCATGAAACGTGGTGGGGCTGACAAACCGCGACACCCGCAACCCTATCGCCGGATCGCCGCTGGCCTGCACCGCCAATTCCCACAGGCGCGTGGTCGCCGACAGCGGGTAGCGCGCATTGGGGTCGTCCATCTGCTGCGGGTCGAGCCCGGCCTGGATGCACAGCGCGGCGCTGTCGAGGCCCAGGGCGTCGAGCTGCTTGCGCAGGGCACGGGTCCAGCTGGCGAGGGACGTGGGTTCGGTCATGGCGATTGGCGCTTGCGGTCAACAGGTTGGCGTGTGGGGCTGCTGCCCTGACGTACCGCGTGAGTCAGGATGCATCCATCAATAAACAGAGGATGGAAGCATGGACGGTACTTCTGCAAGTCCCCAGCAGATGAACGCGCAACAGCGTTCCGCGCATATCCGTGAAGTGGTACTGGCCGAAGGCGTGCGCTTGCGCCGGCAGCACCCGTGGTTGCTGCATCAGGACGCCTTGGGCGCGGGCATCCTGGCCTTTGCGCTGCTGGGCATGTTCGGCTCGGCGGCGCTCTACATCACCGGGCATATGGCCTGGTGGGTGTGCCTGCTGCTCAACGCCTTCCTCGCTTCGCTGACCCACGAGCTGGAACACGACCTGATCCACAGCATGTACTTTCGCAAACGGCGTGTGCCCCACAACCTGATGATGGCCCTGGTGTGGCTGGCGCGGCCCAGCACCATCAACCCGTGGATCCGCCGCCACCTGCACCTCAACCATCACAAAGTCTCCGGCACCGAGACCGATATGGAAGAGCGCGCCATCACCAACGGCGAGCCTTGGGGCTTGGCGCGTTTGCTGATGGTGGGCGATAACGTGATGTCGGCGTTTATCCGCATGCTGCGCGCCAAGACATGGGGCCACAAATTCAAGATCCTCAAACGCTCGCTGCTGGTCTACGCACCACTGGCGCTGCTGCATTGGGGCGCGTGGTACATCTTCCTCGGTTTTCATGCGGCCAACGGCGTCGCCAGCCTGTTGGGCGCGCCGGTCGAGTGGTCCGCCGGCACGTTGCAGATGATGCAGGTGATCGACATCGCCGCCGTGGTGATCATCGGCCCCAACGTGCTGCGCACCTTCTGCCTGCACTTTGTCAGCTCCAACATGCACTACTACGGCGATGTGGAGCTGGGCAATGTGATCCAGCAGACCCAAGTGTTGAACCCCTGGTGGATGTGGCCGTTGCAGGCGTTTTGCTTCAACTTCGGCAGCACCCACGGGATTCATCATTTTGTGGTGAAGGAGCCGTTCTACATCCGCCAGATGACCGCCAAAGTGGCGCATAAGGTGATGGCCGAGATGGGCGTGCGGTTCAATGACTTCGGGACGTTTGCGCGGGCCAATCGGCTTGGTTTTCCACCGCCAGCAGCGTTTCGATCAGCGCCTTCGCCGCAGGCGACAGGCGAGCCCCAGCGCGGGTGATCACCCCGCAGCGGCTGTTCAGGCTTTCCAAGGCATGAGGCACGTTGCGCCAGTGCAACACGTTCAATTCGCCACTGGCCAAGGGGGCGGCGAAGGCTTCTTCGGCGCCCAGGCCGATGGTGTCTGACTGGCGCACGATGACAGCCAGCGCGGCGAATTGCTCCAGCTCGATAGCGGGGGCAAAGTCGATGCGCCCGCTGAGGTTGGCCAGCAGTTTTCGAATGCCTGGTGCGATCAACGGCGTGGCCAGTGGATAGTCGAACAGGTCATTGGTCGACAGGCTGTCCTTGGCCAGCAACGGGTGTCCGGCGCGGCAGAAGAACACGCTGCGCCGAGACGAGAGCGCTTGGGTCTGGAAGTTCGGGTCGGCTTCGAAGTGGCGCACATCGGCGATGAAAAATTCGATCTCTTCACGGCTCAGGCTGCGCCCGAGCCTTTCCCAGTTATCCACCTGCAACACGCTGCGTACCTTGGGGTGGGCGGTGATGAGCCGTGCCATCGCTTGGGGAACCAGGTTGACCGCCGCCACTGCATCGCTGCCGAAGCGCACTTCACCGGCATCCAGCTTGGTCATGCGTGTGACTTCATGGCTGAGCCGGGCGGCGCCTTGAACCAGGCTCAAGGCATGTTGCAACACCACTTGGCCTTCGGGGGTGGGGCGCAAGTCCTTGTGCGCGCGGTCTACCAGTATGCAGCCGAATTCCTGCTCAAGGCCCTGGATGCTGCGACTGAAAGCCGGTTGGGTAATGCCCATGGCATCGGCGCCGCGCACAAAACTGCGGTACTCATTCAACGCGATGAAGTAGCGCAGTTGGCGAAGGTCCATTGTGTGCCCGACATCCTGTAGGAGAACCGGGATTTTAAGGGGATTGCTTATTCCGTCAACGAAGCTATAGCGATTTTGCTAGACCTTAAATGCATATCTATAGAGCCGGCGCCGTGCGGTAGGTGGCCGGGCTGAACACGCGCGTCACCACCAGCATCGTCACTGCGGTCACCGTCAGGACCACCCAGGCGCTGGCAAAACTGCCGGTGATTTCGCGCAGCCAGCCGGTCATCCATGGCGAAATCGCGTTGATCAAAAACCCCACGCCCTGCACGAAGGCCGCCAGTTGCCCGGCTTGGCGTGGGTCGCGATGGTGGTCGAGGGTCAGCAGCAGGCTCAGGGCGAAACACGCACCCAGGCCGAAGCCGCACAACGCTACCCACACATGGGGAAACTGCAGCGGCGCCAGCAGCAGCCCGAAGTAACCCACCGTTTGTGCCAACAGGCTGACCCAGAGCAAGGGGCGGCGGTCGATACCGCGTTGCGCCAGCATCGGCATCAGCAGTGCGGCGAGTACCTGGAAGATGGTCATGAACGCCAGCAACGAACCGCTGGGCAGCACGTCCCAGCCCAGTTGCTGATAGTAGGCCGGCAGCCACGCCACCAGGCTCATGTAGCCGCAATTCACCAGCCCGAAATACACCGCCAGCAGCCAGGCCCGACGATTGCGCAGGCCCTTGAACGCCGGCACCACCTGCGGATTTTTCGCCGCACCCAAGGGCAGCCACACCCATAGCAGCAAGGCGCCCAGCGCCGGCAACAGCCACACGCCCAAACCTGCCTGCCATTGCTGGAAGTGTGTGGCCACCAATGGGCTGAGCAGCGCTGCCAGCCCACCACCGGCCATCAGAGAGGCCGAATACACGCCCATCGCCACCGGCACACGGTGACGAAATTCGCGTTTGATCATCGCCGGCACCAACGCCTGGATCAGCGCCACCCCGGCACCGCCGAGCAACGCGGTGACCAACAGCGCCGAGCCCTGGCCCATCAGCCAGCGCGCGAGGCACGCCAGCAGAATCATCATCAAGCCCAGGGCGATGCCGCGCCGTTCACCGAGCTGCGCTTCGACGCGCACGCCCACCAGCGCCACCAGCCCCATGCACACCACCGGCAGGCTGGTGAGCAGGGCGCTGCTCTGGAAACTCAGGCCGGTGGCCAAGCGGATTTCACCGAGCAACGGGCTGATGGAACTGAGGATCGGCCGCAGGTTCAGGCCCAGCACCACCAGCAGGCCCCAGCCGGCGAGGGATTTGTTGAGGGTCATGCAGCGCTCTTGCGGTGAGTAAATGAGGTGTGAGTATGGCCAGCACCACAGGTATTCTGAAATTAAATATAACCATGCCAACCAGTGGTAAAGGGAATGATCATGTTCGATCCCGTGTTGCTCAGAAGTTTTGTGGCCGTGGTGGACTGCGCCAACTTCACCCGTGCCGCCGAGCGTCTGCACCTGACCCAATCCACCGTCAGCCAGCAGATCCGCCGCCTGGAAGACGCGGTGGCGTGCCAGTTGCTGGATCGCGACCAACGCCGCGTCGTCGCCACGGCCGAAGGCGAGCGCTTGCTGGCCTATGCGCGGCGCATCCTCGCGCTGCATGAAGAGGCCGCCGATGTGTTGATCAACCAGCAGAGCGACAGCGTGCTGCGCCTCGGGGTGCCGGAAGACTTTGCCGCCGAGCGCCTGATGCCGTTGCTCTCGGCCTTCGTGCTGGCGTATCCACGGGTGCGCCTGGAGGTCACCAGCGGTCTGGGCCCGGAGTTGCAGCGCCAATTTCGCAGCGGCGAGTTCGATGTGCTGCTGGTCAAGCAGATGGGCGACAGCGACGACTGCCTGGCCTCGTGGCCCGAGCCGCTGTGTTGGGTCGACAGCCGCAGCACGCCGTCGTTGGGCCGCGATCCATTGCCGCTGGTGGCGTTCCCGGTGGGCGGGCTGTACCGCAATGAAATGCTGCATCACCTGGAAGTAGGCGGCTGGCGCTGGCGTATCGGCTATTCCAGCGCCAGCCTGGCCAGCGTGTGTTCGGCGGTGGCGGCGGGGTTGGGCGTGAGCTTGTTGCCGCGCCGGGTGGTGCAGCCGGGGCATGTGGAATTGGGACCGGACAGCGGTTTGCCAGCGGTACAAGGCGTGCGCCTGGCGTTATATGCGCGCCACGGCCTGAGCGCGGCGGGGCAATGCTTGCAGGCTGAGTTGCTGGATTTGTGCGCGAACAGCCCCGTCGAGCCATGCCTTCAATGAATACTTTTTATGCCTGAAAAGCATTGAAAAAATGCACCTTGGCGCCAGCCCTTGCAGGCCGTGGCCTGGGCATTTACGTCAGGTTTATTTATTCAATTTAGATCTATGTATAACTTTAAAGATTACTTTAAGAGATAAGCGTCTGGCCCCGATGATTCAGCCCTCGACGGCCTTCCACGCAGGCCCGTCGGTTTTTTGTTTCAAAAACCGTAGGGAGTGAATCAATGGGCAATGTCCAGACCGCCACCAGTGCACACGAGGCGCCATGGCGTCAGGCACCGGCTGGTGAGTTGGTCGACCTTGGCCGGCCGCATCGCGCGCCATTGGGGCAACTGCGGACGCAGAAGACGCCGAAGCGTTTTTCCAGCCGCCGCGAAGGGATTCTGCTCGGGTTGCTGGTGCTGGCCCTGCACGGTGCGGTGATCTATTGGGTGAGCCAGAAAGCCACACCGGTGCTGCCGATTGTGCCGCCGGAAATCCCGCCGATGACCATCGAATTTTCCCAGCCGGCGCCACCCGTGGTGGAACCGCCACCGCCCGCGCCGCCACCACCGCCGCCGCCGGTGGTCGAGCCGCCGCCACCTGTGGTGGATGAATTGGCCGCCAAGCCGGCGCCGAAAAAGATTCCCAAACCCAAGCCAGTTCCCAAGCCGGTGCCCAAGCCTGTCGCGAAACCGGTTGAGCAACCGCCGGCGCCGCCTGTACCTGCGCCACCCGCGCCGGCACCGGTCGCGCCGCCAGCACCCGCGCCGGCACCGGTCGCGCCGCCAGCACCCGCCCCGGTCACCCCGGCTTCGGCCGACGCCGCGTACCTGAAGAATCCGGCGCCGGAGTATCCGTCACTGGCCCAGCGCCGGGGCTGGGAAGGCACGGTGCTGTTGCGGGTGCATGTATTGGCCAGCGGCAAACCGGGTGAGATCCAGATCCAGAAAAGCAGCGGTCGCCAGCAACTCGACGACGCCGCACTGACCGCCGTGAAGCGTTGGAGCTTCGTGCCGGCCAAGCAGGGCGAAGTGGCCCAGGACGGCTGGGTCAGCGTACCGATCGACTTCAAGATTCACTAACTATTGCGCTGCGGGGTGCTGCACACGCCGCGACTTGTACAGAGGGAACACACCATGGCATTAGCATCTCCACTTGAATCCATTGAAAGCGCGGTCATCTGGCTGTTGGTGGTCTTTTCGGTCGCCACCTGGGGCCTGGCCCTGCTCAAGGGCGTGCAGTTCGGGCGTCTCAAGGCCCAGGATCGCAAGTTCCACAAACAGTTCTGGGCGGCGTCGAGTCTGGATTCGGCCGCTGAACTGGCTGAAACGCAACCGGGCGCTGCGGCCCGTGTGGCCCAGGCCGGTTACGCCGCGATCCAGGTCGGCGAGGCGCCCCACGCGGCGGACTTGAGCCAGGCGATCAACCACCAAGACCGCCTCGAACGCGCCCTGCGTCAACAGATCGTACGCGAGCGCCGCTCCCTGGAAACCGGCTTGGCCGTGGTCGCGAGTATCGGCAGCACCTCGCCGTTTATCGGCCTGTTCGGCACCGTGTGGGGGATCATGGAAGCGCTCAAGGGCATCAGCGCCGCCGGTTCTGCCAGCCTGGAAACCGTGGCCGGGCCGATTGGCGCAGCGTTGGTGGCGACTGGCGTCGGTATCGCCGTCGCGGTGCCTGCGGTGCTGGTCTACAACTACTTCCTGCGTCGCCTGAAGCTCACGGCGGCCGATCTTGATGACTTTGCCCACGACTTCTACAGCCTCGCGCAGAAAAACTCCTTCCGCGTACTGCTGCACCCGGCGCTGAACAAAGCCAATGCCGGCAACCCGCAAAAAGTGAAGGAGGCGTCCTGAGATGGCCTTCTCCACGCAAGACAGCGATGAGGTACTGAGCGAGATCAACGTTACGCCGCTGGTGGACGTGATGCTGGTGCTGCTGGTGGTGTTCATCGTCACCGCGCCGCTGCTGACCAACGCGATTCCGATCAACCTGCCCAAGACCGAGGCCGTGGCCCCGGTCGAGCAAAAAGACCCGCTGGTGGTCAGCATCGACGGTGCCGGCAAGCTGTTTATCAACAAGGACGAAATCCAGCCGGACCTGCTGGAATTCAACCTGCAGGCGGCCAAGGCCAAGGACCCCGATGTGCGGGTGCAACTGCAGGCGGATGACGGAGTGAACTACGGCGAAGTGGCGCGAGCCATGGCGTCTATCGAACGCGCGGGGATAACCAAACTGTCGGTGATTACCGCCCGTTGATTGCAAAAGCCTCGACAATTTTTTGGCCGTCTCCTTGGCAGGGTGCGGCCTTTTTTTTGCCTCGATTTCAGCAATACCACAGATTCAGAGTGAACCAACCCCAGCGATTTGCGGATACCGGATTTCAACTTCACGCTGAAACTTTCCAGCGCTTTCTTTAAGCCAGCCAATCAACCGAGCAATATCAGGTTCCGATTGCCGTCCGTTGCGACAAATAACGTAGTACGCCGCCGGCGACATCATCACCGGCCCGCCGAGTGTGTGGAGGCGGCTATTTAACGCAGCCAAGCGTGATGGCCAGAAGCGAAAACTCGTCATGGTTTGTAAAGGGCCAGCAAGTCATATCCCTTTAAATTGCAGGACGTTTCCGAGACAATCCCCGCCGCCTTGTGGCTGTTGGAATGGATGGCTAGTCTTCGGCCCGTCGCTGGTTTTCAGTGATCGGGTTTAGCAGCCTGAGTTCAATAGGCACACGGTTCACATCCGCGTTTATGGCGGCTGTGCGTGGGGCACCCTCGGGTGCGCTGGTGTTCCTATTGGCCAGTCTGCTAACCCGCGTACAGCTGCCACTTATCGTTTAGCAGCGTTAGTGGTCGCTCCCATGTTCAATAGGAGTTACACCATGACCAAAGCACTTCCCGATCCACCCCTCGATTGTCTCGTCGCCAACGAAAATCTCAGTTTCGAAGACGCCCAACTTTATATCGCTCACCTGATCCACAGCGCCTCGGCCACCGTATGGGACTGCTGTGAGCACCTGCAGCCGCACGACCGCGCGAAAGTCCATGCGGTGTGGCATTTGCTGGAAATGGCCAAGACGGTGGTAGATCGCACCATCGACTGTATGCCTCGGACCCGTCACGCGAGCTGAAAACCACTGCAATTCCAATGTGAATCCGATCAATGTGGGAGGGGGCTTGCCCCCGATGGCGGTGTATCAGTCAGCTTATCTGTAGCTGACCCACTGCAATCGGGGGCAAGCCCCTCCCACATTTGGATCTGCTGGGGTAATAAGTTTTTGGTTATTAATAAATAGCTTCTTATTCCTTAACGAATATAAACCCCGTCCCTATACTGTCCTACAACGTTAAACGCTGCAGGAGGGCACACCCATGCACAGCGAGTCGATTCGTTATCTGATCGTGCCGGGCTGGCAAGGATCGCCAGAAGATCATTGGCAAACCCATTGGCAAAACAGCTTGCCCAACAGTGCGCGGGTGGAGCAGGCCGACTGGTTCACCCCGCGTCGCGAAGACTGGGTGGCTGCGCTCGCCGAGGCCATCGCCGCCGACAGTACGCCGGTGATTCTGATCGCCCATAGCCTGGGCTGCATCACCGTGGCCCATTGGGCCGCTGCCGCGCCGTTGCAGTACCTGCGGCAGGTGCGTGGTGCCTTGCTGGTGGCGCCCGCCGATGTCGAACGCCCGGCCTGCTCTGCGGCCCTGCGCAACTTCGCACCCATCCCGACCGATCTGCTGCCGTTTCCCAGCCAAGTGGTTGGCTCCGACAACGACAGTGCCGTCAGCGCCCCGCGTGCGCTGGAGTTGGCGCGTAATTGGGGCGCCGAAGCCGGCATCCTCTCCGGCGCTGGCCACATCAATGTGAAGTCCGGTCACCAGCGCTGGGAGCAGGGTTTCGCCTACCTCTATCGCCTGCAAAACCGCCTTGAGCACCACGCCCGGCGTAGCGCATAAATTTTTTCAACGCCCCGTCCCTGAGTGGATTGGGGCGGGAGCCTGCCATGAGTCATGAAACCTTCGGCCAGCCGTTGCTGACCTTCCCCGACGCCGAAAAGAGCCCGCTGAGCATTCGTGCCAAGGCGCTGGTGTTTGTCGACCCGCGTTCGCGGCAACTGCGCGAAGACCTGGAAAACCTCGCCCCCCGAGCCTTGCCGGTGTTGATCCGTGGCGAGACCGGCAGCGGTAAAGAGCTGCTGGCGCGGCATATCCACCGTGGCAGTGATCGCACCGGGCTGTTTGTCTCGGTCAACTGCGGCGCGATCAGCCCGACTTACGCCGATGCCGAGTTGTTCGGCTACGCCGCCGGCGCCCACAGTGGAGCCGCCAGCAGCCGGGCCGGTTGGTTTGGTTCGGCCAATGGCGGCACCTTGTATCTGGATGAGATCGGCGACTTGCCGCTGCCGATCCAGGTCAAATTGCTCGCTGCCCTGGAAAACCACGAAGTCACCCGCGTCGGCGCCCATCAGCCGAGCCCGGTGGACGTGCGCCTGGTGGCCGCCACCAGTATCGACCTGGCCCAGGCCGTGGCGGCGGGCAAGTTTCATGAACGGCTGTTCCATTACTTGAGCGAAGGCCGGCTCGACTTGCCGGCGCTGCGCGAGCGGGTCGGCGACATCCTTTCATTGGCCGAGTACTTCCTCGGCATCTACAGCCAGCGCCTGGACCTGCCCGTGCCGCTGATCAGCGATGCGGCCCAGCGCGTCCTCGAACACCACAGCTGGCCGGGCAATACCCGGGAACTTGAGAACGTCATTCACTTTGCCCTGCTGGTCAGCAGCGGCGACGAGATTTTGCCCGAGCATTTGAACCTGCCGGCGGCGGGCTCACCGTTGGAGCACCTGCAGCGGATTTTCAACAGCGCCAGTCCTGCCGAGCAGGAATCATTGCGAAAATTCCTACATGAGCAAAATGGAATATCAACGTGAATAAAAGATATTGTTCGGGAATAAAAAAACTAGGTATTGTCCGTTTCACGCCGCGATAGCACTTCGCTGGCACACCACATAACAACGGTCGTCACCGACGCCCCGGAATTCCGATAAGGACACTGCATGAAAAAGGTTCTGTTGTTTACCGCTCTGGCGGCTGCCCTGACTGCCGGCTTCGCCCAGGCCAACGAGAAACTGGTGGTGGCCGCCACCCCGATCCCGCACGCCGAGATCCTGGAGCTGATCAAGCCAACCCTGAAAAAGGAAGGCGTGGACCTGGAAATCAAAGTGTTCACCGACTACGTGCAGCCGAACGTGCAAGTCGCTGAGAAACGCCTGGATGCGAACTACTTCCAGACCCTGCCGTACCTGGAAAACTTCAACAAGGGCAAGGGCACCAACCTCGTGACCGTGGTCGGCGTGCACGTTGAACCTTTCGGTGGTTACTCGAAAAAGATCAAGAAAATTGAAGACCTGAAAGATGGCGCCACGGTTGCCATCCCGAACGAAGGCTCCAACAGCGGCCGCGCCCTGTTGCTGCTGCAAAAGAACGGCGTGATCACCCTGAAAGACCCGACCAACGCTCTGGCCACGCCCAAAGACATTGCCAGCAACCCGAAACACCTGAAATTCAAAGAATTGGAATCGGCCCTGCTGCCACGCGTACTGGACCAGGTTGACCTGGCCTTGATCAACACCAACTACGCCCTGGAAGCCAAGCTGAACCCGGCCAAGGACGCACTGATCCTGGAAAGTTCCGACTCGCCTTACGTGAACTACCTTGTGGCTCGCCCGGACAACAAGGACAGCGATGCGATCCAGAAACTGTCCAAGGCCCTGACCAGCCCGGAAGTCAAAGCTTTCATCGAGAAGAAGTACAGCGGCGCGGTCGTGCCGGCGTTCTGATGTAAGTAAAAACCCCCTTCAAGGTTTCAACGCCGATGGCTTGTAGAGCGTCGGCGTTTTTTTATGCCTGAAACCTGGAGTGCAATTCAAATGTGGGAGGGGGCTTGCCCCCGATTGCAGTGTGTCAGCCAGCATATTTATCCCTGACCCACCGCCATCGGGGGCAAGCCCCCTCCCACAGTTGATCCAACTGCCCAACCCGCGAATCCGGCGGTTAGGTTTTTGCGTGATATCAATATGCTATTTTGGTATTTAAACTTTGCTTTTTATGCCTTTAAAGTTCGCGCTAGCCGACGTTACCCACGTCGGAATGGACGGCGCTCGCGGCATTACCCATGCGGCGATATGGACTCACGATGACCTTCGATTTCGCATTTATCCTCAGCACCTTGCCGGCGTTTTTGAAAGCCGTGTGGGTGACGCTGCAAGTCGGCCTGATCGCCATTGCCACCTCGCTGCTGGTGGCACTGATCAACGCCGCGCTGCTGGTGTTTCGCACGCCCTACCTGTCGCGCCTGGTGGCGCTGTACGTGGAGCTGGCGCGTAACACGCCGCTGCTGATCCAACTGTTTTTTGTTTACTTCGCGCTGCCGGCCCTGGGCTTCAATATCTCCGGGTTCTGGGCGGCGATCATCACCATGACGTTCCTGGGCGGCGCCTACCTCACCGAGGTGCTGCGTGCCGGTGTGGAAGCGGTGCCACGGGCGCAGATCGAGTCGGGCAAGTCCATCGGCCTGTCCGACTGGCAGTTGCTGCGCCATGTGATCCTGCCCCAGGCCGGCATCCTCAGCCTGCCGGCGCTGTTCGCCAATTTCATCTTCCTGCTCAAGGAGACCACCGTGGTCTCCGCCGTGGCGGTGCCGGAGATTCTCTACACCACCAAGAGCTACATCGCCCTTTACTACAAGACCTACGAAATGCTCGCCGTGCTGACGCTGATTTGCGTGCTGTTGTTTTTGCCGCTGTCGCTGTTGCTCAGCCGCCTGGAAAGGAGGCTCCAGCATGGCCAGTTCGGGTCTTGAGTTGTTGTGGGTGTCGTTGCCGCAATTGGGCAAGGGCGCTGCACAAACCCTGTCGATCTCGTTTTTGAGCATTGCCTTCAGCACCATCGGCGGCGTGTTGTATGGCGTGCTGCGCACGTTGAATAACAAGCTGATCAACGCAGTGCTGCGGGTGTACCTGGAGTTGTTCCGGGCGATCCCGGTGCTGGTATGGCTGTACTTGCTGTTTTTTGGCCTGCCGATTTTCTTCGGCTTGAGCATCCCGAGCTTCTGGTGCGCGGTGCTGGTGCTGTCGCTGTGGGGCGCCAGCGAGGTGGGCGAGGTGGTGCGCGGCGCCTTGCATTCGCTGCCCCGTGGCCAGCGAGAAGCGGGCTTGTCGATTGGCCTGTCGGACCCGCAGCTGTACGGCTACGTGCTGCTGCCCCAGGCCCTCAAGCGCATGACCCCGCCGACCATCAACGTCTACACGCGCATCATCAAGACCAGCTCCCTGGCGGTACTGATCGGTGTGGTGGACGTGATCAAAGTCGGCCAGCAAATCATCGAACGCACCTACGAGTCGGTCCTGATCTACGGCGTGCTGTTCCTGTTTTTCTTCTTTATCTGCTACCCGTTGTCGGCCGCCTCCAAGGTGCTGGAACGGCGCTGGGCCCAAGCATGAGCGCATTGATCGAGTTTCAGGGTTTCAACAAATTTTTCGGCGAGACGCAGGTGCTCAAGGGCATCGACCTGAGTGTGCAAAGCGGCGAAGTGGTGGTGATCCTCGGCCCCAGCGGCTGCGGCAAAAGCACCTTGCTGCGTTGCCTCAATGGGCTGGAAGTGGCCCACAGCGGCAGTCTGCGGTTTGCAGGTCGCGAGCTGCTGGGCAAAAACACCGACTGGCGCCAGGTGCGCCAGGACATCGGCATGGTGTTCCAGAGCTACCACTTGTTCCCGCACATGAGCGTGCTCGACAACATCCTGCTCGGCCCGCTCAAAGTGCAAAAACGCGACCCCCGCGAAGCCCGCGAGCAGGCCGAAAAGCTGTTGGAACGTGTCGGTCTGGCCGACAAACGCGATGCTTTCCCGCGCCAGCTCTCCGGTGGCCAGCAGCAACGTATCGCCATCGTCCGTTCGCTGTGCATGAACCCGCAGGTCATGCTGTTTGACGAAGTCACCGCCGCCCTTGACCCGGAAATGGTCAAGGAAGTGCTGGAAGTGATCCAGGGGCTGGCCCGCGATGGCATGACCCTGCTGATCGTCACCCATGAAATGGCCTTCGCCCGCGCCGTCGCCGACCGCGTGGTGTTTATGGAGGCCGGTCGCATCCTCGAACACAACACCCCCGAGGCATTCTTTACGAACCCGCAAACCGCACGCGCGCAGCAGTTCCTGGAGAAGTTCTCCTTTGTTTCAACACTGCCCAAGAAAACCAAGGAACTGGAACTGATATGAAAAAACTACTGTTGCCACTGTTGGCCGTCGCCTTGCTGGCCGGCTGCGATAAAAAGGCCGAAGAGCCGGTAAAACCTGCGGCCGTCAGCTACATCGACAAAATCAAGGCGCGGGACAAGCTGATCGTTGGGGTCTTTACCGACAAACCACCGTTTGGCTTTGTGAACGAAGCGGGCCGTTACGTTGGCTTCGATACCGACATCGGCCGTCAATTCGCCAAGGACCTGCTGGGCGATGAGAACAAAGTCGAATTCGTTGCCGTGGAACCGGCCAGCCGCATTCCGTTCCTGCAAAGTGACAAGGTTGATTTGATCCTCGCCAACATGACCGTGACGCCGGAACGCAAGGAAGCAGTGGACTTCACCAACCCCAACCTGAAAGTCGCGGTACAGGCCCTGGTGCCTAACGACAGCGCGGTCAAAAGCCTGGATGACCTGGCCACCCGCACCACCATCGTCACCACTGGCACCACCGCCGATATCTGGCTGACCAAAAACCACCCGGACTGGAAACTGCTCAAGTTCGAGAAAAACTCCGAGTCGCTGCAAGCACTGTCGGCTGGCCGTGGCGATGCCTACGCCCAAGACAACCTGGTGCTGTTCAGCTGGGCCAAGCAGAACCCTGGCTATCGTGTGCTGGAAGAGAAGTTAGGTGATGAAGCGCCGATTGCGCCGGCGGTGAAGAAGGGCAATGTCGAACTGCGCGACTGGGTGAACGCCGAGTTGGCCAAGCTGGGTGAAGAGAAGTTTTTGCTCAAGCTGTATGACCAATATGTGCGTAAAGAACTGAGCGATGAGACCAAGCCGGAGAGCGTGATTGTTGAAGGCGGGAAGTGGCAGGGCTGATTCTTCATTGATGCTACTGGCCGCATCGGGGGCAAGCCCCCTCCCACATTTGACTGTATTCACACATCAGAATCTGTGAAACCAACCCATTTTGGGAGGGGCGATGCGACGATTCGACTTGCCCCCGATGAGGCCAGTGAAATCACCTCAAAACGTGCTGGCCCATGCAGATAAGGAACCCTGAACTAAGCTCACAGTCGCATACACACTGGCACATCGCATCGCGCACAAGGAGTCTGCATGGGCGGTCGTATTTCCACTTGTATTGTCGGCCTGGGTTTAGTGGTGTTGCTGAGCGCTTGCGGCCAGGAAAAGGCCGAACCCAAGCAGCATTCCCGGGTCTTTGTGCAAACCGTGCAGTCGGCGGATTTTGCCGCGGCGGTCACACTGACCGGAGATATCCAGGCCCGTGTGCAGACCGACCTGTCCTTTCGCGTCGGCGGCAAGATCATCCAGCGCATGGTGGATGTGGGTGACCGCGTGACCGCCCGGCAAGTGCTGGCCAAGCTCGATCCCAAGGATTTGCAGACCAACGTCGATTCCGCCCAGGCCCAGGTCGTGGCGGAGCAGGCGCGGGTCAAGCAGACGGCGGCGGCCTTTGTGCGCCAGGAAAAACTGCTGCCAAAGGGCTACACCAGCCGCAGCGAATACGATGCCGCCCAGGCCGCGCTGCGCAGCAGCCAAAGCGCCCTGGCCGCTGCCCAGGCTCAACTGGCCAATGCCCGCGAGCAACTGGGCTACACCTCGCTGATCGCTGAAACGCCCGGTGTGATCACCGCTCGCCAAGCGGAAGTCGGCCAGGTGGTGCAGGCCACTGTGCCAATTTTCAGCCTGGCCAGCGACGGCGAGCGTGATGCGGTGTTCAACGTTTACGAATCCCTGCTGGTGGAGCCGCCGCCTGATGCGCCGATCACCGTCAGCCTGTTGGATAACCCGAGTATCAAGGCCCAGGGCAAAGTCCGTGAAGTCACGCCTGCCGTGGCGGCCAACACCGGCACGGTGCAGGTGAAGATTGCGCTGCAATCGCTGCCCAAAGGCATGCAGCTCGGTTCGGTGGTCAGCGCCACCGCCAATGGGCAGGCCAAGCGGAGCGTAGAGCTGCCGTGGTCGGCATTGACCAAAGACTTGAGCGAACCCGCGGTGTGGCTGATCGATGGCGACGGCAAGGCGCAATTGCACAAGGTCACGGTGGCCCGTTACCTCACCGGCAAGGTCATCATCGGCGATGGCCTGACAGGCGGTGAAAAAGTCGTGGTAGCCGGTGGGCAATTGCTGCACCCCGGCATGCTGGTCGAGATTGCCCAGCAGGGAGCCCAGCCATGAAGCGCCTGACGCTAGCCCTCGCCGCCAGCCTGCTGCTGGCGGCCTGCTCCAAGGAAGAGGCGCCGCCCGAGCCCGTGCGCCCGGTGCTGTCCATGGAAGTGAAGGCCGAAGACCAGGAAACCCTCGGTCGCTTCGCAGGCACCATCCAGGCGCGCTATGAAAGCAATCTGGGCTTTCGCGTGCCGGGACGTATTGCCCGCCGCGCCGTGGATGTGGGGGCTGAAGTGGAGAAGGGCGCCTTGCTCGCTGTGCTCGACCCCACGGATCAGCAAAACCAATTGCGCGCCGCCCAAGGCGACCTCGCTCGCGTCCAGGCGCAATTCATCAACGCCCAGGCCAACGCTCGTCGCCAGCAGGAATTGTTCAACCGTGGCGTCGGCGCCCAGGCGCAACTGGATATCGCCCAGACCGACCTGAAAACCACCCAGGCCTCACTCGACCAAGCCAAGGCTTCGGTCAACCAGGCCAAGGATCAGCTCAACTACGCCGAGTTGCGCACCGACCACGCGGGCATCGTCACCGCCTGGAACGCCGAGGCTGGCCAGGTGGTCAGCGCCGGCCAGCAAGTGGTGACCCTGGCGCGCCCGGACATCAAGGAAGCGGTCATCGACCTGCCCGCCGGCCTCGCCGAGCGCCTGCCACCTGACGTGGTGTTCCTGGTCGCCAGCCAGTTGGATCCCAGCGTCAACACCACCGCCATCGTGCGTGAGATCGAACCCCAGGCCCAAAGCGCCACCCGTACCCGTCGCGCCCGGCTGACCCTGAGCGATACGCCTGCCGCATTCCGCCTGGGCACCGCCATCAGCGTGACCTTGAGCACGGCCATCGCGCCGCGCCTGGAATTGCCCCTCAGCGCCCTGCAAGACGTCGACGGCAAGACCCGCCTCTGGATCCTCGACACCCACAGCCAGACCGTGCAACCGCGTGATGTCAGTGTCGTAAGCCGTGACAGCCACAGCGCGGTGCTCAACGGCGGCGTCAAACCCGGCGAACGTGTCGTCACCGCTGGCGTGAACAGCCTGAAGCCCGGGCAAAAAGTCAAAATCGACGAGGACAGCCCGCGATGAAAGGGAGCTTCAACTTATCCGACTGGGCCCTCAAGCATCAGTCCTTCGTGTGGTACCTGATGTTCGTCGCGCTGTTGATGGGCGTGTTCTCCTACATGAACCTGGGGCGTGAGGAAGACCCGTCTTTCACCATCAAGACCATGGTGATCCAGACCCGCTGGCCAGGCGCGACCCAGGAAGAAACCCTCAAGCAGGTCACCGACCGCATCGAGAAAAAACTCGAAGAACTCGACTCCCTCGACTACGTGAAAAGCTACACGCGGCCGGGCGAGTCCACAGTGTTTGTATTTCTCAAGGACACCACCAGCGCCAAGGCCATTCCGGAAATCTGGTACCAGGTGCGCAAGAAGATCGACGACATTCGCGGCACCTTCCCCCAGGGTTTGCAGGGGCCGTCATTCAACGACGAGTTTGGCGATGTATTCGGCTCGGTCTACGCCTTTACCGGCGACGGCCTGTCCATGCGTCAGTTACGCGACTATGTGGAGCAGGTGCGCGCCGAGATCCGTTCGGTGCCGGGGCTGGGCAAGGTCGAGATGATCGGCCAGCAGGACGAAGTGATTTACCTGAATTTCTCCACGCGCAAACTGGCCGCCCTGGGCGTTGACCAGCGCCAGGTGGTGCAGAGCCTGCAATCGCAGAACGCCGTGACCCCGGCGGGCGTGATCGAGGCCGGGCCGGAGCGGATTTCGGTGCGCACGTCGGGGCAGTTCGCCTCGGAAAAGGACCTGGCCAACGTCAACCTGCGGCTCAATGACCGTTTCTATCGCCTGGCGGACATCGCCGAGATCAGCCGCGGCTACGTCGACCCGGCGCGGCCGATGTTCCGGTTCAACGGCAAACCGGCGATTGGCCTGGCCATCGCCATGCAGAAGGGCGGCAATATCCAGTCGTTCGGCAAGGCCCTGCACACCCGCATGGACGAACTGACCGCCGACCTGCCGGTGGGCGTCGGGGTGCACAAAGTCTCCGACCAGGCCGAAGTGGTGGAAGAGGCCGTCGGCGGCTTTACCAGCGCGTTGTTTGAAGCCGTGATTATTGTGCTGGTGGTGAGCTTTATCAGCCTCGGCATGCGCGCCGGGTTGGTGGTGGCGTGTTCGATTCCGCTGGTCTTGGCGCTGGTGTTCGTGTTCATGGAATACAGCGGCATCACCATGCAGCGGGTGTCGCTGGGCGCGTTGATCATCGCCCTCGGCCTGTTGGTGGACGATGCGATGATCACCGTGGAGATGATGATCACGCGCCTGGAAAAGGGCGAAACCAAGGAACAGGCCGCGACCTACGCCTATACCTCGACGGCGTTCCCGATGCTCACCGGTACCTTGGTGACCGTCGCCGGTTTCGTGCCGATTGGCCTCAACGCCAGTTCGGCTGGCGAGTACACCTTCACCCTGTTTGCGGTGATTGCCGTGGCGATGCTGGTGTCGTGGGTGGTGGCGGTGCTGTTTGCGCCGGTGATCGGCGTGCATATCCTCAGCGCCAAGGTCAAACCCCACGACGCCGAGCCTGGGCGCATCGGGCGCGCCTTCAACGGCGGCATGCTCTGGGCCATGCGCAACCGCTGGTGGGCCATCGGCATTACCGTGGGCTTGTTCGTCGCTTCGGTGTTCTCGATGCAGTTCGTACAGAACCAGTTTTTCCCGTCGTCGGACCGTCCGGAAATCCTCGTCGACCTCAACCTGCCGCAAAACGCCTCGATCAACGAGACGCGCAAGGCCGTTGACCGCCTGGAAGCGATCATCAAGGACGACCCCGACATCGCACGCTGGAGCACCTATATCGGCCAGGGCGCGATTCGGTTCTATCTGCCCCTCGACCAGCAGTTGGAAAACCCGTACTACGCGCAGTTGGTGATCGTCAGCAAAGGCCTGGAAGAACGCGGCGAGCTGATTGCGCGCCTGCAAAAACGCCTGCGTGATGACTTTGTCGGCATCGGCAGCTTCGTGCAGCCCCTGGAAATGGGCCCGCCGGTGGGGCGTCCAATCCAGTATCGCGTATCCGGCAAAGACACCGACCAGGTGCGCAAGCACGCCATCGAACTGGCGACGCTGCTGGATAAAAACGCCCATTTGGGCGAGATCATCTACGACTGGAACGAGCCCGGCAAAGTGCTGCGCATCGACATCGCCCAGGACAAGGCAAGGCAACTGGGGCTGTCGTCGGAAGACGTGGCCCAACTGATGAACAGCGTGGTCAGCGGCGCGTCGGTGACCCAGGTGCACGACGATATCTACCTGATCAACGTGGTCGGCCGTGCTGAAGACGCCGAACGCGGCACCCCGGAAACCTTGCAGAACCTGCAGATCGTCACGCCCAACGGCACCTCGATCCCGCTGCTGGCGTTCGCCACCGTGCGTTACGAACTGGAGCAGCCGCTGGTGTGGCGTCGCGACCGCAAGCCGACCATCACCATCAAGGCCTCGGTGCGTGACGAGATGCAGCCGACGGATCTGGTCAAGCAGCTCAAGCCCGAGATCGATAAATTCAGCGCCGGTTTGCCGGTGGGTTACAAGGTCGCCACGGGCGGTACCGTGGAAGAAAGCGGCAAGGCCCAAGGCCCGATCGCCAGCGTGGTGCCGTTGATGCTGTTCCTGATGGCGACCTTCCTGATGATCCAGCTGCACAGCGTGCAGAAGATGTTCCTGGTGGCCAGCGTGGCGCCGTTGGGCCTGATCGGCGTGGTGCTGGCGTTGATCCCCACGGGTACGCCCATGGGCTTTGTGGCGATCCTGGGCATCTTGGCGCTGATCGGCATCATCATTCGCAACTCGGTGATCCTGGTGACGCAGATCCACGAATACGAGGTGGCCGGCTACACGCCGTGGGATGCGGTGGTGGAAGCCACCGAGCACCGGCGTCGCCCGATTTTGCTCACGGCCGCAGCGGCCAGCCTGGGCATGATCCCGATTGCGCGTGAGGTGTTCTGGGGGCCGATGGCGTACGCGATGATTGGCGGGATTATCATCGCCACCTTGCTGACGCTGCTGTTTTTGCCGGCGCTGTATGTGGCCTGGTACAAGATCCGCGAGCCCAAGCAGGAGCAACGCGTTTAACGGGCGGAGTGCGGTCAAAATGTGGGAGGGGGCAAGCCCCCTCCCACATTTGGAAATGTGTTGCTTCTACGGTTTTTGCCACACGCTGGCCAGCCACGGCTGCTGTTCGCGCGGTAATCCGGCGGGCCGATAGTAATGCTCCAACTCCACAAACCCCGCCGTCGTCAGCAACTCTTGCCACGCCGCCAAGTCGTGATACGACCCATACCGCGGCCCGTTCCAGCCTTCCTGGTTCTCACCCCGTGGATTGGAGCTGAACAGCACGCCCCCAGGCTTCAATGCGCTATACAACTGCTTGAGCACACGCGGCAGTTCCTGCTTGGGGATATGAAACAGCACTGCATTGGCAAAGATCCCGTCGAAGCGCTCATTGGGTAAATCCAGCTTGAGAAAATCTTGCTGCAACACCTCGCAGCCGCTGTCTTCACGCGCCATCTGCGCAAACCGCTCCGAGCCGTCCAGCCCGACGGCGATGTGGCCCATGCGGGTAAAGGTCTGCAAATCCCGCCCCGGCCCGCAGCCGAAATCCAGCACGGTGAACGGCGCCGCGCCTTGGATATGCCGCAGCAGCGCGTCGATGTTCTGGCTGACATCGTGGTCGCGGGTGCCTTCACGGAAATCCTCGGCCACTTTGTTGTAGTGGCCGAGGGTAGTTGAGGTGATCTGGTTGAGGTCGTCGGGCTTGAGGGTCATGACGGGGAATACCGGGCGCTGAGATGGCCCGACTATACCTCACCTCTTGTTCAGCACCCGCGCCAGGCGATCGCCGCCCAGTTGAATCACCGCCACCAGCACCACCAGCAGCACAATCACGGTGAGCATGATCTGCGTGTCAAAACGCTGATAGCCGTAGCGGTAGGCAATGTCGCCCAAGCCGCCTGCACCAATCGCGCCGGCCATGGCGGACGAGTTGATCATGGTCACCAGCGTAATTGTAAAGCCGCCGACAATCCCCGGCAGCGCTTCCGGCAACAGCACGTGCCAGATGATGTGCCAGCGACGGCAGCCCATGGCTTGTGCGGCTTCGATCAGACCGTGGTCGACCTCGCGCAGGCTCACCTCGGCGATCCGCGCAAAGAACGGCGTGGCAGCGATGGTCAGCGGCACAACGGCGGCCCATACGCCGTAGGTAGTACCGACGATCAGCCGGGTGAACGGGATCAAGGCCACCATCAGAATCAAAAACGGAATCGAGCGGAACAGATTGACGAAGGCCCCGAGCACGCGGTTCAGCGCCGGCGCCTGGTAGATGCCGCCCTTGTCGCTGGTCACCAGAAACACCGCCAGTGGAATCCCCACCAGCAACGCGATCAGCGACGACACGCCGACCATCAACAAGGTGTCGATGGCGCCCTGCAATAAACGATCAAACCACATAGCCCAGCACCTCCACCTGTTGTGCCCAATTCGCGGCGCGGTTGCGCAGTTCTTCGGCGCTGTGGGGGGCGCCATTCACCGCCAGCAGCAATTGCCCCAAGGCATGGCCCTGGATGCGTTCCACGCCGCCTTGCAACAAGCGCACGCGCCCGCCGAGGGCGCTGAACAGCGCCGCCAGGTCCGGTTCATCGCTGGCACTGCCGGTGAACTGCAAGCGCAGCACCACGGCGGCGTCCGTGGACGAAGGCGTGCTCTGCAAACGGCTTTGCAGTTCTTCCGGCAGCCCGTGTTGCAACGGCGCCAGCAGGGTTTTGCTGACCTCATGCCGAGGGTTGCCAAACACTTCCCACACCGGGCCTTGCTCGACGATACGCCCGTGTTCCAGCACCACCACGCGGTCGCAGATGTCGCGGATCACCGCCATTTCGTGGGTGATCAATACGATGGTCAGGCCCAGGCGCTGGTTGATTTCGCGCAGCAGGCCGAGGATCGATTGCGTGGTCTCCGGGTCCAGCGCCGAGGTGGCTTCGTCGCATAGCAGAATTTGCGGGTCGTGCACCAGTGAGCGGGCGATGCCCACGCGCTGTTTCTGCCCGCCGGACAGCTGCGCCGGGTAGGCCTTGTGCTTGTCCTGCAAACCCACCAGCTCCAGCAGTTCGCGCACCTTCTGCTCACGCTGGGGCTTGGGCACGCCGGCGACTTTGAGCGGCAGCTCGACGTTCTGCCACACGGTCTTGGCCGACATCAGGTTGAAGTGCTGGAAGATCATGCCGATACGCCGACGCAGCGCCACCAGGCGGTCTTCGTCGAAGTCGCCGATGTCCACCTGATCGATCAGTACGCGCCCGCTGCTCGGTTGTTCCAGGCGGTTGATGGTGCGGATCAACGAGGATTTACCGGCGCCGCTGCGGCCGATGATGCCGAACACTTCACCGCGCTGGATCGCCAGGTCGATGCCTTGCAAGGCATGCACCGCGCCGTCGTAGGTCTTGCCCAGGTTGATAAAACGCACATGGGCGCGGTTCAGGTCCGGATGCAGTTCAGTCTGCTCGGCGTCCCTGGGCGGTGTGCTCAGGTCGCGCAGTTGGGTGTTGGCGGCGGTCATTTTTTAGCTTCCCAGCCCACTTGGTAGAGCTTGCCCAGGGATTTATCCAGGGCCGCGCGCACCACCGGCGAGTGCTGGTAGATGTCGACGAACTTGATCACGCGCGGGTCGGTTTTGCTCTTCGGTTGGATCACGAACTGGATCACGTATTCCGGGTGGTCGAGGCCGTCAAACAGCAGCGCCGATTCAGCATCGAAGGTCTTGGACAGGCGGATATAGGCCGGATAGCCCTGCACCAGGTCGGCGTCATCATAGGCGCGCACCAGTTGCACGGCCTCGACTTGCAGGATTTTGATTTTCTTTGGATTGGCGACGATGTCTTCTTCGGTGGCCTTGTAGCCTACGCCCGGCTTGAGCGTGATCAGCCCGGCCTTGGCCAGCAGTTGCAGGCCGCGACCGCTGTTGATCGGGTCATTGGCGATGGCCACGCTGGCGCCTTCGGGCAGTTCGTTGAAGTTTTTGTACTTCTTCGAATACAGCCCGACGTTGTTGATGATGCCCGGCGCGTAGGGCACCAGGTCAAACCCGGCGGCGGCCTTGGCGTTTTCCAGGAAGGGGATGTGCTGGAAGTAGTTCACGTCGATATCGCCGGCGGCCAGGCTGACGTTGGGCGCGATCCAGTCGGTGAATTCCACCAGCTCGACCTTGAGGCCCTGCTTGCCGGCTTCGGCGACGGCGGCTTCCAGGGGAATCGCGAAGGCGGCAGTGGTGCCGACTTTGAGCGGCGCATCGGCGGCGAACACCGCCGAGCTGAACAACCCGAGGGCCAGGGCCAGTGCTTTGACTGGGTGGGAGAGCAGTATTTTTTTCATGGTTTATTTCCAGTCATAAGGTATTAGTGCAAACAGTGCAGATCCAATGTGGGAGGCGGCTTGCCCTCTCTCACATTTTTTTGTTCAGTGGCGGTATGTGGAACCGGTGTGTTGTTCGGGTAGGCGAGCACTGGCGTGGAAGACTTTTTCGCGCAGCGTTCCGGTCTCATAAGCGGTCTTGTACGAGCCCCTTCGCTGCAACTCCGGCACCACCAGATCGATAAAGTCCACATAGCTCTCCGGCGTCACAATCCGCGTCAGGTTGAACCCATCCAACCCGGTTTCGCCGATCCAGGATTCCAGCTCATCCGCCACCTGCTCCGGCGAACCCACCAAGGTGATGTAGCGCCCGCCCAAGGCGTGCTGCTCCAGCAATTTGCGCCGGGTCCAGTCGTTGTTCTGCAGGTTTTTGGTGGCTGACTGGATGGCATTGCTCTTCACGTACTGGATCGGTTCGTCCAGTTCGTACTCGGCAAAATCAATCGCGGTGGACGCCGAGAAGTGCGCCACGCCGGCCTCTGCGCTGGCGTAGCTCAGGTATTCGGCGTGCTTGGCCCAGGCCTGCTCTTCGGTAGCGCCAACGATCACGTTGAGGCCCATGAATACCTTGATGTCATCCGGATTGCGTCCGGCCCCGACTGCGCTGGCGCGCACCTTGTCGACCTGGGCTTTGGTCGACGCTTTGTTCTGCCCGCTGATAAACACGCACTCGGCATGGCGACCGGCGAACAGCAAGCCACGGTCCGAACTGCCAGCCTGGAACAACACCGGCGTGCGCTGTGGCGACGGTTCGCACAGGTGATAACCCTCAACCTGATAGAACTCGCCGTGGTGCTCGACCTTGTGCACCTTGCCCGGCTGCGCGTAGATCCGTTGCGCCGGGTCGTTGATCACCGCGTCGTCTTCCCAGCTGCCTTCCCAGAGTTTGTACAGCACCTCCAGGTACTCATCGGCCTGGTCGTAGCGGCGGTCATGCTCGACCTGCTCGGTAAGGCCCATGGCCTTGGCGGCGCTGTCGAGGTAGCCGGTGACAATGTTCCAGCCCACCCGGCCACGGCTCAGGTGATCGAGTGTGGACATGCGTCGGGCAAACAGATACGGCGGCTCATACGTCAGGTTGGCGGTGAGGCCGAAGCCCAGGTTTCTGGTGACGGCCGCCATCGCCGAGACCAGCAGCAACGGGTCGTTGACCGGCAGTTGGATCGACTCCTTGAGCGGTACGTCTATGGAGTGTTGGTAGACGTCGTACACGCCGACGATATCGGCGATAAACAAACCGTCGAACAGCCCACGCTCCAGGGTTTGCGCCAACTCAGTCCAGTACTCGATGGTCTTGTACTGGGTGGACGTATCCCGTGGATGGGTCCACAGACCGTGGTTGATGTGCCCGATGCAGTTCATGTTGAAGGCATTGAGCAGGATTTTTTTCTTTGCCATCAAATGGTCCCCCGCAGTGGCGGGTTTTCATCGTTGAGGTAGTAATTGCCCACCGCGTGATACTTCCAGCGCACCGGGTCGTGCAGGGTGTGCACCCGTGCGTTGCGCCAGTGGCGGTCGAGGCCGTGTTCGGCCAGGGTCGCCTGGCTGCCGGCGAGTTCGAACAGTGTGCTGCCGGCGGCGAGGGAAATTTCGGTGCTCAAGGCGCGCACTTCGGCCACCGCAATCGAGGCGGCGGCGACGGTATCGGCAGTGGTGTCGGCCTGGGCGCGGTCGAGGTATTCGCCCGAGCGTTCCAGCAGTGCTTCGGCGGCATGGAGGCGGACGCTCAAGTGGCCGAAGCTCTTGAGCGTTAACGGGTCTTCAGTCGCTTTGTCGTTGCCGGAATCGATCCACGGGCGGGTCTTGGTGCGCACAAAGTGCAGCGCGTCCTCAAAGGCGGCGCGGGCGATGCCGGTGTCGATGGCGGCGTGAAGGATCTGCGCCAGCGGGCCGACCGTTGTCGGGCGTTCGAAGGCGCTCTGGAACGGGATTACGTCCTGGGCGGCGACCCACACGTTGTCGAACACCACCGAGCCGCTGCCGGTGGTGCGCTGGCCAAAGCCGCTCCAGTCGTCGATCACACTCAGGCCTTCGCTGTCGCGCGGGACAAACGCCAGTTGCTGCACGCCGTGCTCATCCACCACCGACGTCGGGATGCGTTGCGCGTAAATCGCACCGGTTGAGTAGAACTTACGGCCAGTGATGCGAAAACCGTCGCCGTCGCGGGTGATGCTTGTGACGCGGTCGTGAGCGGTCTTGGTGCCCAGTTCGGCCAGTGCGTTGCCGAAGCGCTGGCCGGCAAGGACTTCGGCGTACAGGCGCTGTTGCTGCGCCGGGCTGCCGTTCACACGCAGCACTTCCAGGGCGTAGAAGTGGTTCTGCGGGATCTGGCCCAGGGAGGCGTCGGCCTGGGCGATCAGCGCGATGACCTTGGCCAGAGTGACGTTGGATACACCGGCGCCGCCGTACGCCTTGGGCACGCTGATGCCCCACAGGCCGGAGCGCGAGAACACGTCCAGTTCGGGCAAGGGCAGGCGGCGCTCACGGTCGCGCAGGATGCTGTCACGGCGAAAGTCTTCGGCCAGGTCGCTGGCGACAATAAGGGCTTGTTCATCGCTGGTGATCACCGCGACGTGATGAGAAAGGGTCATGCGTATTTCTCCAGAGGTCTGGTCGGTTAAATCCAGGAGTGACGAGCGGGTAACGTGCCGTTCAGGCGATAGGCGCCGATGGCGTGATACTTCCAGCGCACCGGGTCGTGCAGCGTGTGCACGCGCGCGTTGCGCCAGTGCCGGTCGAGGTTGAACTCGGCGAGGGTGGCGCGGCTGCCGGCCAGTTCGAAGAGCTTCTCGCTGACCAGCAGCGACACTTCGGTGGTCAACACTTTGGCCTCGGCCACGGCGATTGAGGCGCGTGCGGCGGACTGCGCGGTGATCGGCGCGGCGCTGACCTGGTCCAGCACCTGGCCGGCCTTGCGCAGCAGCGCTTCGGCGGCGTGCAGTTCGATCTTCAGCCTGCCAATGTCGGCGATCACATACAGGTCATCGCTGGCGCGTTCGACCTTGGCGTCGATCCAGGGGCGCGAGCGTTCGCGAACGAAAGCGATGGTGTCATCAAGGGCGCCACGGGCGATGCCGGCGTCGATGGCCGCCTGGATCAATTGCGACACGGCGCCCTGGATGTTCGGGCTGTCGCCGATGCGCCAGTTTTCGACCACGAGGTCGGCATCGACCGGCACCTGGTCCAGCACTACGGTGCCGCTGGCGGTGGTGCGTTGGCCGAAGCCGGACCAATCATCGACGATGCGCAGCCCTTCGGTGCCCCGGCGCACGAATGCCATGACTTGCTTGCCGTCGTCATTCAGCGCCTTGATCGCTACCCAGTGCGCAAACAACGCACCGGTGGAGTAAAACTTCTGGCCGCTGATCACGTAACCGTCGCCCTTGGCGGTGATGCGTGCCTTGAGTTCCAGGGTGTTCCTGGTGCCCCGCTCCGGGCCGCCGTTACCGATGCGCCAGCCGTCGAGCACGCTCTGGAACAGCTGCTTTTTCTGGCGCTCGGTGGCCGCGCCCTGCAACAGGTGCAGGATGCCGAAATGGTTTTGCGGGATCTGTCCCAGGGCCGGGTCTGCCGCGCTGATGATCGCGAACACGTCGGCCAGGGTCACGAAGGACACTTGCGGGCCGCCGTACTCGCGGGGAATGGAAATACTGCCCAGCCCGCTGCGGGTGAACTGTTCGAGCTGCGCCCATGGCAGCTTGCGTTGCTGGTCGCGCGTGGCGGCTTGCAGGCGCGCGGCCTGGGCCAGCTCGTGGGCGGCGTTCAGCGCTTGGGCGTCGTTGCGCAGCACGGCGGCCGGCAACAGCAGCGGGGCCACGTCCAGATCGCGTTGGGGGGGTGTTAGAGCCAAGTTAGACATCAGCGCCGCTCCTTGGCTGCACGTAATGCCCTGGCGTTGCGCACCGGGGTAATTCTGACCATACCGACCTCGCATTCAATGAAATGAAAACAGAAAAATCAAAGAGGTCCGGTGGTCCGGTGCATATACCCTAAGCGTGTTAAATATTTAAATAAACTAACTTTTGGGAATATGCATAGAAGGGCAGTCACCCAGGTTCGCAGGGTGAGCCGAGCGGGCGGGGTTGATAGACCGGCGCGGCGCCGGCCGGGCGGGTTGGCGCGCAGGCGGCAATGCGTAACGTGCGGGCTGGCGCCCAGCGCGAATTATTGCCGACACGGTCCAGAATGCAGTAGGTCACTTCCAGGCGGCTGTCGTCACCGGCCTCGACAATCAACGTCGACGGCACCCACACCTGTACCGCGTGTCCGACGGCCTTGGGCTGGATCTTCGGCAGGTCCAGGCGCACGTCGCCCCAGCGCAGGGTGATGGCGTCGCCTGTGGTCATGTTCAGATAAGGCTCGATGGTCAGCGGGATCCCCCGCCGTACCTGGCTGGCGTTGACACCATAGCGGCGAATGGTTTCTGGCAGGCCGACCGGGGCCAGGTTCTGGTTTTCATCGCTGTAAAGTGCGCAGGGCAGGCCTCCCGGAGGCGTAGTTTTCACGCGCAGGTGCGCCATGGCCGAGCGTGCCGGGGCGCGGCCGATCTGCATGACCTGGTAATGAACCTGGGCGACACCCTCCTGCACAAAACTTTCCGGAACCCGCAGGCGAGTGGGCATGCCGACCTTGCACGCGGTCACCCGCCGTGAGGCCGCAAAGCAGTTGTTCCAGAACAGTTCGATCAGGTCGCCTTCATCCATGCCGGGGTAGGGCGCGATATCCACCAGCAGCTGTGTGGCTGCCAAGGCATTGATGCCGTGTCGAAGGGCCTGGGGCAGCGTCGGGGCGATGAGCCGTGCCGGGGTTGCGATGCGCGTCATAAGTAATCTCCTTGATGCAGCCAGCAGCAATCGTTCCAGCCCTTTGGCGCGGGTGCGCAGGGGGGGCTGAAAGGAACGATTCAGTGAGTAGCCGGGATAGGATCCAATCCTCTGGGCCTTAGATAAGAGGGTTGGCCAGGGAGCGTCAATGGCGGCAAAAGGCTAAACGGCGGGTTTGGGGATATTCAGATGGGTCTGACTGGGCGGGGTGTTTTAAGGGGCGAGAGCGGGGGTGTTTTACCGGTGTGCGCGCGGACTTCCTGTAGGAATTCAAATGATGGAGAGGAAGCGATCTGCCTCTCCATATTCAGGCGCGCGTCAGTGAGCCAAAAACTTGCTCAGGAACTGTCGGGTGCGTTCTTCCCTGGGGTTGGCAAACAACGCCTTGGCTTCGCCTTGCTCCACGATCACGCCCTTGTCGAAAAAGATCACACGGTTGGCCACGTCTCGGGCAAAGCTCATTTCGTGGGTGACGATGACCATGGTGCGATTCTCTTCAGCCAGGCTGCGGATGGTCGCCAGCACTTCACCCACCAGCTCCGGGTCGAGGGCCGAGGTTGGCTCGTCGAACAGAATCACTTCCGGCTCCATGGCCAACGCACGGGCAATCGCCACGCGCTGTTGCTGGCCACCGGACAGGCGCCGTGGGTAGGCGTCTTCCTTGCCCGCCAGGCCAACCCTGGTCAGCAGCTTGCGCCCGAGGGCAACAGCATCTTCGCGCGGCATCTTCTTGACCACGCAGGGCCCTTCGATGACGTTTTCCAGCGCTGTGCGATGGGGGAACAGGTTGAAGTTCTGGAACACAAAACCCACGTGTTGACGCAGGCGCCGCACCAGGCCTTGCTGCTGGTTGAGCGGTTTGCTGCCGTCGATCTGGATGTCGCCCACCTTGATACGGCCGCTGGTGGGTTCCTCAAGGAAATTCAGGCAGCGCAGGAAGGTGGTCTTGCCGGAACCGCTGGGGCCGATGATGGCGACGACTTCGCCTTCCTTGACCTCAAGGTCGATACCGTTGAGCACCACCTGACCGTTGAATTGTTTGGTCAGTTTTTCAACCACGATCATGCTTCAAGACTCCAGGTCATGCCGGTTGACCCGGTCTTCCAGACGGTTTTGGAAATGCGCCAGGATGCTCGCCAGTACCCAGTAGATCAGGGCGGCGGACAGATACATGGTGAAAATTTCAAAGGTACGCGCCGACACCAGTTGCGCCTGGCGAAACAGCTCCGGCACCTGGATGGTGGCGGCCAGCGCCGTGTCCTTGACCAGCGAAATAAAACTGTTGCCCAGCGGCGGCAACGCAGTGCGCATCGCTTGCGGCAGGATGGCCCGGCGCAGGGTCTGCGCGCGGGTCATGCCGATACTGGCCGCGGCTTCCCACTGGCCACGCTCGATAGACGCGATGGCGGCCCGCAGGATTTCACAGGCGTAGGCGGCCATGTTCAGCGAAAAGCCGATCATGGCGGCCGGGATCGGATCCAGCTCGATACCCACTTGCGGCAAGCCGTAGTAGATCAAGAACAGCTGTACCAGCAAGGGCGTGCCGCGAAAGAACGACACGTAGACCCGGGCAGTCCAGCTCAGCAGCTTGAAGCGCGACAGGCGCATCAACGCCAGGCCGAAGCCCAGCAGCAAGCCGAAAAACATGCCGCCGAGGCTGAGGATCACCGTGTAATACGCGCCCTTGAGCAGAAAGGGCGCGGAGTCCAGCGCGAGTTGGAGACTTGCCTCCATTATTGAGTGACGTCAGCGTTGAAGTACTTCTCGGACAGCTTCTTCAAGGTGCCGTCGGCGCGCAGCTTGTCGAGGGCCTTGTTCACCGCTTCCAGCAATTCAGGCTCGCCTTTGCGCAGGGCGATACCGGATTCCTGGCGGGAGAAGGCATCGCCGGCAGCGGCGGTTTTCGGGGCTTTCTTGGCGTATTCCAGGGCGGCCAGGCGGTCGATCAGGATGGCGTCGATACGGCCGACGTTCAGGTCCTGGAATTTGGTTGGGTCATCGTTATAGGTCTTGATGATGGCTTTGGGTTGATTGTCCTTGAGCCATTGTTCGTAGTTGGTGCCCAGGCCGACACCGACTTTTTTGCCGGCCAGGTCGTCGGCGGTCTTGATGCTGTCGACGTTCTTCTTGAGCACCAGCGCCTGGATACCGGAGACGGTGTAAGGCGTGGAGAAATCGTACTTCTTCTTGCGCTCTTCAGAGATGGTCACCTGGTTGACCACAGCGTCCAGGCGCTTGGATTCCAGGGCAGCGAGGATGCCGTCCCATGGCGTGGCCTGCAGCTTGACCTTGACGCCCAGCTCCTTGGCCAGAGCTTCGGACAGCTCGACTTCGAAACCGCTGAGCTTGCCGCTTTCATCGACGAAGCTGAACGGTGGGTAGGTGCCTTCCAGGCCGATCTTGATCTCGCCGGCCTTTTTGATGTTGCCCAGTTGCTCGCCGGCAACCGCTTGGCCCAGCAGCCCGGCGCCGAGCGCCAGACCCAAAGTGCCGACCAGCAAGGTGCGACGGAATACGGAAATAGTCATGAAGAGCCCCTGTGTTTTTTATGGTGAGCGAAGCAGATGACGCAGTAGTCGTATCCTGCCTTAAAGCGCGAAGCGCGTCTTCGCCTTCGGCGCGATGATAAAGGCAGGTTTTAAGACTTGAAAATAATATAAATCTTAATTCATATTCCATTTTTGAATATAAGTTGGATCCAGTGTGGGAGGGGGCTTGCCCCCGATGCCGTCGGGTCAGCCAGCATATTTGTTACTGATCGACCGCAATCGGGGGGCATGCCCCCTCCCACCTATAGCCCGCGTTTATTCAGTTGAAAACCGAGTCATAAGCAAACAACGCCGGCGCCCCACCGGTGTGCAGGAAGATGATTGGCCCATCTTCAAAGCGTTGACGCCCGATGCCGTCCAGCAGACCGGCCATGGCCTTGCCCGTATAGACCGGGTCCAACAGCAGGCCTTCCTGGCTGGCCAACAGTTTGATCGCGGCCAAGGTGCCGGCGTTCGGTTCGCCATAGCGCGGGCCGAAGTATTCGTCCCACAGGATTACCTTGAACGCTTCGGGGATATCCACACCCAGCAACTCGGCCGTGCGCTCGGCCAGCCCCTGCACTTTCGGGCGCTGGGCTTCGTCGGTGCGCGACACGGTGATGCCCACCACCGGCAGATTCGGCAGCGCTTCGCTCAACGCCAGTGCCAGGCCGCTGTGGGTACCTGCACTGCCGGAAGCCAACACCACGGCGGCGAATTCGATGCCGCTGTCTTCGATCTGCGCGGCCAGTTCCAGGCCGGCGCGCACATAACCCAGGGCGCCGAGGGCATTGGAGCCGCCGATGGGCACCAGGTACGGCTTCTTGCCGCTGCTGCGCAGGCGATCGGCGAGGGCGTTGAGTTGGTCGTCGACGTTATCGAGGTTTTCCACCAATTCAACTTTAGCGTCGAACAGTTCCAGCAGCAGGCGGTTGCCGTTGCCGAGGTAGTTGGGGTCGTCGGTGCCGGTGGGGTTTTCCAGCAGCGCGACGCAGCCCAGGCCGAGTTTGGCGGCGAGGGCGGCGGTCTGGCGTACGTGGTTGGACTGGATAGCGCCAGCCGTCACCAGCGTGTCGGCGCCCTGTGCTATAGCATCGGCCGCGAGGTATTCGAGTTTGCGCAGCTTGTTGCCGCCCATGGCCAGTGGCGTGGTGTCGTCGCGCTTGACGTAGATGTCACGTCCCAACCAGGTCGACAGCCGTTCGAGTTTTTCCAGGGCGGTGGCGCCGCCGAGCAGGTCCAGGCGGTTAAAACGGTCGAGCTGTTGCTTGATCATGGCTACGCACGGTGGCTAAGGGATAAAGCGACTATAGGCAGGCACTTTTCATCGGGCAACCGTCAATCGCTTATGCCCGATGGTTCTTAGCATCACACCATTGGTTCTTAAGGCCCGCCGAGGTGCATACCGTAAAGTGATTGCCATTACGTCAGGAGTGAATACCGTGAGTGAGCGTTCCAGCCATTGGCAATTACAGACCATCGTCAGCCAGTTGCGCGGTGCCCGAGACGCGTGGCGAACGCGCAATGGGCGCTTGAGCGGCGAGCATGGCGGCCGCGAGTTGCCGTCCCGAGAAGCCGTTGCGCAGATCCTCGAAGCTTTGTGCGGCGCACTGTTCCCGATGCGCCTGGGGCCGGCGGATCTGCGTGAAGAAAGTGAAGACTTCTACGTCGGCCATACCCTCGACGTCGCGCTGAATGCGTTGCTTGCCCAGGCACGCCTGGAGCTGCGTTATGCCGCGCGGCAGGGCGGCCAGGACGACAGCCAGATTGATGCCCACGCCATCCGCCTGATCCAGGATTTCGCCCTGGCCTTGCCGTCCCTGCGCAACCTGCTGGACACCGACGTACTCGCCGCCTACCACGGCGACCCGGCCGCGCGCAGTGTGGATGAGGTGTTGCTGTGCTACCCGGGGATTTTGGCGGTGATTCACCATCGCCTGGCCCACCACCTGTACCGCGCCGGTTTGCCGCTGCTGGCGCGGATCAGCGCGGAAATCGCTCACTCGGCCACCGGCATCGACATTCACCCCGGCGCACAGATCGGCCCGAGTTTCTTTATCGACCATGGGACGGGTGTGGTGATTGGCGAAACCGCGATCATCGGCGAGCGGGTGCGTATCTACCAGGCCGTCACGTTGGGCGCCAAGCGCTTCCCGGCGGATGAAGACGGGCAGTTGCAGAAGGGCCATCCGCGTCACCCGATCGTCGAGGACGATGTGGTGATCTACGCCGGGGCGACGATCCTGGGGCGAATCACCATTGGCAAGGGTTCGACCATTGGCGGGAATGTGTGGCTGACGCGCAGTGTGCCGGCTGAGGCGAACATCACCCAGGCGAATCTGCAGCATGATGATGGGGCGCAAAAGTAGAGAACCTGCACCGGTCACCTGTGGGAGGGAGCAAGCCCCCTCCCACATTTTGACGGCATTCCACACGGAGACCGTGTTTCAGTCAGCAGTCGCTGAACGATTTCCTTTGCTCACCCGTCATACCACTCAGCCCTGCGATTAGTCCCGGACCGCCTATTCATGTTTAACTTGAACGTTCGTTCAAGTTAAACCCGGTGGTTCGCTGCCCGCTCACAACAGGAGGCTTACCTTTGCTGAGTCCGTTATTTACAGCCACATCCTTCAACCTCGGGGTGCATCGTCCATGAGTGCATCGTCCACCCCTGCCAGCGGCCAAGTGCGCATGAATGCGCCGGTTTTCTATTTCGCCGCGACCTTCATCCTGCTGTTCGGCATCACTGTCATCGCTATCCCGCAACAGGCCGGTGCCTGGCTGCTGGCGGCGCAAAACTGGGCGGCCAATACGGTCGGCTGGTACTACATGCTGGCGATGACCCTGTATCTGGTCTTCGTGGTGGTCACCGCGCTATCGGGCTACGGCAAGATAAAACTCGGTGCCGACCACGACGAGCCCGAATTCAGTTACCTGTCCTGGGCCGGCATGCTGTTCGCGGCCGGCATCAGCATCACGCTGTTTTTCTTCTGCGTATCCGAACCCCTGACGCACCTGGTGCAGCCGCCACAAGGCGCGCCGATGAACGCCGATGCGGCGCGTCAGGCCATGCAGATTCTGTTTCTGCACTGGGGCCTGCACGGCTGGGGCGTGTTCGCGTTTGTCGGCATGGCGCTGGCGTATTTCGCCTACCGGCATAACCTGCCGCTGGCGTTGCGCTCGGCGCTGTACCCGCTGATCGGCAAGCGCATCAACGGCCCCATCGGCTATGCGGTGGATGGCTTCGGCATCATCGCTACGGTGTTCGGTCTTGGCGCCGACATGGGCTTTGGTGTGTTGCACCTCAACTCTGGCCTGGACTATCTGTTCGGCATTGCCCACACCCAGTGGATTCAGGTTGGCCTGATCACCCTGATGATGGGCGCGGCGATTCTGGTCGCAGTAGCCGGCGTCGATAAAGGCGTGCGGGTGATGTCCGACATCAACATGCTGCTGGCCTGCGCGCTGCTGCTGTTCGTGTTGTTTGCCGGGCCTACCCAGCATTTGCTCAATACCCTGATCCAGAACATCGGCGATTACCTCGGCGCGCTGCCGACCAAGAGTTTCGACGTCTACGCCTACGACAAACCGAGCGACTGGCTGGGCGGTTGGACGGTGTTCTACTGGGCCTGGTGGATCGCATGGTCGCCGTTCGTGGGCCTGTTTATCGCACGGATTTCCCGTGGCCGTACCATTCGCGAATTCGTGTTCGGCGTGCTGCTGATCCCGCTGGGCTTCACCCTGGCATGGATGTCGATTTTCGGTAACAGCGCCATCGACCAAGTGCTCAACCACGGCATGGCCGCGCTCGGTCAGTCGGCCATCGATGACCCGTCGATGAGCCTCTACCTGCTGCTGGAAACCTATCCGTGGAGCAAAACCGTAATCGCGGTCACGGTGTTCATCAGTTTCGTATTCTTCGTCACCTCGGCGGATTCGGGCACGGTGGTCTTGTCGACCCTGTCGTCCAAGGGTGGCAATGCCGATGAAGACGGGCCCAAATGGCTGCGGGTGTTCTGGGGCGCGATGACGGCGCTGGTCACCAGTGCCTTGCTGTTCGCCGGCAGTATCGACTCGCTGAAATCGGCGGTGGTGCTGACCTCGCTGCCGTTCTCGCTGATCCTGCTGCTGATGATGTGGGGGCTGCACAAGGCGTTCTACCTCGAATCGCAAAAGCAGATCGCACAGTTGCATTCGTTGGCGCCGATCTCGGCTTCACGCAAAGGTAAGGGCGGCTGGCGCCAGCGCTTGAGCCAGGCGGTGCATTTCCCATCGAGGGATGAGGTGTACCGCTTCCTTGAGTCGACGGTGCGCCCGGCGATTGAAGAAGTGACGGCAGTGTTTGTCGAGAAGGGCCTCTCGGTGGTGACCCAGCCGGATCCGTCCAACGACAGCGTCAGCCTGGAGATCGGCCATGGCGAGGAACATCCTTTCATCTACCAGGTGCAGATGCGCGGCTACTTCACGCCGTCGTTCGCCCGTGGCGGCATGGGCTCCAAAGAGATCAACAACCGCCGCTATTACCGGGCGGAAGTTCACTTGAGCGAGGGCAGCCAGGACTACGATCTGGTGGGCTATACCAAAGAGCAGATCATCAACGACATCCTCGACCAGTACGAGCGGCATTTGCAGTTCCTGCACCTGGTGCGTTGAGGTCATCTTGTCGTTCCATTCGGGCAGCCATTTGCTGTAAAACGAAAGGGCAGACTTAAGCGATTCAGCTGGTTAAAAGGCCTGGGAATAACCTTATTCCCAGGCCTTATTTGCCCTAAGCCCAGAGAGGATTCGATGACGTACATTGCTGCCGAAAACCGCTATGAATCTATCCCGTATCGCCGCGTAGGCCGCAGTGGACTGGTGCTGCCTGCACTGTCCCTGGGGCTGTGGCACAACTTTGGCGACTGCACCCCGATCGACACCCAGCGCGCCCTGTTGCGCACCGCGTTTGACCTGGGGATAAACCACTTCGACCTGGCTAACAACTACGGCCCGCCCTACGGCAGCGCCGAGATCAATTTCGGCCGTTTGCTGCGCGAAGACTTCAAGCATTACCGCGACGAATTGATCATCTCCAGCAAGGCCGGTTGGGACATGTGGCCCGGCCCTTACGGCCAGGGCGGCGGCTCGCGCAAATACGTGCTGGCCAGCCTTGACCAGAGCCTGCAACGCCTGGGCGTCGACTACGTGGACATTTTCTACTCCCACCGTTTTGACGCCGACACCCCGCTGGAAGAAACCGCCAGCGCCCTCGCCACGGCCGTGCAACAAGGCAAGGCGTTGTACATCGGTATCTCGTCGTATTCGGGGGTGAAAACCCGTGAAATCGCGGCGCTGCTCAAGGAGTGGAAAGTGCCGCTGCTGATCCACCAGCCGGCCTACAACCTGCTCAACCGCTGGGTAGAAAAAGACCTGCTGGATACCACCGAAGAACTCGGCGCCGGCGTGATCGCTTTCACGCCCCTGGCCCAGGGTTTGTTGACCGACAAATACCTCAATGGCGTGCCAGCGGATGCACGGGTCAATCGTCCAGGCGGTGGTTCGTTGCAGGCCAAGCACTTGTCCGAAGCCAACATCGCCCACGTACGTGCGTTGAACGAAATCGCCCAGCGTCGTGGCCAGAGCCTGGCGCAACTCGCACTGGCCTGGACGCTGCGTGATCCACGGGTCACCAGCGCGCTGATCGGCGCGAGCCGGCCGGAGCAGATTATCGAGAACGTTGGTGCGCTGAAGAACTTGAGTTTCAGCGCGGAAGAACTGGCGGAGATCGATCGGTTTGCGCAGGAAGGTGGGATTAACCTGTGGGAAAAGCCGTCCACCGCTGAATAGCATTGAAAGCAAGCCCTTCCTGTAGAGGGAGGGCTTGCAAGAAGAACGGGCTGCTGATTTTGTTACTTTTTGTTCGGGAAACCGAGTATTTCTGCCGTTTCGTTGAAAAAAGTTTCGCGTGTAGATCGCTTTCTCAACTGTATATCTACTACTTGCGACTTGTCCGGGAGGTTGAAATAACCTTCGTCCAAGCTACAAAGGTTTTCTAGAATGTGTAGTGGCAACCCGAGCACCTGCCTTAGCTGAGATCGCGAAAGCACGTTGTTTTCAACAAGCATTTTCACTCCTCGCGCGATCAGTTGGGGCTTTTCGAAGTCAAAATCGCTGTCCATAGGCTCTCCCTTTACCCATCCCCTGGCAGATCTGGCCTTCCATAGTCTGGTGGTTGTGGTGTCGTTGATTATTTCTAGATCTAAACAACGCCTCACCATTGCGGCTACTGAGACTTTCCAGCGTGGTTTCAGAGCTAGCAACGTATCCAGTGTCGGCCAACGGACTTCTCGCAGAAAGCTTTCTGGGGGCAGTAAAAAGGCGCTTGCAAATCGATGAGCTTGAGTTTCAAGAAGTGCGTAATTCGTGTCGTACTGCTCTTTGGATATGTACCTATGCAGAACGATATGTCCGAGCTCATGGGCCGCATCAAAGCGATTTCTGATCCCGTTTGCCTTATCCGCGACAAGTAAAACATATGGCCGTTGGTCCAACTCGTACCAATTCGAAACGCCATCCATTTTCAGGTGCCCGAGTGTGGTCCGAGCACAGACAATACCTGCACTCTCCAATACGTGAACGACATTGGAGATCGGAGCTATCCCTAGTCCCCAGGTTTGACGGCATTTACTGGCCATCTGTTCGATTTCTTCGTCAGAAATCAGTTCGCAATTATGCTCTTCTAAATGCGGCACATTGACTTCAATAAATTCAAGGCTTTCTTGCAGTTTGTAAGAGATTTCTTGAAGCCACTCCAAACGTACTTCCGCTATTTCCCGTGCGCTGGTCGTAGTGCTGACCTGCGATCGAAAGAAAAATGGAGTGTTCTCGCCAGTTGTGAACTGTTCCTCAAGTAACCAGTTTTCGCTGACCCCGAAAACTTCGCATAAGCGCCGGAAGGCGTCGGCCTCTGGGACCTGAAGCCCATTCTCCCATTTTGAAACGTTGCCAGAGGCGCGCCCCACCATCTCGGCGAGAGTGGTTTGCGTCATCCCAAACGCAAGGCGCAATTGCTTGAGGCGCTCTGACTGAAAGCCCGCGACTCCCGTTCTCATGGTCTACCTCTTGGCGTTTTGCTCATCATCAGCTTGGTCTTCGGTTTCTTCGGCGCGGCGCATCTTATCTCGCAATTTCACCAACTCAACTGGTTTCTGCTGAACCGCCTCAGTATCAGAATAGCTTTGAAGCAAATCCTCAAATGTGCAATTCATGTGGAAGCCCTTACCGTTGAAGTACGGTACGGCCATCATGATTGCGCGTGGCTCTGACTGATCCTCTGAGCGAGTAGGAGGTGCATGGACTACGACAAGCGCATGAATCAATTGTTCGGCTACGGTATGTTTGAGCCCATCGATCCAGTCCATTTGGGTGTCTGCAAGGGATTCATTTAACGTTTTGAGTTCGCTTCGGTGTTTTGCATCGCGGATTTCCTTCTGCCAAGGAAGCACCACCGCCGTGATTCTCAGTGAGCCGAGCTCAAGCAGCACATAATTGTGCCCCTTCGGATCTGTTGACTTGATTATCGGATTCCACCGCTTCATTCCAGCCAGGGACTCTTGGACTAGCGAATGCCGTAAGTGCCCTCGCAAATCTTCATGGGGAGTATAAATCAGCAGCTCTTGAGTTTCTTTCAAGGCTTTTTGGAAGGTTTGAGGAAGTAAAACTCCAAGCTCCTCGAAAAATTCTTTATTTACCTGTGCACGGATGAACCCTTGGATTTCTTGTTGTGTGACCACGTAATCACCACTCAATATTCGGTAAGCGGATTTTTACTCCATATTTCTTCGTTATGGAAGTAAGGGACTGGTTTTTTATCCAGCCACTGATCGTTTTTTTAGAGGATGTTAGAACGGCACATCCCCCAGAATCGTCGCCCGGTGCATCACCCGCCGTTGTGGCCGGTAGTCATCCACCGCGTAATGCTGGGTCACGCGGTTGTCCCAGAACGCCACGTCATTCTCCTGCCAGCGCCAGCGAATGGTGAATTCCGGGCGCGTCGCGTGGGCGAACAGCAGCTTGAGAATCGCTTCACTCTCGGCCGGTTCCAGTTCGTTTATTTTGGTCGTGAAACCATCACTGACAAACAGCGATTTGCGCCCGCTCACCGGATGCGTACGCACCACCGGGTGTGACAACGGCGGGTTCTTTTTGCGGGTTTCTTCCCAGCGCAACAGGTCTTCTGCGGTGTTGCCGAAGCGTTCCAGCGGGAAGGATTTGGTGAAGTCGTGAGTCGCGGTCAACCCATTGAGCAGCACCTTCAACGGCTCGGACAACGCTTCATACGCCGCAATCCCACTGGCCCACAACGTGTCGCCGCCAAACGCCGGCAACAGTTTGGCACTGAGCACCGCGCCGAGCGCCGGGGTGGGCAGGAAGGTCACGTCGGTGTGCCATACGGCGTTGTCGCGCACGTCGGTGACGGCGGTGTCGAGGATCAGCACTTCGGGCTGTTCCGGCACGTTGGGGTAGATCGGGTGAATGTGCAGGTCGCCGAAATTCGCCGCGAACCGCGCCTGTTGTTGCGGGGTGATGGCCTGGTCGCGGAAGAACAGCACCGAGTGAGTCAGCAGCGCCTGTTCGATGGCGTCGCGCTGTTCGAGGTTCAGAGGCCGGGTGATATCGACGCCACTGATCTGGGCGCCTAAGGCGGTGCTTAATGGCGTAACGGTCAGGCGGCTCATTTAATTCTCATCACTCAGTGTGCCTGGCCATGCCAAGGCACTAATTTACGCTGCAGGGCGCGCAGACCCATTTCCATGGCGAAAGCGATCAGGGCGATGACCAGAATCCCCAGCACCACCACATCGGTGACCAGGAACTGCGCCGCCGACTGCACCATAAAACCCAGGCCGCTGGTGGCCGCGATCAGCTCGGCAGCGACCAAGGTGGACCAGCCCACACCCAGGCCGATGCGCACGCCGGTGAGGATATCGGGCAGGGCGCTGGGCAGGATCACATGGCGGATCAGTTGGGCGCGGGTAGCGCCCAGCGACTGCGCAGCGCGCAGCTTGGCCGGGTCGACGGTGCGCACCCCCGTCGCGGTGGCGATGGCAATCGGTGCAAAGATCGCCAGGTAAATCAGCAGCACTTTGGACAGCTCGCCGATGCCGCACCAGATCACGATCAGCGGCAGGTAAGCCAAAGGCGGAATCGGCCGGTAGAACTCGATCAGCGGGTCGAGAATCCCACGGGCGATGCGGTTGGAGCCGATGGCGATGCCCACCGGCACGGCGGTCAGCACCGCAAAGCCCAGGCCCAGGCCGATGCGGCTGAGGCTCGCGCCCAGGTGCTGCCACAAGGTGGAGTCCATGTAGCCCGTGGTGGCCAGCAACCAGCCCTTTTGCAACACGGCGGATGGCGGCGGCAGGAACAGTGGTTCGATCAAGCCGGTGGCGGTCACGGCCCACCAAATTGCCAGTAACGCGATTAGCGTCAGCAGGCTGATCCAGCGCGTACTCAGACTGCGGCGCACCGGAATCAGCACCGGCTTGATGGCGGTGGCGGGGAGTTCGTAGCTGCTCATGCGGACACCTGCCGTTGCGAGAACACTTTGCCCAGCACGTGTTCGCGGGTCTCGATAAAGCGCGGGTCGGACTTGATCGCCCGCGCCGATTCGCCGGCCGCGTAGCGTTGGCCGAAGTCCAGGCGCAGGCGCTCGACGATCTGGCCGGGGTTGGGCGCCAGCAGGATCAGATCAGTGGCGAGGAACACGGCTTCTTCGATGTCATGGGTGATCAGGAACACCGGCTTGGCCGTGCGCCGCCAGACTTGCAGCAATAACTCCTGCATCTGTTCGCGGGTAAAGGCATCGAGGGCGCCGAAGGGTTCGTCCATCAACAACATCCGTGGGTCTGCCGCCAAGGCACGCGCCAGGCCGACACGTTGCTTCTGGCCGCCGGAGAGCTGCCAGATACGGCGGCCGTCGAAACCCGCCAGATCCACCAGCGCGAGCATTTCCCGGGCACGTACTTCGCGTTGCGCCTTGGGTACCCCGGCCAGTTCGAGGCCAAAGCCGACATTGGCCAGCACATCCTGCCAGGGCAGCAATGCATCGTCCTGGAACACCACGCCGCGCTCGGCGCTGGGGCCTTTGACCGTCACGCCATCAAGGGTGATGCGCCCTGCAGAAGGTTCGACAAAACCGGCAATCAGGTTCAACAGCGAGGTCTTGCCACTGCCGGACGGGCCGAGGGCCACCAGCAATTGCTGGGGGCCCAGGTCGAGTGAAATATCCGCCAGTACCGGCTCCGGGGCACCTGGGTACTGTGCGCTGATGCGCTCCAGTTGTAGCAAGGCCATCGCGATGAACTCCTTGAATCAGTTAGTGATGAACTTGGCGCTGACGTAAGGGGCGTAGTCCGGCAGCACGGCGTCGACCTTGCCTTGTTCCTTGAGGAACGCAGCGGTATCGGTTACGGCCTTGGTGGTCGGTGCGCCGAGCAGGGTCACCTGGTCCGCGGCCAGCGGGTAGACGTTGCCTTGCAGCAGCAGCGGAATATCGCTGGCTTTTGCGCCGGAAAGCTTCACCAGTTTGTCGACGTTGCCTTTGTCGGCGAGCCAGGCTTGTGGGTCTTTGCGGTAGGCGGAGTAGGCATCCAGAGTGACTTTGGCGAAGGCCGTGACGATTTCCGGGTGCTTCTCGGCAAAATCCTTACGCACGATCCACGCATCGAAGGTTGGCGCACCGAACTTGGCCAATTCGCCGGAGGTGATCAGCACTTTGCCGTTTTCCTTGGCCACGCCCAACGCCGGGTCCCAGACGTAGGTGGCGTCGATGTCACCGCGCTTCCAGGCGGCGATGATCGCCGGTGGCGCGAGGTTGAGGATGGTCACTTTGGCTGGGTCGATGTTCCAGTGCTTCAGCGCGGCCAGCAGGCTGTAGTGGCCGGTGGAGACGAAAGGCACGGCGATTTTCTTGCCGATCAGGTCCTGGGGGCTGTTGATCCCCGAACCATTGCGTGCCACCAAGGCTTCGGCGCCGCCGATCTGGGTGGCGACGAGGAAGGTTTGCACTGGAACTTTGCGTGTGATCGCTGCGGTCAGCGGGCTGGAACCGAGGTAGCCGATCTGCACGTCGCCGGAAGCGATGGCGGCAATGATATCGGCGCCGTTGTCGAATTTGCGCCAGTCGATCTTGGCGTTGGTGGCTTTTTCATACGCACCGTCGGCCTGGGCGACTTTGGCCGGGTCTACGGTGGTCTGATAAGCGATGGTCACATCCGCCGCCTGGGCAAACAGGCTGGCACCGGCCAGTGACAATGCGGCCAAGAGGCGCAGAGGGGTAAGCAGTTTCAAGGGGAAGCTCCTCAATCAGGCGGCCGAGGGTCGGCGTGTGAGGAGACTAAATGATCTAAGAATCCGAAAATAAATAACATTTTCGAATTAGCTTATGTGGAGAACAGCTGCAGCGGGTTTTCAGTCAAGTGAAGGCAAATGTGGGAGGGGGCTTGCCCCCGATAGCGGTGGAGCTGCCAGCTAATGTGTAGCTGACCCACTGCAATCGGGGGCAAGCCCCCTCCCACATGTCGAGCCAGATTCGGCTTCAGTCAGTTGCTGATGGCCAGGATACTCGCCTGGTACGCCCCGACAAACACATCAAAATCGCCCACTTCGTTCTGCTCCAGCTCCGCCTGCTGTGCCAGCGATTTACGCGCCAGTTCTTCAAACCGCGTCTGTTCCTCGGCAGCCAGTGGCTCCTGGCGGAAATACTCGGCATGCAGCTGGCTCTGGTGCAGGGAGAACTGCGCAAAAGTCTCTTTGCGCTCGGCCATCGCTGCCAGCACCTGGGCCGACGGCGTCAACGACGGGTCGTTGATTTTCGCCAGTTGGGCGTCCAGCGCCTGGCTGTGCTCGCTGATACCGTGGCTCTGATCGAGCAGGGCGGCCAGCGGTGCAATCTTCTCCAGCAGTTCGGTGGCCCATTCCTTCATGTCCACCGGCGCGCCGTCGCGCTGCAATTGCAGGCCTGGACGGCGACCTTCCTTGACCACGCTGAGGAAGTTGGCGGTGGCATTGCCGCACGCAGTGTTGGCGAACAACGGGCTGTCGTTCAGCGCGCAGTACAGCAGGAATGCGTCGAGGAAGCGCGACTCCGGCAGATCGATGCCCATCGGCAGGAACGGGTTGATGTCCAGGCAGCGCACTTCGATGTACTGGATGCCACGGGCCACCAGCGCCTGGATCGGCCGTTCGCCGGTGTAGGTCACGCGCTTGGGGCGGATGTTGGAGTAGTACTCGTTTTCGATCTGCAGGATGTTGGTGTTGAGCTGCACCCACTCACCGTCCTTGTGCGTGCCGATTTCGACGTATGGCGCGTAGGGCGTTGCCACCGCTTCACGCAGGCTGTCGGTGTAGCTCGCCAAGTCGTTGTAGCACGGCGTAAGCCCGGCTTGGGCGTTGCTCTGGTAACCCAGGTCGCTCATGCGCAGGCTGGTGGCGTAGGGCAGGTACAGGGTGTCGGCGTCGAGCACTTCCAACTGGTGCGAGCGACCGCGCAGGAAACCTGCGTCCAGGGCCGGCGAGGCACCGAACAGGTACATCAGCAGCCAGCTGTAACGGCGGAAATTGCGGATCAGCGCGATATAGGCCGTGGACTGGTAGTCGCGGTCGGTGCCGACGAATCCTTCAGTCTCCTTGAGCAACGGCCACAACTGTTCCGGCAGGGAAAAGTTGTAGTGGATGCCGGCGATGCACTGCATGGTCTTGCCGTACCTCAGGGCCAGGCCCTTGCGGTACACATACTTGAGCTGTCCGATATTGGAGGTGCCGTAGTAGGCAATCGGAATATCTTCCTCGGCCGGCAACGGGCACGGCATCGAAGGGCTCCACAGATATTCGCTGCCCAGCTTGGTGTAGGCAAATCGGTGGATCTTGTCCAGGCTGCTCAGGGTGTCGGCCGGGTTGGGCAGGGCTGGGGTGATGAACTCCAGCAGCGATTCCGAGTAGTCGGTGGTGATCAATTCATTGGTCAACGCGGCGCCCAGGGCTTCCGGGTGCGGCGTTTGCGCCAGGCGACCTTCACCGGTGACACGTAGGCATTCACGCTCGATGCCATGCAGGCACTGCTCTAGCAGGGAGAGGTGTTCGCGCTTGCCGAGCAGAGCCAGGCGGCGGTTGAGAAGTTCGCTCAAGTTGGATTCCTTCACGCGTCAGTCGCCCCAATATGGGGGTGGGCAGGACGGTCTACAAGGGTGAAGTTAAAACTGGCGTGATCGCCTGGTTTTGAGTCTATTTGACCCGCGGTAAATAAAGCCTACTTCACTCCATGAATTGGGCCATAGCGCAGCGGGAAAATTCCGACGCCGTTATCGCAGCGCCGAAATTAACTCAAATCGAGGGTGGGGAGCTATAGGACAGCGAAGGTGCCCTGTGCTTTTGCGACAAGTCTTTCGTCCTGATACACATCGGCTTCGACCACCAACGTGCGCCGGCCGGCGTGAATCACCCGGCCGGTGCACAGCACATCCCCGTCTTCCACGGCGCGGATGTAGTTGATCTTGCACTCGATGGTCGCGCTCTGCTGGTCAAAACCATGGCTGCTGGAACAGGCCAGGCCCATGGTGATGTCCACCAGGCTGAAAATCGCCCCGCCATGGAGCTTGCCCGCACGGTTGCGCAAGTGCGGCTCCAGGGTCAGGGCCACCTGTGCAACGCCTTCTTCAAGGTGTTGCAGGCGGCAGCCGATCAGTTCGCTGAACGCGCTCTGAGTCAAACCGGCCGGGATTTCCATCAGCGTTTCTTCAACTGCTTGGCGTTGGCGAACAGCGAGGCCATGGCGTTGTTGCTTGGCGCTGCAGTTGCGGTTTCCTTGCGCGGTTGACTGCTTTCGGAGCGGTTCTGCGACTGGCGCGGTGCCGAGCCTGGGCGTGCGCCACGGGCGCCGTCGATTTTCTCGCCGGGGGTGTCGCTCATGCGCATCGACAGGCCGACGCGTTTGCGTGGAATGTCGACTTCCATGACTTTGACCTTGACCACATCACCGGCTTTCACCGCTTCGCGTGGGTCCTTGATGAATTTCTCCGAAAGCGCGGAGATATGCACCAAACCGTCCTGATGCACGCCGATATCCACAAAAGCGCCGAAGTTGGTCACGTTGGTCACGACACCTTCGAGGATCATGCCCAGTTGCAGGTCCTTGAGGTCTTCCACGCCCTCCTGGAACTCCGCGGTCTTGAACTCCGGGCGGGGGTCGCGGCCGGGTTTTTCCAGTTCTTGCAGGATGTCGGTGATGGTCGGTACGCCGAAGGTTTCGTCAGTGTACTTCTTGGGGTCCAGGCGCTTGAGGAACGCGGCGTCGCCAATCAGCGAGCGGATGTCGCGGTCGGTTTCGGCGGCAATGCGTTGTACCAGTGGATACGCTTCCGGGTGAACGGCCGACGAATCCAGCGGATTGTCACCGTTCATTACGCGTAGGAAACCAGCGGCTTGTTCGAAGGTTTTCTCACCCAGGCGTGCGACCTTTTTCAGCGCGGCGCGGGTTTTGAACGCTCCGTTCTCGTCACGGTGAGTGACGATATTCTGCGCCAGGGTGGTGTTCAGGCCGGAAATACGTGCCAACAGCGCGACCGAGGCAGTGTTTACATCCACGCCGACCTTGTTTACGCAGTCTTCCACCACCGCATCCAGGCCACGCGCCAGTTTCAGCTGTGACACATCGTGCTGGTACTGGCCGACACCGATGGATTTAGGGTCGATTTTCACCAGCTCGGCCAGTGGATCCTGCAGGCGGCGGGCAATGGACACGGCGCCACGGATCGACACGTCGAGGTCCGGGAATTCCTTGGACGCCAGCTCCGACGCCGAGTACACCGAAGCCCCTGCCTCCGAGACCATGACCTTGGTCATCTTCATGGCTGGGTATTTTTTGATCAGCTCGGCGGCCAGCTTGTCGGTTTCACGGCTGGCGGTGCCGTTGCCGATGGCGATCAGGTCCACCGCGTGCTTGGCGCACAGGGCGGCGAGGATCGCGAGCGTCTGGTCCCACTTGTTATGCGGCACGTGCGGGTAAACCGTGGCGTGATCCAGCAGCTTGCCGGTGGCGTCGACCACCGCGACCTTGCAGCCGGTGCGCAGGCCAGGGTCAAGGCCCAGGGTGGCGCGCGGGCCGGCCGGGGCGGCCAGCAGCAGGTCGTGCAGGTTGTGGGCGAACACGTTGATGGCTTCGGTTTCGGCGCCATCACGCAATTCGCCCAGCAGGTCGGTTTCCAGGTGGGTGTAGAGCTTGACCTTCCAGGTCCAGCGCACCACTTCGCCGAGCCACTTATCCGCAGGACGATTCTGGTTCTGGATGCCGAATTGTTGACCGATCATGCCTTCGCACGGGTGCATGCTGCCCGGCAGCTCGTCGCCGACTTTGAGCGCGGAGCTGAGAATGCCCTCGTTGCGGCCACGGAAAATCGCCAGGGCACGGTGGGACGGCATGCTCTTGAGCGGCTCATCGTGTTCGAAGTAATCGCGGAACTTGGCGCCTTCTTCCTCTTTGCCGGCGATGACGCGAGCACTGAGGGTGGCTTCCTGCTTGAGGTACGTACGCAGTTTTTCCAGGAGGCTGGCGTTTTCGGCGAAGCGCTCCATGAGGATGTACTTGGCGCCTTCGAGGGCGGCCTTGACGTCGGCGACGCCTTTTTCGGCATCGATAAAGCGAGCAGCTTCGGTGTCCGGGGTCAGCGACGGGTCGTTGAACAAGCCGTCGGCCAGCTCGCCCAGGCCGGCTTCGAGGGCGATCTGGCCCTTGGTACGACGCTTTTGTTTGTAGGGCAGGTAGAGGTCTTCAAGGCGGGTCTTGGTGTCGGCGAGCTTGATGTCGCGCTCAAGCTGTGGGGTCAGCTTGCCCTGTTCCTCGATGCTGGCGAGGATACTGATACGCCGTTCGTCGAGTTCCCGCAGGTAGCGCAGGCGCTCTTCCAGGTGACGCAGTTGGATGTCGTCGAGGCTGCCGGTCACTTCTTTTCGGTAACGGGCGATGAAGGGCACCGTGGAGCCTTCGTCCAGTAGAGCGACGGCCGCTTCGACCTGTTGGGGGCGTACACCGAGTTCTTCGGCGATGCGGCTGTTGATGCTGTCCATAAATCCACCTGAAATTCTTAGAAGCAGCTCGCAGGCCCGGAAAACAAGGCCTTGCGCGGCTGGTTGAGCGGCCTGACGGGCGCCGCTGCCTGGGTCAAGAGGCTGCCTATTGACCCTCGAAATCGAAAAAATCACCGCAAGCGGGTAAAAAAAGCCCCGGCAGTAAACGGTAACGATCTGACATTGCCCTGCACGGAGGCGCCGCATTATAACCAGCGTTCTGTCCTTGAGGGCTACTGCGCCAGTGGTTGTACGGCGCGGGTTTGCTGGCAGTCGAGGAAAAATCTGCTAACAATGCACACGGTGCGTATAACGGCAGCTAGGCCATAATGCGCGCCGAGATAAGAGGAGCATCCAATGAGCAGCACTGCACAAACTGCTGAAGGCGAAAAAATTCTCATCGTTGATGACGATCCGGGGCTGAGCAGCCTGCTGGAGCGATTCTTCAATTCCAAGGGCTACCGTGCCCGCGCGGTGCCAAACACCGAGCAGATGGATCGCCTGCTGGGGCGCGAAGTCTTCAATCTGGTCGTACTCGATCTGATGCTGCCTGGCGAAGACGGTCTGACCGCTTGCAAGCGCCTGCGCGGCGTGAACAATCAGATTCCAATCATCATGCTCACTGCCAAGGGCGATGAGCTGAGCCGCATCAAGGGCCTCGAACTGGGCGCCGATGACTACCTGGCCAAACCCTTCAACCCGGATGAGTTGATGGCGCGGGTCAAGGCCGTATTGCGCCGTCAGGCACTGCCAGTACCGGGCGCGCCGGGCAGCGAAGATGAAAGCGTTACCTTTGGCGACTACGAATTGTCGCTGGCCACCCGCGAGCTCAAGCGTGGCGACGAAGTGCACATGCTCACCACTGGCGAATTCGCAGTGCTCAAGGCCCTGGTGATGAACGCGCGTCAGCCGCTGACCCGCGACAAGCTGATGAACCTGGCCCGTGGTCGGGAGTGGGACGCCCTGGAGCGCTCCATCGACGTGCAGATTTCCCGTCTGCGCCGGATGATCGAGCCGGACCCGTCCAAACCACGGTACATCCAGACGGTTTGGGGTGTGGGCTATGTGTTCGTGCCGGATGGCACCGCCACCAAGTGATCGATGATTTGCACGGCGGGCATTCTGGCGTTTGACTCCGTGAGGGTCGACGGGATGCCCGGCGTCTGCAATTCTGCGAGCGCCGTTCGTTCCTGCAAGGTGTCCAGCTGTCATCTATGAAAACCCCGCTGTGGTTCCCACAAAGTTTCTTTTCCCGCACCCTTTGGCTGGTGCTGATCGTCGTTCTGTTTTCCAAGGCACTTACGCTGGTTTATCTGTTGATGAACGAAGATGTGCTGGTGGATCGACAGTACAGCCACGGTGTCGCTCTGACGCTACGCGCCTACTGGGCCGCTGATCCCGAGAACCGCGAGAAGATCGCCAAGGCCGCCACCCTGGTGCGCGTGGCGGGCGCGGGTGTGCCCGAGGGCGAGCAGCATTGGCCCTATAGCGAGATTTACCAGCGCCAAATGCAGGCCGAACTGGGTGAAGACACCGAGGTCCGTCTGCGTATGCATGTGTCTCCGGCATTGTGGGTGCGTGCGCCGAGCCTGGGTGAGGACTGGCTGAAAGTGCCGCTGTACCCCCATCCGTTGCGGGGGCAGAAGATCTGGAACGTGCTGGGCTGGTTCCTGGCGATCGGGTTGCTTTCAACGGCATCCGCGTGGATTTTCGTTCGCCAGCTCAACCAGCCCCTTAAACGGCTGGTGTTTGCCGCCCGGCAATTGGGCCAGGGGCGTAGCGTTCGTCTGCCGGTAAGTGATACGCCCAGTGAAATGACCGAAGTGTACGGCGCGTTCAACCAGATGGCGGAGGACGTCGAACAGGCCGGACGCGAACGTGAGTTGATGCTGGCCGGCGTGTCTCACGACCTGCGCACGCCGCTGACGCGATTGCGATTGTCCCTGGAATTGATGGGCAACCATACCGACCTGACCGACGACATGGTCCGTGACATCGAGGACATGGATGCGATTCTCGACCAGTTCCTTGCGTTTATCCGCGATGGCCGCGACGAGGTGGTTGAGGAAGTCGATTTGACGGATCTGGTGCGCGAAGTGGTCGCACCCTACAACCAGAACGGCGAACAGGTGCGCATGCGCCTTGAGCCGATCCAGCCGTTTGCGTTGCGACGTGTGTCGATGAAGCGTCTGCTGAACAACTTGATCGGCAACGCCTTGCATCACGCGGGTTCGGACGTGGAAGTGGCTGCGTACGTATCGGGCGACAGTGCCGCGCCCTATGTGGTGCTGAGTGTGATGGACCGCGGAACAGGGATCGATCCGGCGGAGCTGGAAGGTATTTTCAACCCGTTTACCCGTGGGGACCGCGCCCGTGGAGGCAAGGGCACTGGGTTGGGGCTGGCGATAGTGCGGCGGATTGCCTCGATGCATGGCGGCAATGTTGAGTTGCGTAACCGCGAAGGCGGCGGCCTTGAGGCGCGGGTGCGTTTGCCGCTTGGTTTGATGCTACCCAGAGACGCGGTTTAGCAAACAACGCAGATCAAAATGTGGGAGGGTGCTTGCCCTAATGCCAGTCCGCTAACACTGTGCCTGTGGCGGGGGAGCGAGCTTCCTCGCCACAGTTTTTTTACCCTTACGGCTTCAAGCCCCTAGCCCTAGCCCTAGCCCTTGCCCTTAGTCCTGGTCATATTCGGCCCACCATTTTTCTCCAGGTGCTGAATGATGATTCCCGCCACATCCTTGCCGGTGGTGGTCTCGATCCCTTCCAGCCCCGGCGACGAATTCACCTCCATCACCAGCGGCCCATGGTTTGACCGCAGGATATCCACACCCGCCACGGCCAAGCCCATCACCTTGGCCGCCCGCAATGCGGTCATGCGCTCTTCTGGGGTGATCTTGATCAGGCTGGCACTGCCGCCACGGTGCAGGTTGGAGCGAAACTCTCCAGGCTTGGCCTGGCGCTTCATCGCCGCAATGACCTTGTCGCCCACCACGAAGCAGCGGATATCCGCACCACCGGCTTCCTTGATGTATTCCTGAACCATGATGTTCTGCTTGAGGCCCATGAACGCCTCGATCACCGATTCGGCTGCCGTTGCGGTTTCACACAACACCACGCCGATGCCCTGGGTGCCTTCCAGTACCTTGATCACCAACGGCGCGCCGTTGACCATCTCGATCAGGTCCGGGATGTCATCGGGGGAGTGGGCAAACCCGGTGACCGGCAGGCCGATGCCTCGGCGGGACAGTAGTTGCAGCGAACGCAGTTTGTCTCGCGAGCGAGCAATGGCCACGGATTCGTTCAAGGGGAACACCCCCATCATCTCGAACTGGCGCAACACCGCGCAGCCATAGAACGTCACCGAAGCACCGATACGCGGGATGACGGCATCAAAGCCTTCCAGCGGTTTGCCGCGGTAATGGATCTGCGGCTTGTGGCTGGCGATGTTCATGTAGGCACGCAACGTGTCGATCACCACCATTTCGTGGCCACGTTCGGTGCCGGCCTCGACCAGGCGGCGGGTGGAATACAGACGCGGGTTTCGCGACAGCACAGCAATCTTCATGCAGCACCTGGGGCAGAAATAGTAGAGACCGGGAACACCGGCTTGTCTTGAACGTACTTGATGCCTGGGTTGACGACCAATTGGCCGTCAATCAGCGCCTTGGATCCCAGCAGCAAGCGGTAACGCATGGCCTTGCGGCAGGCCAGGGTGAATTCCACCCTCCATACCCGATCACCCAACGCCAGGGTGGTGCTGATCACATAGCGCACCTGCGCGTGACCGTTGGAGCTCTTGATGGTTTTCATCGTCACCAGGGGCGCTTCACAGCGGCGGTGGCGCAGTTGCACAACAGTGCCCAGGTGCGCGGTAAAGCGCACCCACTGCTCACCGTCACGCTCAAAGGGCTCGATATCGGTGGCATGCAGGCTTGAGGTGCTGGCACCGGTGTCGATCTTTGCGCGCAGGCCTGCCACTCCCAAGTCGGGAAGTGCCACCCACTCACGCAGACCCACAACGGTCAAATGGTCAAATGTCTTCAAAATGAGTAACCGATCAATTCGCCCAGGCTTTCGGTGAAACCTCGGCCATTGCTTTGAATGCAGGCTTGGCGAACCAATAGCCTTGCATCAGAAATATTCCACAGTCAGACAGAAAGTCGCGTTCGCCGGCACTTTCGATGCCTTCGGCGATGACAGTAACGCTCAACTGCTCACAGATTGTGACAATCCCCTTGACGATCACCTGACGGACACGATCCTGGTCGACGTCGCGGATTAGCGCCATGTCGAGTTTGATAAAGTCAGGTTGGAAATCAGCCAGCAGATTCAGCCCCGAATAGCCCGCGCCGAAGTCGTCGATGGCGGTCTTGAAGCCGAACTCGCGGTATTCACGCAGAATATTCGTCAAATGGCGATAGTTATCTACATGCTCGCTTTCGAGCGTCTCGAAAATCAGTTGGTTCAGCGGGAAATTGTGCGCGCGAGCCGCCTCCAGGGTGCTGCGGATGCACAACTCCGGACGGTACACGGCGTTGGGCATGAAGTTGATGGATAGGTGGGTTTGCATCCCCAGGGCGGCAGCACCGGCAATCGCCTGGGTGCGGCAGCGCTGGTCGAAGCGGTAGCGGTTGCTTTCGTTGACTTGGTCCAGCACCGACAACGCCCCTTCGCCTTGTGGACCGCGCACCAAGGCTTCGTGGGCAAAAATCGAATGGTCCCGAAGGTCTACGATTGGCTGGTAGGCGAAAGCAAAATCGAAACCCAAAGGTTCGTTTTGCTGGCAGCCTACGCAACGCTGGTCAGGCGAGGTGAGTGAAGTGGGAAAGTCGGTCACGGCGTATCCTCGCGAAAACAGAATGCTATCTGGCGTATCTTAGGTGAGCCTTGGGGTTTATGCGTCGAAGGGTTTCAACGGTAGAGTTGCGACATTTTTCAGAGCGAGGAATTCAAGTGGCTCAAAAGCAGGAAGAGGAAGAAAAGGTCCGTCTGGACAAGTGGCTGTGGGCGGCGCGTTTCTATAAAACCCGTGCCCTGGCCAAGGCCGCCATCGAGAGCGGCAAGGTGCACCATCGCGGCGAGCGCTGCAAGCCGGGCAAGGAACCGCGTGTCGGCGATGAGTTCCAGATTCGTACCGGTTTTGATGAAAAAACCATCGTGGTCCAGGCACTTTCCATCGTGCGCCGTGGTGCGCCTGAGGCTCAGGCTCTTTACGCCGAGACTGAAGCCAGCATCGCCAAGCGCGAAAATGCTGCGGCGATGCGTAAGGCAGGGGCTTCAGGCCTGACCACCGATGGCAAGCCGAGCAAGAAGCAGCGTCGCGATTTGTTCAAGTTTCGCGGCAGTGGCAATGACGACTAACTGCGTCAATTACCAGTCAAAAGCAGATCCCGTGTGGGAGGTAGCGCGCTCCCACATGTAGCCTGTGGTGCTAATAGGGTGCGCGCAGGACACTCAAGCGCCCGATCAATGGCCATTTGGCCATCAGCCCAAACACCGGCGTCGTTGCCCGCCTCAGCATTCCCGACACTACCGCCGCAAACGGCGTGTAATAACCCCAGCCCGTCGCCGGAGCTTCCACTTGGCTTGGAACAAACCCGGATTGTTCATAAACTGTCCCTCTTCGCTCTATTCAAGCTCTCTGTTTCCAGGAGAAGGCCGCACCAAAACGGTGCTAAAGCGTTTAACGTTATAAACCTTGTAATCAATTCGTCATCAATTCAGATACCCAGACCTATGACTGATCTACCGGATACCGACTTCACCCAACGTTTCATCTTCGACGAGAGCGACGCCCGCGGCGAGATGGTTTCGTTGGAACTGAGCTATGCCGAAGTCCTCGCCAAGCACGCCTATCCGGAGCCAGTCGCGCAACTGCTCGGAGAGCTGATGGCCGCTGCGGCGTTGCTGGTGGGCACCATGAAGTTCGACGGTTTGCTGATCCTGCAAGCCCGCTCCGAAGGCCCGATCCCGCTGCTGATGATCGAGTGCTCCAGCGAGCGTGACATCCGTGGCCTGGCCCGTTACGAGGCCGACCAGATCGCTGCGGACGCGACCTTGGCTGACCTGATGCCGAACGGCGTTTTGGCGCTCACCATCGACCCGACTGTGGGCCAGCGCTACCAGGGCATCGTCGACCTCGACGGCAAAACCCTCTCGGAATGCTTCACCAACTATTTCGTGATGTCCCAGCAAGTCGGCACCAAGTTCTGGCTCAATGCCGACGGCAAGCGCGCCCGTGGCATGCTGCTGCAACAACTGCCGGCTGACCGCATCAAGGACGACGATGATCGCGCTGAAAGCTGGCGGCACACCATCGCCCTGGCCGACACCCTGAAAGCCGAAGAACTGCTGGGCCTGGACAACGAAACCATTCTGCACCGCCTGTACCACGAAGACCCTGTGCGCCTGTTTGAAGCACAAAGCCTGCGCTTCAATTGCAGTTGCTCCCGCGAGCGCTCCGGTAACGCCTTGGTCAGCCTCGGCCTGGAAGATGCGCAAAACCTGGTGGTAGAACACGGCGGCAATATTGAGATTGACTGCCAGTTCTGCAACCAGCGCTATCTGTTTGATGCTGCCGATGTCGCCCAATTATTTGCCGGCGCAGGCATCGACACCCCATCCGACACCCGCCACTAAAACGTTTAAGCACAGGTAAATCACCTGAGAAATGCCGAGATAGCGCTGTTCTGACGGGAGGGCCCTACTCTTTTTGGGCTTTTCTGGCATAATCCGGCCCACTTTTTTCGCGGTAGTAGTGCGCAACTTTCTACTACAAAACGTTTGGAGCACTCGGCCATAGGCCGACGGGGAACCTCATGACGCAAGCCAATAACGCCGTATACACCGATCTGAGTGTTGACGATCTGGTCAAAGAAGCCCTGCAGCGCGGTGAAGGCGTGCTTGCCGATACTGGCGCACTGGTCGTAGAAACCGGTCACCGCACCGGTCGTTCGCCGGTCGACCGTTTCATCGTTGAAGAGCCTTCCACCCAGGATGCTATCGCCTGGGGCCCAATCAACCGCAAGTTCCCGGCCGACAAGTTCGATGCCCTGTGGGCTCGCGTCGAGGCTTTCAACAACGCGCAGGAGCACTTCGTTTCCCACGTTCACGTAGGGGCTGCCGAAGACCACTACCTGGCCGTGAAGATGACCACCCAGACTGCCTGGCAGAACCTGTTCGGTCGTTGCCTGTTCATCAACCCGGCCCAGTACAACCCGGCCGGCCGTGACGAATGGCAAGTGCTCAACGTGGCCAACTTCGAGTGCGTGCCAGAGCGTGACGGCACCAACTCCGACGGCTGCGTGATCCTCAACTTCGCACAGAAAAAAGTGCTGATCGCCGGCATGCGTTACGCCGGTGAAATGAAGAAAGCCATGTTCTCGGTGCAGAACTTCCTGCTGCCGGCTTCCGACGTACTGCCGATGCACTGCGCCGCCAACATTGGCGAGGCGGGCGACGTCACCCTGTTCTTCGGCCTGTCCGGCACCGGTAAAACCACCCTGTCGGCCGACGAAAGCCGTTACCTGATCGGTGACGACGAACACGGTTGGGGCGAAGGTGTGGTTTTCAACATCGAAGGCGGTTGCTATGCCAAGTGCATCGACCTGTCCGAGAAGAACGAGCCGGTCATCTGGAAAGCCATCAAGCACGGTGCAGTATTGGAAAACGTCGTGATCGACGACGCCAAGCACGCCGACTACGCCGACGTGAGCCTGACCCAGAACAGCCGCGCCGCGTATCCGCTGGAGCACGTTGCCAAGCGTTCCGAGAAGAACCTGGGCGGCGAGCCAAACGCAGTGATCTTCCTGACCTGCGACCTGACCGGCGTGCTGCCACCGGTGTCGATCCTCAGCGAAGAACAAGCGGCCTATCACTTCCTGTCCGGCTACACCGCACTGGTGGGTTCGACTGAAATGGGTTCGGGCAGCGGCATCAAGTCGACCTTCTCCACCTGCTTCGGCGCGCCGTTCTTCCCACGCCCAGCCGGTGAATACGCAGAGCTGCTGATCAAGCGCATCCGCGGCTTCGGCTCCAAGGTCTACCTGGTCAACACCGGCTGGACCGGCGGCGGCTATGGCGTTGGCAAGCGCTTCAACATTCCGACCACTCGCGGCGTCATCGCAGCGATCCAGAGCGGCGCGTTGATCGGTGCGCAAACCGAACACCTCGACACCATCAACCTCGACGTGCCATTGGCCGTACCGGGCGTTGAAACTGGCCTGTTGAACCCACGCAACACCTGGGCTGACAAAGCCGCTTACGACGAAGCAGCGAAAGCACTGGCCGGTCTGTTCGTTGAGAACTTCAAGAAGTTTGAAGTGAGCGATGCGATCAAGGCTGCGGGTCCTAAGTTGTAAGACTCGTTTGTTGTGAAAAAGCCGCCTCTTGTGGGCGGCTTTTTTGTGCGCGAAAGGTCAGTTGGCGATATAGCCACAGCATGGTGATCGGCCCCAGGAGCCAGACGCTGAGCGCGGCTTGCCTGGTTAGCGCATATCCAATGTGGGAGGGGGCAAGCCCCCTCCCACATTGGATATGCGGTGTGCCTGAGGCCGATGTTCGCTCAGCTCAGGTTTTCCAGGGTCTGCGTGTCCCAGCTGTGGGTCTTGATGGCCAGGTAGAGCATGCCGATGGTCAGCGGGACCTTGTCGCCATGTCCCTTGCCCCGGCGCTTGAGGAATACATCAAAGACCGGCGGGTTGAAGTAACGATAAGTGTCGTAGTCGCCCAGGTCGAGGGCGAACTCCTGCTCCAGCGCTTCCATCAGTTGCTTGGCTTCACTGCCGTCACAGCCCAGGTCGAAGTTGAGTGAGGTTTGCAGGCGGATGGTCTTGTGTTTCGGCAGGCCAATTTCCTCGTGCAGCAGTTGCAAGAGTTGTTGCATGACGGGGTCTTCGGGGAAGTTGGGGGCGAGGTTCATGATGGGGGCACGCAGGAGTGGGTGAGGGGGCTGGTTGCGTTGGCGGCGGTATTTGTTTCGAGTGAAGAAGAGCGCTAAGCCTATCAAGAATACGAATGCAGGTAGGAGTGGCATTCTGAGGATCACCGCTACGTAGGGTAGTAGGAACGTCAAAAGAATGCCCGTTGTGAGACATGTGACTGCGAAGCGCTTTCTGAGCATTGGGTCTGTGATTTGGTAGTGCAGCACCAAATAGATAACGAAAAAAGAAGCGGATTGAAGGTAAAGGGCCATGTGACTAAGACTCGTCCGAGTAGACATGCATTGAGAGTGTTGACCGCTGAGGCCCTATGCCTCCTCTCACACTGGCATCCAGACCGATGGTGATGTCTCCTGCGTGATATCTGCGAAGCTTGCCGGAAATCGCATCGCCCACGAAGCCCGCGGTTACGTTTGAAATGGCAATCCTCGGTGCTTTAATCGCTCCGGAGATTATTTGTTTGATGAGCACGTTTTGGTCGTTTAACCGATCTGCCTGATTCCGTCTCAAAGGATGGGAAATCGCGACCGCCATTTCGCATGGCAACTCTCTGGCCAGCATTCTTTCGTACAACCTGCTTATCTGATCGCGCACTTGCCGCGCTGCCGTTTTTGCTTCACGCAGGCATAGATTGGCTAAAAAATGCCTATTGTCAGGCGCGACAGTGAAGCGAATAAGTGTGAAGGTGGCGCCATAGTGGCCTATGTATTGAGTCCTTTCGATGTTCATGGGTTTCTGCCAAGAAAGTTGAGACCGCGCTATTTTCATTCAGCTGCGGGTAACTTCTGTAGAGGGCTAAGCGGGTGTTTGGAGTAGTTTGGGAAGGGGATGTCGCTGTGTTTGGAGGTTTCCTACACCTGTTTCCGGTGTTTGTGGCTTGGCAGTGCTTTCATAGGCAAACCGGTTCGCTGGTTTGGCAGCGACCTTGCTTACCAGTTCGGTCTGGCTTGCGCCGACAAACCAGTTTGCCTCTGCCATCTGCCGGATGATCTTCGCGGCTTCAGGCGGGATGCGTTCCGGAGTGCAGAACAGCGTGTCGCCAGGCGCAGGCTGGCCAGGTAATTGGAACGGCGGATTTTGTGGTAATGATCCTGCTTTTGCTCAAACGTCGGTTCGCTCATCGCAGCGTACTCCTGGGTAGCAATGCTTGATCCTAGCGCAATGCTTCGGCGGGTAGGCGGGATAAAAACCACGTCACATTTTGTATAAAAACTCCGCCAGTCGGCTGAATTCAGCGTATGTTTCACCGCAAAATCTTGTAGGGCGATTCCGCCCGCTACTTAAAGGGAGTTAAGCATGGGTTTGCTTCGTGTCGCTTCGGCGATGTCATTGTGTGCGGTGGCTTTTGCTGTCCAGGCCGAGCAGTTGCCGATTGAAGTACTCAGCGCCGTGGTCAAGGACCAGAAAATCGCCGACGCCGAAGTGCTGCTGCAACGTAACGGCGCGCAGAATGTGGTGGGACGCACCAACGGCCAGGGCCAAGTCACCCTGACCAGCGAAGCCGCCGACGATGCCAGCAACCTGCTGATCATCAAGAAGCCCGGCTATTCCAACCTGGTGGTGAAGTGCCCGTGCAAGGGCATGACCTACGCCATCAGCCCGGTGATGGACAACCTCGACGGCCTGCGCGTCGTGTTGACCTGGGGCCAGACACCGGCAGATCTCGATTCCCACATGATCTTCCCCGGCAACAACATCTACTTTGATAACCAGAAAGGCACCGACGCCGAGCTGGACGTGGATGACACCGACAGCTACGGCCCGGAAACCATCACCCTGCAGAAAAAACACTACGGCGAAAGCTATGTTTACGCCGTGCATGACTACAGCAACGGTAGTAATCCGGGTTCGCGCCAGCTGTCCAGCAGCGAAGCCAAAGTGTTTGTGTACATGGGCCAGTCGTTGGTGCGTACTTATTACGTGCCTAAAAACCGCAGCGGCAACTTGTGGACCGTATTCCGCATGACCGGCAGCGGCGACTTCCAGGACATCAACACCTTCAGCGGCGTCACCGTGAATGCGGCGAATGTACTCAATGAGGTCAAACCGCTGCTCGATGACAGCGTTGCAGTGACCGCGGTTACCGTCAGCTCTTCCGTACAAACTGATGCGAAGCGTCTGAACCTGCAAGGCGAAGCCGCCTACCAAGCGGGTAATCTCGACCAGGCCATTGACCTGTTCCGCCAGGCCATCGAGTTGGACAATGGCTTCGGCAAGGCCTACGGCAACCTCGGCCTGGCCTATCAGAAAGCCGGTAACACGGCCGAGTCGATCTGGGCCAACCGCAAGGCTATCGCCCTGGCAACCGGTGCAAATGCTGCGACGGTACGCGCCGGCGCCTACTACAACATTGCGCGGATCTACGAAGCGGCGGGGCAGTTCCCGGATGCGTTGCGTCACTACCAGTTGGCCAAGGAGCAAAAGGCTAATCCGGTGTATGACACGGCGATTGAGCGGGTGCGCAATCGCTGATTCAGCTGTAGCGCAGTTCTGAAAATGTGGGAGGGGGCTTGCCCCCGATAGCGGTGGGTCAGCCAACTTATTTGTCGCTGACCCACTGCCATCGGGGGCAAGCCCCCTCCCACATTTGGTTTGTAGTGTTCCTACAGCCACAGTCGAACTTGTCGAATTTGGCCCAAGGCCATTGCTGCACCCTGTGTATCATCCTGTCTCTCTTTTCCAAGCGACCTTTCTCGATTCGCTGAGCTTACTGGGCTACGTTTTTAAGCCACCTTCAGCGGTCAATGGAGTGACAGCCTATGCACGACACCCTCCAGCAGGTCTTTGGTTACCCCCAGTTTCGTTTGGGCCAGGAAGAAACGGTCAGTGCCGTTCTGGCCGGTCGTTCGGCGGCCGCAATTTTCCCTACCGGGTCGGGTAAATCCCTGTGTTATCAGCTGTCGGCGGTGTTGTTGCCGCACCTGACGCTGGTGGTCTCGCCGCTGTTGGCGTTGATGCAGGACCAGTTGGGCTTTTTAAAGCGCCATGGCATTTCGGCAGGCAGCATCGATTCAGCCCAGAGCCGCGAAGACGCCAATGACGTCATGGCCCGCGCCCGTTCCGGTGAACTGAAAATCCTGATGATTTCCGTAGAGCGCTTGAAGAACGAGCGTTTTCGCAACTTTCTGCAAAGTGTGCAGATCTCGCTGCTGGTGGTGGACGAGGCGCACTGCATTTCCGAATGGGGCCACAACTTCCGTCCGGACTACCTGAAGCTGCCGGACTACCAGCGCCAGTTCAAGATCCCACAAGCTCTGCTGCTGACGGCTACAGCCACGCCCAAGGTGATTGCCGATATGCAGGCGAAGTTCGCCATTGCGCCGGGTGATGTGGTGACCACGGGGTTCTACAGGCCGAACCTGAACCTGTTGGTCGAACCGGTCAGCGGTGCGGATAAGCGCCGGCGCCTGGTGCAATGGATGAACGAGCGCGCCAACCAGCCGAGCATCGTCTACGTCACCCTGCAGAAAACCGCTGAGCAGATCGCCGAGCATCTGAATCGCAATGGCATCCAGGCCGAGGCGTATCACGCCGGTTTGCCCCACGATAAACGTGAGGGCATCCAGCAGCGCTTCATGGGCGGGCGTTCCAATTGCATCGTTGCCACCATCGCGTTCGGCATGGGCATCGACAAGAGTGACATCCGCAATGTGGTGCACTTCGACCTGCCCAAATCCATCGAGAACTACAGCCAGGAAATCGGGCGTGCCGGGCGTGATGGGCAGCCCTCGGACTGTCTGGTGTTGGCCAACCGTGACAGCCTGAATGTGCTGGAAAACTTTGTGTACGGTGACACGCCTGAGCAGGAGGGTATCCGCCGGGTGCTGGAGGACTTGCAGGCGGCGCGCAGTGAAGGGCAATGGGAGTTCTTGCTGAGGTCGCTGTCGGACCACAGCAATATCCGCGAGCTGCCACTCAAGACGCTGTTGGTGCAGTTGGAACTCAAGGGCGTGATCGCACCGCGCTACGCGTTTTATGCCGAGTACCGGTTCAAGTACTTGATCGAACCTGAAGCGTTGCTGGCGCGGTTTTCTGGTGAGCGGCAGCAGTTTGTCGCGGCGATTATCCAGGTGTGCAAGCGTGCGAGAACATGGGCGACGGTGGATTTCGATGCGCTGTATCAACAGCACAATGCCGAGCGCAATCGCGTGGTGAAGGCGCTGGATTACTTCCAGGAACAGGGCCTGATCGAGCTGGAAAGCAAGCAGATGACGGAGGTCTACAGCCTGCTGAACACCGACTTTGATCCACAGGTGCTGAGCGCCGAGTTATACACAGGCTTCAAGCAGCACGAGGTGACGGAAGTGGCGCGGATTCACGCGATGCTTGATCTGTTCGCCACCGAGCAGTGCCTGGGTCAGCGCCTGGCCCAGTATTTTGGTGATGAAAAAGCCCCTCAACGCTGCGGACATTGCTCGGTCTGCCACGGCCATGTGGCGCACTTGCCGTCACCGCCAGGTCTACCGCCGCTTGTGGATAAAAATTTCATGGGGCTGTGCGGTGATTTTATCCACAGGCATCATGAGCACACGGGCGAGCTGCCGGGTGCGGAGCGGCTGACGCGCTTTCTCGGTGGCATCAGCGTGCCGCTGTTTACCAAGCTGAAGGCGCGGGGCATTCCCGGTTTTGCAGCGCTGGAGGACTACCCCTATGCCGACGTCCGCAGCTGGACCGAAGTCCATTTGAATGACCTGTAAACCCACATTCACCCGAGGTGCCCATGCCTGATTCAGTGCCACAGCGTGCCGATTACCCTCACTTCCAACCGATCATCACGCGTTGGCACGACAATGACGTGTATGGCCACGTGAATAACGTCACCTACTACAGCTTTTTCGATACGGCGGTGAACACCTACCTGATCGAGCAGGGTGGGTTGGATATTCATGGCGGCGACGTGGTGGGGTTTGTGGTGAGTTCGGCGTGCGATTACTTTGCGTCGATCGCCTTCCCCGAGCGTATCGACATTGGCCTGCGTGTGAGCAAGTTGGGCAATAGCTCAGTGCAGTATGAGTTGGCCGTGTTCAAGGCAGGCGAAGAAGAAGCCTGCGCGGCGGGGCGTTTTGTACATGTGTTTGTGGATCGGGGGTCGAACCAGCCGGTGACCATTGCGGGGCTGTTGCGCGAAGCGTTGCAGCGGTTGGTCATCCAACCCTGATTTTTCAAGCTGCACTGAAGCAAATGTGGGAGCGGGCTTGCTCGCGAAAGCGGTGAGTCAATCAGCACATCTCTAGCTGAAAGACCGCCTTCGCCAGCAAGCCCGCTCCCCCATGGGTATGCAGTGTTCGTTAAACCGCGAGCTTACCGGTGACGGTAGTGATGCTTGTTCTTGCGATGCCCGTAGGCATGGCCGCGGCCTGGGTGATCATCACGGTCATAGCGACGGTAGTCGCGGCCACGATCACGACGATCATCGTCATCGCTCTTGTTGCCCATGTAGTTGCCCAGTGCACCGCCCGCGCCACCGCCGGCGGCAGAGCCGATCAGTGCACCGGTGCTGCCGCCGACACTGCGGCCTACGACGTTGCCGCCGGCTGCGCCCAGCGCGCCGCCAATAGCGGCTTCGCCACGGCTGCGCTTGTCGGCGCCGACCGCACTACCACCTGCGCCGCCCAGGGCCGCGCCGATGGTCGAACCGGTATTGCCGCCCAATTGCTGGCCGACGACAGAACCTAGAACCCCGCCCAATGCGCCGCCTACACCGGCTTCGGTGGTGCCACCGGCCATGGCTGCGCCACTGACCAGGCCAAGGGACAACAAGAGAATCGAGGAGAACTTCATTCGGGAAACCTCAAGAGGATGACGGCGCGATCCTGAGGCTGTATTGACATGGTGACAATAGAAATCCGACCAGTAACACGAGTTGTACACAATTCGCTAAGTTACTGTTTTAGATCGGGAACTTAAGTGATTTTTGCGGGTCATTAGCTACTTCGGAACGGCCGCTTTTATGCAAAAGCGGCCTTTTTTGTGTCCGAAATGATCAGTCAGGCCGTACGCGCCATTATCAGGCCATTGTCACTCGCGGCCTCTAAACGGATCGCCACGAACTTTGACGTTGGCGTATGGCTGCCGTCCCCAGTGCTTTCCAGAGGCACCAGCGGGTTCACTTCCGGGTAATAAGCGGCGGCTTGGCCTGCCGGAATATCAAATGCCAGCAAGGTGAAGCCTTTCACACGACGCTCACGGCCATCTTCCCACAGCGACACGATGTCGGCCTTCTGCCCTGGCTTGAAGCCCAGGCGGATGATGTCGGCCTCGTTGACGAACAGCACATCACGCTGGCCTTTTACGCCGCGATAACGGTCGTCCAAGCCATAAATGGTGGTGTTGTACTGATCGTGGGAGCGCATCGATTGCATGATCAGGTCTGGTACCCGGCCCGTGGCGTGGGTGCGTTCGTGGATCAAGTCTTTGGGCAGGATGTTCGGGCGGAAGTTGGCCCGGCCCGACGGGGTGTTCCAGCGGCGTGCGCCGGCAGAGTTACCCAAGTAGAAGCCACCTGGGTTTTTGATTTTCTCGTTGAAGTCCTTGAAGCCCGGGATGGTGTCGGCAATCAGGTCGCGGATGCGGCTGTAGTCGGCCACCAGCCAGTTCCAATCCACCGGCTTGCTGCCCAGCGTCGCGGCGGCAATGCCGGCGAGGATTGCCGGCTCGGATTTCATCAGCTTCGACAGCGGTTGCAGTTGGCCGTTGGAGCCGTGAACCATGCTGAACGAGTCTTCCACCGTGACCGCTTGCGGGCCATCGGCCTGGATGTCGATGTCGGTACGGCCCAGGCACGGCAGGATCAGCGCGTCCTTGCCATGCATCAGGTGGCTGCGGTTGAGCTTGGTGCTGATCTGCACGGTCAGGTCGCAATTGCGCAGCGCTTCGAAGGTGCGCGGGCTGTCCGGGGTGGCTTGGGCGAAGTTGCCGCCCAGGCCGATAAACACTTTGGAGCGGCCTTCCAACATGGCGTGAATCGCTTCCACCACGTTGTGGCCATGGGTGCGCGGTACCTGGAACTTGAAGCGACGCTCCAGCGAGTCGAGGAACGCCACCGGTGGGCGCTCGTTGATGCCCATGGTGCGGTCGCCCTGCACGTTACTGTGGCCACGTACCGGGCACAGGCCGGCGCCTGGCCGACCGATGTTGCCGCGCAGCAGCATCAGGTTGGCGATTTCCTGGATAGTCGGCACCGAGTGGCGATGCTGGGTGATGCCCATCGCCCAGCACATGATCACATTCTTGCCTTTGGCATACATGCGCGCCGCTTGCTCGATCTCCACCAACGGCAGCCCGGACTGCGCGACGATTTCATCCCAGGAGGTGTCGTCGATCTGGCCCAGGTAATCAAGCACGTTGGTGGTGTGCTCGTTGAGGAAGTCGTGGTCGAACACGGCTTCCTTGCCTTCGGCTTGCGCCTGGCGCTCCCACAGCAGCAGGAACTTGGCCATGCCGCGCAGAATGGCCATGTCGCCACCCAATGCGGGGCGGAAGTAGGCGGTGTTGGTCGGCTTGTCACCGTTGGTGAGCATTTCCAGCGGGTGTTGCGGGTGCTGGAAGCGCTCCAGGCCGCGCTCTTTCAGCGGGTTGATACACACCACCTGGGCGCCGCGTTTGACCGCTTCACGCAACGGTTCGAGCATGCGCGGGTGGTTGGTACCAGGGTTCTGGCCCCAGACGAAAATCGCGTCGGCATGTTCGAAATCATCAAAGGTCACGGTGCCTTTGCCGACGCCCACGCTCTGCGCCAGGGCCACGCCGCTGGCCTCGTGGCACATGTTCGAGCAGTCCGGGAAGTTGTTGGTGCCGTAGGCGCGCACGAACAACTGATACAGGTATGCCGCTTCGTTACTGGCCCGGCCCGAGGTGTAGAACTCGGCCATGTCTGGGCTGGGCAGTGCGTTGAGATGTTTGCCGATCAGGTCGAAGGCCGCTTCCCAGCTGACCGGTGTGTAGCGGTCGCTTTCGGCGTCGTAGCGCATCGGCTCGGTCAGGCGGCCCTGGTATTCAAGCCAGTAATCGCTCTGTTCCAGCAGTGCAGTGACGCTGTGTTTGGCGAAGAAGGCCGCATCCACACGACGTTTGGTGGCTTCCCAATTGACCGCCTTGGCGCCGTTTTCGCAGAACTTGACCATGCCGCTTTCCGGCGAGTCGCCCCAGGCACAGCCCGGGCAGTCGAAACCGCCGTTCTGGTTGGTCTTGAGCATCATGCGCAGGTTCTTCAGTGCGTTGTCACTGGTCAGCCAGGCCTGCGCCACGCTGATCAGCGCGCCCCAGCCACCCGCCGCGCCTTTATACGGCTTATAGCGCGGGGTTGGGGTTTGGTCGGCTTGATGATGATTGCTCACGGCTGGTTCTCCATCGCAGGGCTGTAGACCCGCGGCGCACTTTTCTGCGGCAGGTGGATGAGATTGAGGTTATGCCGGCGTGCCCATTGCAGGGCCAGGCCGGTGGGCGACGACAGGCTGACCAGGGTCTGGATGCCTGCGCGCAACACTTTCTGGATCAATTCGAGGCTGCAACGGCTGGTGACAATCGCCAGTCCGCCGTCGGTCGGGATCTTTTGGCGGATCAGCGCACCGATCAACTTATCGAGGGCGTTATGGCGGCCGATGTCTTCGCGGCCCAGTAACAATTCGCCCTGGCTGTTCATGAACACCGCCGCATGTACCGCGCCGCTGTATTGGCCCAAAGGTTGGAAGGCGCTGATGCGCTGGCGCAGGCCATCAAGCCATTCCGCTGGGGGCAGCGGTGCGCCGGGCAAGACTTCAAGGTCCGGCAAGGCTTGTTCCACCGCCTCTACACCGCATAAACCACAACCGCTGGTACCCGCCAATTGACGACGTTGCTGCTTGAGGTTCCAGAACGCGCGGCTGGAAATCTGCACCTGGGCGTACTGTGTCGAGCCGGAGCCACTGAGTTTCAGATCATAAATGTCGCTAACGTCAGCGATAATGCCGCTGCCGACGCTGAAACCGACGATAAAGTCTTCCAGATCCGTCGGCGTGACCAGCATCACCGCCTGGCTGATGTCGTTATAGGCGATCGCCAACGCCACTTCTTCCGCCAACGCAGTGCTGGCGACCTCTGTGTGTTCGAGATTGCAGTATTGATAGCTCTGGCTGGCGGCGGGCGCGGGCGTTTCAGAGGCGGGCGCCGCGCAGACTGGGCGCTTGGCGTTCATGGGGCAGTACCACCGGCGGATTGATCAGTGTTTAGACTAGGCGCGACAAAGCGTCGCGTCTAATTGCCAGTACTGATCTACCGATAGATGGCGTCGATCAAGACTCGGTTTGCGATTTCTGAAACAGCGCGAAACACGCCTCGGCCAACGCAGAGCGCGGTGCACTGCGGCGCATGATCAGCCCAAGACGCGCGAGGGTGTGGGCATCCTCGATAGGTTGCAGGCGCAAGTGCTCGGTGAGCGCATCCAGGCCGCCGTCCAGCGGCATTACCGCGCAGCACAGTCCGCCGTGCACCGCTTGTAACAACTGATGGACGGCATCGGTCTGCAGCAGCGGTTGGGGGTTGAGCCCACGGCTGTGGAAGTTGTGGTCGATGGACTGGCGAAAGTGCATACCGCTGGTGAGCATGCCCAAAGGCAACTCGATCAGTGCTTCCCAGCTCAACGGCTTGTCACCAAAGCTGAAGAACCGCTGGTCGTAGAGCAAGCCCATGCGGGTTTCTCCCAGGGCCAGCGAGTCAAAGCGTTCATTATCCAAACGTTCCAGATAAGAGACGCCCAGGTCCAGGCGGTTGCTCGCCAGTTGTTCAAGGATTTGTTCGGAGCTCAGGGCCGAGAGCTCAAAGCGCAGGCTCGGGTGCGCTTTATGCAGTTGCTGCATCAACGCCAACGGATCAAAGCTCGACAGTGGCACCACGCCTAAACGCAATGTGCCCACCAGATTGCCGCGACAGGCAGCGGCTTCAGCCTGCAAACCGTCATACGCCGCCAGCACGGTGCGGGCCCACGCCAGCACCCGTTCGCCGGGCGCGGTGAAACCTTCGAAACGCTGGCCGCGATTGACCAACGGCAAGTCCAACTCTTCTTCGAGGCTGCGCAGGCGCATCGACAGGGTGGGCTGGGTGATGTGGCAACGTGCCGCTGCCTGGCCGAAGTGACGGGTTTCGTCGAGGGCGATGAGGAATTTCAGCTGTTTGATGTCCATCTTCGCTCCAGGGCTTATTCCAATGGCGGGGGGATTCTAGCGCGTTTGGGTCTTTGGCCGGGCTGGAACCCAAATCTGTAGGACTGGTCTAGTCTTGGGCATCTGGAATACAACTACCAAGGAGAGCGCACTAATGAGTATTTTCAGCTTTATCAAAGAAGCCGGCGAAAAGCTTGTCGACCTGTTGACGCCGGGTAATGCGAACGCGAGTGAGCAGTTGAAAGACCACGTGTCGAAGGTGGGTCTGGGGAATCCGAATGTGCAGGCCACGGTGGATGGCGACAAGGTGACTGTGACGGGGGAGGTCGCTACCCAGGAAGAGAAAGAGAAAATCCTGCTGGCGCTGGGCAACATCGCCGGTGTTGCCAGTGTGGATGACCAGATCACTGTTTCCGGGCCGGCGGTTGCCGCTGCCCGTTTCGTCGTAGTGAAAAAGGGCGACACCCTGAGTGCGATCTCGCTGGCGGTGTACGGCAACGCCAATCAGTACAACAAGATTTTCGAGGCCAACAAGCCGTTGTTGTCGCACCCGGACAAGATCTATCCAGGCCAGACACTGCGTATCCCTGAGTAAAAGTGTGGGAGGGGCTTGCCCCCTCCCACATTGGGTTCAGAGTCCCGCAATGAGGTCGCGGTAGTCCTCTACTGCTGCAAACTCCGCCGTGTCCTTGGGGCCTTTTTTACTGTCCGGCTCTTTTACCGCCAGCAGATGCCCTACACCAAAATCCCTGGCGCTACGCAGGATCGGCAAGGTGTCGTCGATAAACAGGCTGCGCGAAGGATCAAACTGGATGTCAGCGTGCAGGGCATCCCAGAATTGCGGGTTTTCCTTGGCAAAACCGTAATCATGGGAGCTGATCAATCGCTCGAAATACGGCGCCAGTTCAATGCGTTCCAGCTTCAATGACAGCGAATCACGATGGGCGTTGGTGATCAGGATCACACGCTTGCCGGCCTGTTTGATCGCGGCCAGAAAGGTGTCGGCATCCGCGCGCAAGGCGATCAAATGGGCGGTTTCCAGCTTGAGCTCGCGCACCGGGATCTTCAGTTCCGCGCTCCAGAAATCCAGGCAATACCATTGCAACTGTCCGGCGTTACGCTCGAACAGTGGCAGCAATTCCATCTCGGCCATGGCCCGGCTCACCCCATGCAACTCGGCGTAACGCTGGGGCAGGTGTTCCATCCAGAAGTGGTTGTCGTAATGCAGATCCAGCAAGGTGCCGTCCATGTCCAGCAGGACGGTGTCGATGGCGTGCCAGGGCAAAGAGGGCATGGGGCGTTCTCATGTAAGTAAAGATATCCGACACAGACAATCGGAAAAGCCACGGTATAGTAACCCGATCACGCCAAGGAGCCGCTTATGCGCCAGAAACCCACCGTCCTCGCCCGCGAAATAGTCGCCAGTAGCCGTTTGTTCCGCGTGGAGGAAGTGCAATTGCGCTTTTCCAATGGCGTTGAACGGACCTACGAGCGCCTGGTGGGGCGTGGTGCCGGCTACGGCGCGGTGATGATCGTGGCAATGATCGACGAAGATCATGCCTTGCTGGTGGAAGAGTACTGCGGCGGTACCGACGAATATGAGTTGTCCTTGCCCAAGGGCCTGATCGAACCGGGCGAAGACGTGCTGGCGGCGGCAGACCGTGAGCTCAAGGAAGAAGCCGGCTACGGCGCGCGACAGTTGGAACACATTACCGAGCTGTCGCTGTCGCCTGGTTATATGAGCCAGAAAATCCAGGTGGTGCTGGCCACCGATCTTTATGAAGAGCGCCTGCAAGGCGATGAGCCCGAGCCGATGCGCGTGGACCGGGTCAACCTGCGCGAGCTGTCGCAGTTGGCGCAAAACGAGCAATTCAGTGAAGGTCGCGCCTTGGCGGCGTTGTACCTGGTACGAGACCTGTTGATCCAGCGTGGAGCGTTTAGCGCATGAGCGAACTGTTTTTAGGCCACTCGTTTATCGCCCCCGTGATCGAACTGGCTCGCCAGGCGGGAGAAGTCATCCTGCCGTACTGGCGCGCCGATGTGGCGGTGACCTCCAAGGCCGACGATTCGCCGGTGACGGCAGCAGATCTCGCCGCCCACCATCTGATTCTCGCTGGCCTTACCGCGCTGGACCCAAGTATCCCGGTGCTGTCCGAAGAGGACGCCGATATCGACCAGAGCGTGCGCGCCGGCTGGACGCGTTGGTGGCTGGTGGATCCGCTGGACGGCACCAAGGAATTTATCGCTGGCAGTGAAGAGTTCACCGTCAATATCGCCCTGATTGAACACGGGCGCGTGGTGTTCGGTGTGGTGTCGATGCCTACCAGTGGCCGTTGCTACTTTGGCGGTGCGGGGTTGGGCGCCTGGCGCTCCGATGTGAACGACGCACCCAAACAGATCCAGGTGCGCGCAGCGCCAGCGGTGGGTGAGGCGTTTACCGTGGTTGCCAGCCGTCGACATACCAGCCCCGAGCAGGAACGTTTGCTGGATGGGTTGAGCGCTGGCGTGGGTGAGTTGAAGTTGGCGAATATCGGCAGCTCGTTGAAGTTCTGCCTGCTGGCCGAAGGCAGTGCCGATTGCTACCCACGCCTGGCGCCAACGTCGCAGTGGGATACGGCGGCGGCTCAGGGCGTGCTGGAAGGCGCGGGAGGCGAGGTGCTGGAGTTGAGTGGTGAGCCGTTCAGCTACCCGGCGCGAGAATCGTTGCTGAACCCGTTTTTCCTGGCACTGCCGGCGAAGGCCGCGTGGCGTGAGCACTTGCTGACCTTGGCAAGATCTTAAAACCACCGCAGATCAAAATGTGGGAGGGGGCAAACCCCTCCCACATTTTTTTTGTGTATTGGCTTCTAGCGGTGCAGGACGTATTGGCCGGTGAAGGCCACTGCGTGTTCCTCATCGCCCTCATTCACAATCCACGTCTCCAGCGCCAAGCGCGCCCGGCCGTAGCGCTTGTAGGTCGCCAAGAAGCGCTTCCACACTTTCTCCTCCGGCGCCGCGCACACAGCGGTCGCATCCCGCGTCACTGGCAGTGGATAACTGATCTGCCCTTCCTGAATCACGATATGCCCGTCTTCAACCCCTTCCTCGCGCAGTTGCAGGTGCAGCCAGCCCCAACCGGCCAGCACCGCGCCGCAGTAGAGGCTCCCGCCGAACATGGTGCTCTTGTGGTTGATATTGGCTTGCAGGGGCAGGTGCAGCCGCAGTTGCCCGCCTTGCCAGTCGAGCACCTTGAGGCCCATTTCACGGGTCAGGGGGATGTCGTGGTGCAGGACGGATTCCAGGTAACGGCTGTCGCGGCTCATGGGGGCCTCTTGGTGGGTGGGCAGGGTCATTCGTCGTCAGCGCTTTGGTTGGCGAAGTTCAGGCCGTGCTTGCGCAGTTTGTCGTGCAAGGTCTTGCGCGGCACGCCGAGGGCTTCTGCGAGGCTGCGCATGGAGCTGTGGGGGCGGGTCAGTTCGGCGGCGATCAGGCTTTTCTCGAACTGCTCGACTTGCTCGCTCAAGCCGCCTGGCGTTGAAGTCAGCACATTGCTGGCGGTATTGTCCGGCGTGCTGTCGAGTGCCAGTTCCAAGCCCAGCGCAAAGCGCTCGGCGGCGTTCTGCAATTCCCGCACATTGCCCGGCCAGTTGTGACGCAACAACAGTGCGCGTTGGCCCGGCTGCAGCTCGTGCAACGTCAGGCCGTGGCGGCTGCTGGCTTCGTCGGCGAAGTGCTGGAACAGCATCAACGCATCTTCACCGCGCTCGCGCAGCGGCGGAATGCGCAACGGCGCGACGTTGAGACGGTAATACAAGTCGGCGCGGAAACGGCCCTGGTCGGCGGACTGGCGCAGGTCTTCCTTGGTGGCGGCGATGATACGGATATCCAGCGGGATCAGTTGATTGCCGCCCAGGCGTTCTACTACGCGCTCCTGCAACAGGCGCAGCAGTTTGACCTGTACATCCAGGCTCATGCTTTCAATTTCATCGAGGAACAAGGTGCCGCCGTTGGCAAATTCGAACTTGCCGATGCGGCGTTTCTGCGCCCCGGTAAAGGCGCCGGGTTCGTGGCCGAACAGTTCGCTTTCCACCACCGATTCCGCCAGGGCACCGGCGTTGATCGCCACAAACGGGCCGCTGCGGCGGCTCGACAGGTCGTGCAGTGCACGGGCCACAACTTCTTTGCCGGCGCCGGTTTCACCCAGGATCAGCACGTCGGCCTTGGTCGCCGCCAGTGCGCCGATCTGCTCGCGCAGCCGCAGCATCTGTGGCGAGTGGCCTACCAGGCGCGTGCTCAGTTGCTGGCGGTCGCTGAGGGCCAGACGCAGACTGCGGTTGTCCAGTACCAGGCGGCGCAGGGCCAGAGCGCGACGTACGCTGTCGAGCAGCGAATCGCTGGCAAAGGGTTTTTCAAGGAAGTCATAGGCGCCGGCGCGCATGGCCTGTACCGCCAGCGGCACGTCGCCGTGGCCGGTGATCAGCAGCACCGGCAGGTCGGGGTCCTGGCCGTGGAGTTCAGCCAGCAGTTCCAGGCCGTCCATGCCGGGCATGCGGATGTCGCTGACCACGACGCCCGGCCAGTCCCGCGACAGGCGCGCGGTGAGGCCGGTGGCTTCGCCCAGGGTCAGGACTTTCAGCCCGGCCAGGTCCAGGGTCTGGCACAGGGCCTGACGCAGGTGCGGATCGTCGTCGATCAACACCACCTGAATCTGGTTATCGATACTCATACACTGCGGTCCTCGGACGGTTGCAGACTGACGCCCGGCGAGCCGGCACGCAATTTCAGGGTTAACAGCGCGCCACCTTCCTTGTGGTTGGCGAACGACAGTTCGCCGCCAAAGGCACGCATCAGGGTCTCACAGATCGCCAGGCCCAACCCCAGGCCCTGGGTGCGGGTCTTGGTGGTGTAAAACGGCTCGCTGGCGCGGCCCAGCGCTTCCATGCAAAACCCTGGGCCATTGTCGCGGATGTACAGGTTGACGCCCTGCGCGGTGGTTTCGGCACTCAGCCAGAGTCTGCGCGGTGGGCCTTTTTCGGTGAGGGCGTCGAGGGCGTTGGCCAGCAGGTTGCCCAGCACTTGGCGCAGACGGGTTTCGCCGGCCTGCACCCACAGCGTTGCTTCCGGCAGATCACGGATCAGCTCCACTTCCATCGACCGCCGCCGCTTGGCCAACAGCGCGAGTGCGTCGTCCAGCGCCGGTTGCAGGGCCACGCTCTCCGGGGCATGCCGGTCGCGTCGGGCGAAGGCACGCAGGTGGGCAATGATCGAGGCCATGCGCCCGGTCAGTTCGCTGATCAACTTGAGGTTGCCCCGCGCATCGGCGGTGCGTTCATGGTCCAGCAGGATCTCGGCGTTTTCCGCGTAGCTTCGAATCGCGGCCAGGGGCTGATTGAGTTCGTGGCTGATACTCGCCGACATGGTACCCAACGCCGACAGCTTGCCCGCTTGCACCAGATCATCCTGGGCGCGCACCAGTTCCTGCTGGGCGTGTTCGCGCTCCAGCACTTCTTGTTTGAGCCGCCGGTTCAGGCCTTCCAGGTCGCTGGTCCGTTCGACCACTCGGGCTTCCAGCTCGCGACGCGCCTTGGCTTCAAACGCGATGCGATCCAGGTAATGGCGGCGTCGTTGCATCATCAAACCGAGCAGCAACATCAGCACCAGTAACGTGGCGCCGCCCACCGCAACCACCGTGCGCACCGGGCGGCTGATCAAGGATTGCGGCGCGAGGATTTCCACATTCCAGCCGGTCTCGGCGATGGCCGTGGATTGGCGCAGCCACGCGGTGCTGCTCAGGCTCAGCGGCTGTGGGTCGCGGGTCGGGTAGGGCTGGATCGCAATGATCGCCTGGCGTTCTTCGTCAGTCAGTGGCCGAGTGGCACGGAACCGCCATTGCGGGCGCGAGGTGAGGATCACCACGCCGTTGTGGTCGGTGACCAGCAGTTGTTCAGGCGTGTTGCCCCACAGGCTTTCGGTGTGGTCCAGGTCGACCTTGACCACCAGCACGCCGATGATTTTGTCACCCTCGCGCACGGCGGCGGCGAAGAAGTAACCGCGTTTGGCCGACGTAGTCCCCAGGCCGAAAAACCGCCCCAGGCGCCCGGCCATGGCTTCGCTGAAGTAGGGGCGGAACGAGAAGTTGCGCCCGACGAAACTGTCCTGTTTATCCCAGTTCGAGGCGGCGAGGGTCTTGCCGGTGGTGTCCATCAGGTACATCACTTCCACCCCGGCCTGGGCGGCGACGTCCTTGAGCAGCAGGTTGGCGTTGACCTGGTGGCTGCTGACGTTCGGCGCCTCCAGCACGGTGCGCAGGGCGGGCAAGTCGCCCAAGATCTGTGGCAGCACTTCATAGCGGTGCAGGGTGCCCAGCAGGTTGGCGACGTACAGGTCGAGGGTCTGGCGGTTCTGCCCGGCCAGTTCGCTGCGGTAGTAGCGCTCGGCCAAGTGCTCCAACGGCCACAGCAGCGGTGCCAGGCACAACGCCAGCAGGGCGAGGCTGCGCCAGCGGGGTCTTCGCGGAAGGGATGGAGTCATGGGAGTCGTGCGCCTGTGGGTACAGGCGCATTATGCCTAGTGCTGCTGTGCAAGACACTCGCGCAATGCGTCTTGCCAGTGTGGCTGGCTGACGTGCCACTGTTGCTGCAGGCGGCGGCAATCGAGGCGCGAGTTCAGTGGGCGCCTGGCGGGCGTCGGGTAGGCGCTGGAGGGGATCGCCTCAAGTTCAGCACACTGTTTCCCTTCGGCGCGCAGGTGCTCGCCAATCGCCTGGGCGAAGCCGAACCACGACGTCTCACCTTGGGCCGTCAGGTGATAGACGCCCCATTCGCCGGTCTCGCCGGCCTGCCAACGCTCGATCAATGCGCGGGTGCTGCCGGCAATGGTACCGGCCCATGTTGGCGCGCCAATCTGGTCAGCCACGATGCGCATCTGCGGTTTCTCTTGCAGCAGACGTTGCATGGTCAGCAGGAAATTCTTGCCCGTGTTGGAGTAGACCCAGCTGGTGCGCAGAATCAGGTATTCGCCGCCCACCGCTGCAATCGCCTGCTCGCCCTCCAGCTTGCTCTGGCCGTACACGCCCAATGGGTTCGGCGTGTCGACCTCGGTGTAGGGCGCAGCCTTGCTGCCGTCGAACACGTAGTCGGTGGAGTAGTGAATCAGCGGAATGCCCAGGGCCTTGGCTTCCTCGGCGAGGATGCCGGGGGCGATGGCGTTGATGGCGAAGGCGGCGTCCGGTTCGCTTTCGGCCTGATCGACCGCCGTGTGGGCGGCGGCGTTGATGATCAGGTCGGGGCGATGGGCGCGGGTTTGCTCGCGGATCTGCTGCGGTTTGGCCAGGTCGAGCTGCTCGCGGCCGAGCACAATCAGTTCGCCCAGCCCCTGAAGGCGCTGTTGCAGTGCCTGGGAGACTTGGCCACGTTGGCCGGTAATCAGAATCTTCATGGGAACAGATCGGCCTCCATCAGCAGTTTGCCCGCCTGGTCCTTGGCGGACAGTTGGGGCGGCTCGGTCAGCTCCCAGTCGATAGCCAGCGTCGGGTCATTCCACAGGATGCTGCGCTCGGCGCTCGGTTGGTAGTAGTCGGTGGTCTTGTACAGGAACTCGGCGTAGTCGCTCAGCACTACAAACCCATGGGCAAACCCTTCCGGCACCCACAACTGGCGGTGGTTTTGCGCCGACAGGCGTACGCCCACCCACTGGCGGAAGTTCGGCGAGCTGCGGCGAATGTCCACCGCGACATCGAGCACTTCGCCCGCCGTGACCCGCACCAGTTTGCCTTGGGTGTGCTCCAGTTGGTAATGCAGGCCCCGCAGCACGTTTTTTTGCGAGCGCGAGTGGTTGTCTTGCACAAACTCGCGCTTGAGCCCGGTGGCCTCGGCAAAGGCCCGGGCGTTGAAGCTTTCGTAGAAAAAACCGCGTTCGTCACCGAACACTTTTGGTTCGAGGATCAAGACGCCGGGAAGCGATGTATCGACGACATTCACTGGTTGTCTCCCGCCAGGGAATACAGGTACTGGCCATAACCGGTCTTGCCGAAGTATTTGGCGCGTTCGAGCAGGTGTTCGCGGTCGATCCAGCCGTTGCCATAGGCGATTTCTTCAAGGCACGCCACTTTGAGGCCCTGGCGCCGCTCGATGGTCTGCACGTACTGCGAGGCGTCGAGCAAACTGTCGTGGGTGCCGGTATCCAGCCAGGCGAAACCCCGACCAAAGCGCTCCACCTGCAAGTCACCGCGCTTGAGGTAAGCGTTGTTGACGTCGGTGATTTCCAGTTCACCTCGGGCGGAGGGTTTGACCGCCTTGGCGATGTTGATCACGTCATTGTCGTAGAAATACAGGCCGGTGACGGCATAGCTGGATTTCGGCACGGCGGGTTTTTCTTCGATGGACAGGGCGCGACCTTCGCTGTCGAAGTCGATCACGCCGAAGCGCTCCGGATCTCTGACCCAATAGCCAAACACCGTGGCGCCTTTGCCGCGATTCACCGCCGCATGCAACTGCTCGCTGAAGCGCTGGCCGTGGAAAATGTTGTCGCCCAGAATCAGGCATACGGGGTCGTTGCCGATGAACTGCTCGCCAATCAGGAAGGCTTGCGCCAGCCCGTCCGGCTTCGGTTGCTCGGCGTAGCTGAAGGTCACGCCAAACTGGCTGCCGTCACCCAGCAGGTTGCGGTATTGCGGTAAGTCCGCCGGGGTGGAAATCACCAGGATCTCCTTGATGCCGGCCAGCATCAGTACCGAGATCGGGTAGTAGATCATCGGCTTGTCGTAGACCGGCAGCAGTTGTTTGGAGACACCCAGCGTGATGGGGTGCAGGCGCGTGCCGGAGCCGCCGGCCAATACGATTCCTTTCATCATGCGATCAGATCCCTCATGTCGGTGTTGCCCAATCGTTCACCCTGATAACTGCCATCCTGGACCCTTCGGCACCATTCCAGGTTATCGAGGTACCACTGCACGGTTTTGCGCAGCCCGGTTTCAAAGGTTTCTTCGGGTACCCAGCCCAGCTCGCGCTCGATTTTGCTGGCGTCGATCGCGTAGCGTTGGTCGTGGCCTGGACGGTCTTTCACGAACGTGATCAGGTCGGTGTAGTGCTCGACACCCTGCGGGTGTCGGGGTGCCAATTCCTCCAGCAAGTGGCAGATGCTGCGCACGACGTCGATGTTCTTTTGCTCGTTGTGGCCGCCGATGTTGTACGTCTCGCCGACCGCGCCGTGCGTCACGACGGTGAGCAGCGCACGCGCATGGTCCTCTACAAACAACCAGTCGCGCACTTGCAAACCATCACCATAGACCGGCAACGGCTTGCCCGCGAGGGCGTTGAGGATCACCAGCGGGATAAGCTTTTCAGGAAAGTGGAAGGGGCCGTAGTTGTTCGAGCAGTTGGTCAGCAGCACGGGCAGACCGTAGGTGCGCTGCCAGGCGCGGACCAGGTGGTCGGACGCGGCTTTGCTGGCCGAGTAGGGCGAGCTGGGCGCGTAGGGCGTGGTTTCGGTAAACAGATCGTCCACGCCGTGGAGGTCGCCGTAGACCTCATCGGTCGAGATATGGTGGAAGCGAAACGCGCTCTTGTCCGGCCCGGACAGTGTTTGCCAGTAGCCTCGTGCAGCTTCCAGCAGGCTGTAGGTGCCGACGATATTGGTCTGGATAAAATCCGACGGACCGTCAATCGAACGGTCGACGTGGGATTCAGCGGCCAGGTGCATGATCGCGTGGGGCTCGAAGCGCGCGAGCACGGCGCTGACGGTGGCCTGGTCGATGATGTCGGCCTGGACAAACTCATAGCGGCTATCGGACGCGATGCTGGTCAGCGATTCCAGATTGCCGGCGTAGGTGAGTTTGTCGAGGTTGAGCACTTCATGCTCGGTGTGCTGAATCAGGTGACGTATCAAAGCAGAACCGATAAAACCGGCGCCACCGGTAATGAGAATGCGCATGACGGGGGCCCTTTTTCCTTAGACGGACGTTCAGTGAGTGGAGCATAGCGGGTGTTATGGCGCTGGTCAGGGCGGTCTGTGTGTGGGGGTTGCGCAAGCCCCCCGAACAATGGCGATATACACGTCTAAAAAATTGAGGCCACCCCCATGCTGCTCGCCACGTTGATCCACCGTGCCAGTCTACCCTGCCCGCAAGTAGGCCCCGATCAGGCGGCTCAACTCCTTGCGCAGCATTACGGCCTTAGTGGCACGTTGCAGTCACTGGGCAGCCAGCAAGACCTCAATTACAAAGTCGACAGCTCCCGTGGCCGGTTTGTTCTCAAAATCTGCCGGGGCGACTACGCGGCGGTGGAGTTGCATGCTCAGCACGCGGCCCTCAACACATTGCAGGGCGTGCGCGTGCCCAAGGTCATCAAGGCACTGAGCGGTGAGGAGCTGCTGACCGTGACGCTCGACGGCCAGACCCTGCACCTGCGGTTGCTGGACTACATCGACGGTCAGCCGTTGACCCATCTGCCGCATCTGGGGCGCGATGTGATTGCAGGCTTCGGTGACCTGTGCGGTCGCATGAGCCTCGCGTTGGCTGGCTTCACCCACCCTGGCCTGGAACGCACACTGCAATGGGACCCGCGCCATGCCAGTGAACTGATCACCCACCTGTCGGCCACCCTGGAAAACCTACCCCACCGGGCCGCGCTGGAACAGATCGCCGAACAGGTTGAAGCGCGCATCCGCCCCTTGGCCGAGCGCCTGCCGTGGCAGGCCGTGCACATGGACATCACTGACGACAATGTGGTGTGGCAACGCGATGCCCAGCGGCATTGGCAACTTCAGGGCGTTATCGATTTCGGCGACCTGGTGCACACCTGGCGCATTGCCGACCTGTCGGTGACCTGCGCCGCCCTGTTGCACCATGCCGAGGGCGACCCGTTTGCGATCCTGCCGGCGGTCCAGGCGTGTCATGCGGTTACGCCGCTGCAACGTGAGGAATTGCAGGCGCTGTGGCCGCTGATCGTCGCCCGTGCGGCAGTGCTGGTGCTGAGCAGCGAACAGCAGCAGCGCCTGGATCCGGATAACGCCTACCTGTTGAAAAACGCCGAACACGAGTGGGAAATTTTCCATGTAGCGACGTCGGTGCCATTTGAACTGATGGCGGCTGCGATTCTCAGCAGTGTTGGCGAGACGCTGGCGCCGATTGCCAGCGAGGACTTCGCCCCGTTGCTCCCCGGTCTGGTGGGGCGGGAGTTTGCGCTGATCGACCTGGGCGTGCTCAGTCCGCATTTCGAGGCGGGCAATTGGGAAACGCCAGGGGTTGACCGTCGGTTATTGGATGAAGCCGCAACCGTGCATGGGTTGGCGGCCAGTCGGTATGGGCAATATCGGCTGTCGCGTACCTGCCCGGACAGCGCCGCCGAGCCAGACACTTTCGCGCTCCATGTAGAGCTGCATTTGCCCCATGGCACGTTGCTGGAAGTGCCTTTTGCCGGGACGCTGCATCAGGGCGGCGATGGCCTTGTGAGTGTGCGAGGCGTCGAGCTGAGCGTACGGCTTTGGGGAGTGAACACTTCATTGAAGCCGGGCTCGTTGCTGGTAAAGGGGCAGGTCCTGGGCGAGGTTCATGCGCCGCTGACCGTGCAACTGTGCCGTGCCGAACTCGAACCGCCGCTGTTTTGCACGCCGTCTCGCGCCTTGGCCTGGCAAGCCTTGTGCCCATCGCCCGCCGCCTTGCTGGGGCTGGCGTGCGATGCCGAACCGGAGCTGGACCCTCACGCGCTGCTGGCCCGCCGTGACGCCAGTTTTGCCCGGTCGCAAAAACACTATTACGTCGATCCGCCACGCATCGAACGCGGCTGGCGCAACCACCTGATCGACATGCAGGGCCGGTCCTACCTGGACATGCTCAATAACGTCGCGGTGCTGGGCCATGGCCACCCACGCATGGCGGCGGTGGCGGCGCGGCAATGGTCGCTGCTCAATACCAACTCGCGGTTTCACTATGCCGCAATTGCCGAGTTTTCCGAGCGCTTGCTGGCGTTGGCGCCGGCGGGCATGGACCGGGTGTTCCTGGTCAACAGCGGCACCGAGGCCAACGACCTGGCCATCCGCCTGGCCTGGGCTTACAGCGGCGGGCGCGACATGCTCAGTGTGCTGGAGGCTTATCACGGCTGGTCGGTGGCGGCGGATGCGGTGTCCACCTCGATCGCCGACAACCCCCAGGCGCTGAGCAGCCGCCCGGACTGGGTGCACCCGGTGACCGCGCCGAATACCTATCGCGGTGAATTCCGTGGGCAGGACAGTGCCCCAGACTACGTACGAAGCGTGGAACACAACCTGGCGAAAATCGCCGCAAGCAAACGTCAGTTGGCCGGGTTTATCTGTGAGCCGGTGTACGGCAATGCCGGTGGCATCTCCCTGCCGCCGGGTTATTTGCAGCAGGTGTACGGGTTGGTTCGCGCCCAGGGCGGCGTGTGCATCGCCGATGAAGTGCAGGTGGGTTACGGCCGCATGGGGCATTTCTTCTGGGGCTTTGAAGAGCAGGGCGTGGTGCCCGACATCATTACCATGGCCAAGGGCATGGGTAACGGCCAGCCACTCGGCGCAGTGATCACCCGTCGCGATATCGCCGAGGCACTGGAGGCTGAAGGGTATTTCTTCTCGTCGTCAGGGGGCAGCCCGGTGAGTTGCCGCATCGGCATGGCGGTGCTGGACGTGATGGAAGAAGAAAAGTTGTGGGAAAACGCCCAAGAGGTAGGCGGGCATTTCAAGGCGCGCTTGGAAGCACTCATTGATCGCCACCCCTTGGTGGGCGCGGTTCACGGTTCCGGTTTTTATCTGGGCCTGGAGTTGGTGCGCGATCGGCAAACCCTGGAGCCAGCGACTGAAGAGACTGCGCTGCTGTGCGACCGTCTGCGCGAGTTGGGGATTTTCATGCAACCGACCGGTGACTACCTGAACATCCTCAAAATCAAGCCGCCGATGGTGACGTCTAAACGGAGCGTGGACTTTTTTGTCGACATGCTGTCGAAGGTGCTCGATGAACACGTGTGATTAATCGATTGTTATCGGTTATTCCCTGTCATATTTATAGATCATGCTGTTTGATTGCTTTTAAAGCCGATTTTTATCCGTTATAAAGTCGGCCTCTACCCCCATTCGGAGCCCTGATCGCCATGACCACCCTGCACAGCACACCCCGCGCCGATGGCTTCCACATGCCCGCCGAATGGGCGCCACAGACGCAAACGTGGATGGTCTGGCCCGAGCGCCCGGACAACTGGCGTCTGGGTGGTAAACCGGCGCAGGCGGCGCACGTGGCGGTGGCCAAGGCCATTGCACGGTTTGAACCGGTGACCGTGGCGGTTTCTGCCGGCCAGTACGAAAACGCCCGCGCCCGTTTGGACGTGCCGAATATTCGTGTGGTGGAAATGTCCAGCGACGACGCTTGGGTACGCGACACCGGCCCGACGTTCGTGATCAACAACAGCGGCGAAGTGCGCGGCGTGAACTGGGATTTCAACGCCTGGGGCGGTTTTGATGGCGGGCTGTACTCGCCGTGGAATCGCGACTCACAGGTGGGCGGCAAGATCCTCGAAATCGAACGTGCGCCGCGTTACCGCACCGAAGGTTTTGTTCTGGAAGGCGGTTCGATTCATGTCGACGGCGAAGGCACGCTGATCACCACCGAAGAATGCCTGCTCAACCGCAATCGCAACCCGCACCTCGACCGCGCCCAGATTGAAGCGGTGCTGAGTGCCAACCTGGCTGTGGATAAGATCATCTGGCTGCCGGATGGCCTGTTCAACGACGAAACCGACGGCCATGTGGATAACTTCTGCTGCTACGTGCGCCCTGGCGAAGTGTTGCTGGCCTGGACCGACGATGTGCAAGACCCGAACCACGCACGCTGCCACGCGGCCATGGACGTGCTGCAAAGCAACACCGACGCCCAGGGCCGCCCGTTTACAGTGCATAAAATGCCGATCCCGGGGCCGCTGTACGCCACGCAGGAAGAATGCGCAGGTGTCGATCCGGTGGACGGCACCCAGGAACGCAACCCGACCGTGCGGTTGGCCGGTTCCTACGTCAACTTCCTGATCGTCAACGGCGGCATCATCGCGCCAAGTTTCGACGACCCGCTGGACAGCGAAGCCAAGGTCATCCTGCAGAACCTGTTTCCGCAACACGAAGTGGTGATGGTGCCCGGCCGTGAACTGTTACTGGGCGGCGGCAATATCCACTGCCTGACCCAACAGCAACCGGCCCCGCACAAAAACTGAGTGCAGTTGTAACAGCGCCTTTCCAGAAGTGAGGCGCTACTCGGTATCAGCGCCCACAGCAAGCCCCCGGCCCCGTAAGGCCGGGGGCTTTTTTGTGTCTATCTGCCTGTAGATACGCCACATTGGCATAGCTCTTGTATCGGTGTTGCCACAGTGGCCCAAGGTGATGACTGCACGGTTCTGTCATAAACCTTGAGTAAGTTAGCCGCTCAAGCAGTAGGAGAGAGCGCTGAAATGAACGCCGATATCAACCCGATGTACACGCGCACCTTCCACCCTTCACGGGTTAACAACGACACGATCCATGCGCTGGGGCAATGGTTGAAGGAACACGGCACGCGGCAGGCCCGGCAGCAGCCGGATCTGCGCAGCGTGATGAGTGAACGCTACCCGGTGGGGCTGTTCAGTGAGGATGAAGTGCACGCGTTGTGTGAGTTGATGTGTAACTGAAGGACACTCAAAGCCAAATGTGGGAGCGGGCTTTAGAAACTGTAAGTGCCCGTTACCACCAGGTTACGTGGCTCGCCCGGCTGAATCTGCGCCACGCTAGTCGCCGATTCGTAGTAAGTCTTATCGGCGATGTTGTTCAGCGCCGCCCGTACATCCCATTCCTTATGGCGGAACCCGACCAGTCCATCCCAAGTACCGTAACCGGGTAGGACCACGGTGTTGAGGTTGTCAGCGTAACGGTCGCCCACCAGCGTCAGGCCGGTTTCCGCGTACCAGCCCATTTCCGGTTTCCAGGTGATAAACAGGCTCGCATTGCGCTTGGCCACATCGCTGACGCGTTTGCCCTCAAAGCCGTTGTTGTCCTTCTCGACCTTGGCATCCTGCACGCCGATACCGCCGCGTACAGACCAGTTGCCGACGATCTTGCCGGTGGCGGTCAGCTCCACGCCACGCGAGCGTTGCAGGCCACTGAGCAGGGTGATGGTACGGTCCAGCGGGTCGCTGGTGCGGCGGTTGTAGAGTTCCAGTTCGTACACCGCCAGAGTGGTGCTCAAGCGGTCGTCGAGCCAGTCGCTTTTCACGCCGATTTCTTTCTGCTTGGTCATCTCGGGGCTCAGGTCGTTGACGCTGCCGGCGGCGTTCGGGGTGATGCCGATCAAACCGCCACCAGCCGGAGAGAAGGTCTTGCTCCATGACGCATAAAACGAGTGGTGTTCCAGAGGCGTCCACACCAGGCCGAAACGTGGGCTGGCCTTGCGGCTGTCGACCTCCTGCTGAATATGGGTCAGCTTGTTTTTGGTGCTCACTTCAAACATGTCGTAACGCACGCCGGCCAGCACTTGCCACTGATCATTCAGGCGCAATTGGTCCTGGACGTAAATGGCGCGGCTTTCGACTTCGGTGTGGTTGTTGCTCGACACGTTCATGCGCCCGGTGTGGCTCAGATGACGATTCGGCTGGTTGAGGTCAAGCGACGGTACGGTCGGGCCAGCACTGTACAGCTTCGGATCGCGACGTTGACTGCCCAGCTCAAGGCCGGTGAGCAGGCGGTGTTCCAGGCCGTAGGTGCTGAAGCTGCCTTCGAGCTCGACGTTGTTGAAAATGTTAAGGGTGGTCAGGTCCTGTTGCCAGCGTTGGCGCGTCACGCTGTTGTTCAAACGGTTGTAGGCGGTTTGGTAGGTGTTGTCGAAATCGCTGTCGAGCTTGAACACGCCGAGGGTCTGGCGCAGTTGCCAGTTGTCGTTGAGCTCATAGGTCAGCTTGGAGCGCAGGGACTGGGTTTTGTCGTCGATGTAGTCGCGGCCGTCGCCGTAGGTGGTGCTGCGGCTCACATCCGCCGGGCGCCCGTTGACGCCGGGCACGCCGCGATCCGGCGTGCGGTTGTAGCGGCTGTATTCGTATTGCACCAGCCAGTTCAGGTCAGGCGTGAGCTGCCAGCTCATGGACGGCGCAAACAGTTGGCGACTACCGCTGATGTCATCGCGAAAGCTGTTGTTGTCCTGGTTGCCCATGTTCAGGCGCAGGCTGATGTTGTCGGTGGGGTCAGTGCTCAGGTCCGCATACAGACTGCGCATATCATTGCTGCCGCCCTGTGCCTCGATGCTCGACTTATGCCCGGCCGTTGGCAGCTTGCTCACGCGGTTGACGATCCCTCCCTGACCGCCTCGCCCGTAAAGCACTGCCGCCGGCCCTTTGAGCACTTCGATACGCTCGATGTTATGCAGATCGCGCACGTATTGGCTGTCGTCGCGAATGCCGTCCAGGTAGAAGTCATTGCTCGCGTCAAAACCACGGATGCGCACACTGTCGAAGCGCGTATCGGCGCCGCTGCTCACGTTGGGGATGCCGCTCAACGCCTGGCCCAGGTCGTTGGTGCCGTAGGAACGCAGGCTTTCGGTCTTCACCGAATCAATGGCCTGGGGCACATAACGCACCGCAGTGGCGGTGCGTGTCGCAGTGCTGGTTTCCTTGACACGCGGGTCGTCCTCGTCAGCTTCCGCGCTGATCGAGGTTTCGGGCAAGGTGGTGGCCGCACAGGCAAAACCGGCAGACAACAGAACAGAGAGCCCAAGAGTGATGGGCGTCAGGCGAGGGGCAGGCATGGGGAAATGTATCCAAAGTGTTTGGGAGGAAAAGCGCGCTAATGGTAATGCTTTGCATTTGCGCGCGTTATCTATTACCAAACGTATCGGCTTTGAAATATGTTGCGAGATGTGTTTTTTGACGATGCACGACAGATTTCTTGTCGTTTTCAGAAAGGTCGTAGGCCGTTGCTTAGAATTATTTCGCCTAAATACAGACGATTCACGAAATTGACACATAGTTCAACGCGCGACTAGGATTGCGTCCAACGCCTGTGGCTAACCGCCATGACTCATCCAATAAGAAAAGGCCCGCGCCATGTTAAGTCGTCCGCGGGCTTTCTTTTTTTCGGAGAAAGTCGACACCAGAAAATACGACATGGAGCCTGGTGTCACTGCGCGTACTCAACCAGAAATAAGGAATACAAGAAAATGTTGAAGCAACGGATGAGTCTGATCGCTCTGGGGATTTTGAGCGCATCGGCAGCAATGGCAAACGACCAGGAGCAATCCAAGGGTTTCGTTGAAGACAGCCACCTGAACATCGCTGCACGTAACGCTTACATCAGCCGTGACTACAAAAACGGCAAGCAAGACAAAGCCGAATGGGGCCAGGGCTTCATCGGCAAGTTCGAGTCCGGCTTCACCCAAGGCACTGTCGGTGTAGGTGTGGATGTGATCGGTCAATACGCGATTCGTCTGGACGGCGGCAAAGGCCGCAGCGGCGCGGGCGGTATCGACTTCTTCAAGAAAGGCGCCAGCGGCGCAGCAGCCGACGACCTGTCCAAAGGCGGCGCGGCGGTGAAGTTCCGCGTGTCGAACACCGTGCTCAAGTACGGCGATCAAATGCCGGCCGTGCCTGTGCTGCAGTACGACAACTCGCGTCTGTTGTCGGAAACCTACACCGGCACCTCGATCGTTTCCAAAGAGATCGAAGGTCTGCAACTGGATGCAGGTCGCTTCACCAAGGAAGCTCGCAAAAGTGCTGAAGGCACCGACAGCGGCAACCTGAAAAACATCAGCTACCTGGGCGGCAGCTACAAGTTCACCGAAAGCCTGTCCGCTGCGCTGTACGCGTCCGACATGGAAGACGTGCTGAAGAAGCAATACGTCAACGTGAACTACGTACTGGCCCTGCCAGAAAAGCAGTCGCTGACGTTTGACTTCAATGGCTACAAAACCAAGCTGGACAAGAGCTTTGCCTCGCAGCGCGGTGATGAAGACGCCCGCGACAACAAAATCTGGAGCCTCGGCGCCACCTGGGCTGTCGGCCCGCACACCTTCACCCTGGCCCACCAGCGCAGCACCGGCGACACCGGCTACCTGTACGGCGGCTATCGCGACAACACCCGCGACACCGGCATCGGCGACGGTGGCAACACCATCCTGCTGGCCAACTCCTACTGGTCCGACTTCAACGGCAAGGACGAGCGTTCGTGGCAAGCCGCGTACGGTATCGACTTCACCACCTTCGGTGTGCCTGGCTTGAGCTACAACGTGGCCTACGTGCGCGGTACCAACATTGACGACGGCAGCGGCCGCGGCAATGGCACCGAGCGTGAAATCTTCAACCAGTTCAAATACGTCGTTCAAAGCGGCCCGGCTAAAGACTTGAGCCTGCGTGCTCGCGCCTCGTGGTTGCGCGTTTCCAACAACGCCAGCAACTACAACGTTGGTGGTAACGAACTGCGTCTGTTCGCCGACTACCCGATCAACGTTTTCTAAGTGATCGCACGTCGCGCCTGATTCAAGGCGATAAAAAACCCCGACTGGTTCGGGGTTTTTTTATGGGCGCGGATCAGTCCTCACGGCTCTGTAAAATACTGCGGGCCAGCGCTGCATTTTTGTAATCGAGCATCAAGGACAGCCCCTCGTAGGGCTCGATCTTTTTATTGTCGATACAAAGCTGTGCCATCAGCAGCAACACTTGGCGTTTCTTCTTATTGATGCGCACACCGGGTACGCCGAACGCTGCTTTGCGCGTCGCAGGTAAGGGCGCCTCAGGCGTCAATTGCAGCGTTATCCAAATACCCTGGACGAATTGCAGCGAGATCTCTTCGATATGTTCGATGGGCAGCGGCTGCGCCAGGTTATTGAACACAAAATGCTCAGGCGTCAGGCGCAATGCGGTCTGCGGCGCACGCTTGAATCGACGGATGCCCAGCCACAGGAGGCCCAGCCCGACAACACCCAGGCACGCACCTGCGCCGACCGCCGACAACGGCGTGCCTTTCAAACGCTCCGGTGCGAGCCAGACCCGGCTCAGGATAAACACCCCACCCAGCACAAAGGGCAGCCCCGCCAGCGCCATCAACGCGCCTCGCCATGCGCTGCCCTCATGCAATGCACGCTCGCCCTCGGCCGACGCGGCCAGGGTTTCCAGCAGGTGGGTATGCTCGGCGTTCTCCGACACTGCCACTTCCATCACATCGCCAGACAACTGCTCGCGCAGTGCCCGTGGCGCGCTGAAGCAGGCATCGATCTGCGCATTCGCCGCGTCGCTGTCCACCGTGCGGGTTGCGCTGCGCAGGGCATCGTCCAGCGGCACGTTCAGCGCTTGCAGGCGTTCGCCGTTGGACGGATGGGAGTCGGTTGGATGGGGTTGATGGATCGCCAGGGCTTCGGGCGGCAGTTGCAATGGGCACTCACGCAAGGCCGCGAGCACGGCGTCGGGCAGATCTTTTGCCGACCCGGCTTCACACACCGCCAACAATGACTCCTCAACGTGCGGCTGCAACACTGACACCCGCAACAGCGCCGACGCCGCCGCGGCATTGCCGACCAGCCGCGCACCGGCCGCATCCGCCAGCAATTCGCGCTCACGGCTCCAGTGGTTCACCGCGTCATCAAAGCGCTGCATGAAAAACACACCGAACATGAACGACGGCCGCATCAGCCGTCCCTGGATAAAATCGCTGGCCAGCATCGTGTCCAACAGCGCTTCCAGGCTGCGATTGACCCCGTCGTAGATTGGTAAAAAGCGCAGGCTGTAATCCGTGTCCTGCCCCGCAAAGTGCGCCAGCTCATGGCCGATCACCGCGCCGACTTCCTCGTGGCTCAACAGGCCCAGGTACAGCAGCGGCAGATGCAAGGTGCGCCCGCGCAGCGCCGTGTTCGCCGGTTGCACAGTGGCCGCGCTGGACGTCACGTAAAAGCTCTGGGCCAGGCTCACCACAATATGATCCGGCGGCAGCGCGCCGAGTTTGCCCGCCAGTTCATTCACATGGCGCCACAACCCCGGCGCCTGTTCGGGCGTGACCACCTGCCCGAACATCTCCAACGGTTCAGGCATGAACATCCCCAACATGTGACGCAACTGTTTAAGCAACTGCCAGATCGAGTACAAGCAAAACGCCGCAACCACCCCCAGCACCGCCATCAGCTTGACCTCGCCACTGCCCAGCCGGCCGATATGCCACATCGCCAGACCTTCGTAGCTCAACGCCAAAGCAACCGCTGCCGCCATTGCCACCACATGGCTCACTAGCACGTAAGGCAACAAACGGCTGCCCAGGGAGAACGCATGCAGCAACCTTTCCCGCGACTGCTGCGCCCGGCGTCCGGCCCAGTGCGTGCTTGCCAGCGCTGCCACACCGATCAACGCCGCCAGCAGGCCCAGGCCGATGACCCACGGTGCGACGGCGCGTAGCACGCGGTTGATCTTATGGGCCGTGGGCAGTTCGGATTCGATTTTTTCCAGGCGAGAGAGGGCCAACTGTACGCTGATTTTTTCATGGGTCAGATCGAGCATGGTTGCCGGATCCTTGGCCGCCAGCGCCTGGAGTTGCTGTTTAGCGATGTCCACGGTGATGTGGTAATCGATCATTGCAGTGGTGGTTTCGTCAGCACGCTGACGCTCCCAGTCACCGAGGGCGGCCAGCAACAGCGGGAAAACGACCAGGAGGCAGACCAGTTTCAGAGCGTTCATGGGAGTCCGTTCACGACGCAGAGGGTGTTCAGGTTTATACCGAAAAAAGCGCCCCAAGCCGAGGCGCGCTTCTGTGGGATTGGGTATCTACACAACGCTCAATGTGTGGCCCACAGCCCTGTAGTGAGCGGGCTTGTCGAATCGTCGCACCGCCCGCGCCGGGCTGCGCAGCAGCCCCAATAAAGACACTGAGATTTTCCTGTTAAAACCCAGCGCCTGGCTATGGGGCCGCTGCGCAGCCCTACTTACAGCCCGGTATTCCCAGGCGCCTCCAACACCTTCACCACATCATCAATCACCGCCTTGCTCATCTCCTGCAAATAATGCGACGCCCAGGCATAACGGTCCGTCTCCTTCGTCATCGCCGCATCTTCGGCGAGCAGCTTGGCAACGTGGAGCAAATCGGAAACATGGTGCAAGGCTTCATGCAGGGAAACACCGCTGTTGACGCGGAACAGAGGTTGGTCGGAGTGAAAGGAGAAAGGGGTGACGCCGAGGGTGGTTAACGCAGATGGATGTGTAGCGGTCATTGGTGGAACTCCCGTATCGATTGAGAGCTACCACGTTCGTTCTCAGGCGAATGGGTGGCAGCTGTGCGCAGGCTGAGAAACCGGAGATACAGGAACCCGGCAGACCCGAAGGTCTCCCACGCACAGCCGCCATTGCACGAATTTTAAGGCGAAAAAAAACGCCTTCAAAATCGGGTGTTGGGGGCGCTTGGTGCGCCTGCATCTTGCCGGGTTCTCAGGCCCGATCGCTGAATTGGCAGCGATGGGGGGAGGTTAGCGTGGTGAGCGGCGAGGAGCAATCGGGAAAATAGATTGGTTGATTTTTCAGTTTGTCTTGAAGGGTTGCCACATGGCGGGATGTCATTATTTTTTTTATGGGTAGGCCATAATTATTGGCAATACATAATTCAGCATAAAGGATGGAATCTGGAGTTTTGGCGCGAAAAGGTGTGATTCAACAGGTAGGGAGGTGAAGCGGAAGGGCTGTTTGAGGATGAATATCCCAGAAACAACGAAGCCTCTGCATTTTTGCAGGGGCTTGGTTTTACATGGTGGCACCAAGAGGCGGATGAGATCACAGGTAATTGAAAAATTAGCGAATAATTCGGAAAAATATTTACTTGTATCCCATTGAGCACCCTTAAGGTAGCCTAATAACTTAGGCTAGGTTTGAGGCGTTCGTTACCCATCTAGGGATGAAAGTTGGTATATACGATCAGTGCGACAAAGTGATTGCTCGCAAGGGGGGCGCGTACAGTTTTGGTTGTGTATTAAAAGTTATGTTTGGTGCTTATTTTAGTTAATGGTGCGGCAGAGTAGATGTTAGAGAAAAGTCGGAGTCTCGAGAGAGATTTCAGATTTGTGAGTATAAAAAATATTTATAGTGCGCTTGTTTCGCTATCTGCATAATCGCTCAGCGACTATGCAGAAATATAGGTGTTTCAAGGATGTCGGCCAGTGTTTAGACATGTTAAATTGTCAATCTGGTTTTTGCTTGCGTACCAAGCCATACCCGGTTTGTTTTCATTCGCATAGCTCAGAAAAAACGAAACGTAATTTGTGTTTGTTTCTTTGAAGATGGTTTTGTATTCTACTTTTACCCTAAGCATAAAGGTGCGCGTGTCGCGTACAATAATATTATTTTGGTTGGTTGCGTGTGATTTCACATATTCGGACCAGAGTTCCTCAGGTGGTTTAACACTTACATCGTAAAGACAGTACCCTGGGTGACTTTGCTCAGGAATAATAAGCTTGTTTATGTCTCGGATAGAAACCAAGGGAAGTGCTATGGACTGATTTGGGGTTATCTTGATGCCATTGTCGCCGGCAGCAGTGTAAAAACCACTTTTTTCAGTTTTTATTATTTTTGACTTTGAGATGGCTTTGCCAGGAATCTCCAACGCTAAGCTGATCTTGGTATAAAGCGCCGGCAACTCGGATTCGTTTTTTAGTGTTGCAGCAAGAAATTCTCGATTCCCATCATAGATATAGGTAAAGAAGTTCACTGCTTCAAGTTTTAGAGTTGTTGGGTGTGTCGCGATTAAATATGAGTCCTGTACGCTAGTCGATGGAGTGAACTGACAGTAAATATTGATAGGGGAACGGTCTACGCCCTGAAAATTATTCGCACAGTTGGAATTTTTAATTTCTTGTTTTGGTGCGCTAAGCGCCGTGGCTGAAGCGAGCAATAAAACCAGTGGGAAAAGTTTATTCATGTTGGTGGCCTTTGATGGTTATGGGGCTGTTGGCGATATTGCTAAGGTTGTTAGAGTTGCTGGAGTTTGAAATGATCTGTGTTGGTTCGGCGTTTTTGTTGTCGTATGGCACTAGTAAACGCTCTGTGATGATTTTAAGTACTTCAATTTTACAGGATTGAGTGCTTTTTATGGCCTCTATTATCTGATCCTTTAGGACGCCCTGATGAGTTTCTGTCGAGTACTCGGTGGAGAGCGAAAATCCAGCATTTGCTAATTTTTTAACTAGTCCGGAAAGTTTGGCGCTCATGCTGCCATCAGCAGAAATTGTGGTGCTGGCACCGCTTAGCTGCGGTTGGCCACATATTTCTGTTGATGTGTTTGTGATTATTTTCATTGCTTTGTCTATGGGGGGATTATTGGGCTCATTGGCTCCAGCAGATAACGAAAGTAGTAGTAAAAAAATTGATGTGACACCGCTATTAATTTTCATTTTTGGTTCCTGTTTTTTGTTTGGTTTGTCTCAAAGTGTTATTTTTCGATCTTTAAATAGGGGGGCGTTATTATCCGCCCCAAATTTTTAAGTGATTTCGAACGTCTGGTTTTTGTGGTTACCGGTTAATGTGGTCGACAGTGGTGGTTATTACCGCATAAGAACGCAGTAATTGATCCGTACCAAGTATGCAGCTGTGGCAACATGAAAGACTTTTGAAGCCATATCCCTAACCCAGCCACCGCCGTAGCTTGGCCCAAATGGTCGCTGGCTCGGCCGTCGTCCCAAGAGGCTCCTTGGTAGGCTTCGGTTTCAACTCTTTTGGAGCTCTAGGAGATTCAGTTTGTGAGTAGTAGTGCGTCTTAGCCGCTTTGTCGCGACGCTTCTCCGCATCGATCTGAGTTTTGTCCCAAGGCCCAGCCTCTATCACCCGATTACCTTGAATCACATAGTGCGACCGACAGGGTAAATTCCAGTTGCCGACCGATGGCCAAAGCGAAATTGCCTCGCCGTCAAAGGTTAGCTTCCAGTCCGTTGGAGTCAGAGGTGTCACTACTTCAAGGCCACAGCCGCAACAGCAACTGTGGACCACGGTGCCGTACTCCATTGAAACGTACAAAATGCCAGGTTCAAGTTTACTCGGGATCCCCTTTACGAAGCAGGGGTTAAGTTGGTTATGACGCATCATTGCGTGTCCCCATTCAGCAGCATATTTCCGTCGGTCGTATAGGAACAGTGGTGCTCATTTTCTAGGTCACGATAAAAGCCGAGGAGTTTCTTCCATTTGATTACGGCAAGTGCCGCGTTCATCATATTTAATTCGGCGACTTGGATATTTGACGCGTAAACGTTTTCTACGCCACCCCCCTCGAAAGACACACGCTTGCGAATATGATCACGCTTGTTCGGGGTGCTAGCCGTCACACGAAGGATGCCGCCAAGCGAGCCGTTGACCAGTTCGAGGCCCATTCCCACGTCCACGAATGGCACTCCCATATCCTCCAGCTTCTGCACCGCCAAGCGCTTCGGCTCGCCTGCGTCCATGCAGAGGAAGGCGAAGGTGATTCCGTCTAGAAGGTTGAGATGATCTGTGCCCATCTGCACTGCATGCGGCACGATATGACGGTGCATCTTCCCGTAGATGCCAGCTAGGTAATCCACTTTCTTCGGCACCTCGCGGAGAGTGTCGATTGACGGTGCGCCTGGGGCGCGGAAAGCGTTATGTTGTAGGAAATCGTCACCGTCGATGAGGCGTATCTCGCTCACCGGTGTTTTCGCCACTTGGTCCAGCACATAGGACCCTGTGCCACCAACACCGAGGATTACGATGCGCTGCCCTTCAAGCCGCGCGGTCAACGCCCCAATACCCACTCGGTCCGATGCAGTTTCCAGATAGTTAAATACGCAGTCCTCCTCCTCGTCTGGATGTCTAAACACCCGCGGAGTAGCGCTAGGTTTGAGGATTGCGGCGTGGCCAGAAATGATTGTCGCGTACGTCGTCATCTTCTGGTGGTAATCGCTGTAACCCTCTGGCCCGGGTTTGCTGGAGAAAATGTGCTGAGCACTCAGCCCATGTCCCAGATCCGCCGCTACGCTCTGGTGGGCGATTGCCTGAATGGGCGCACCTTGGGAAGTGCACGGGAAGTCTCCATCGAAGTGAATCGTGTGCGGTTCGGGCTTTTGGGTGACGTTTCCGGACATGCAAAGGCTCGAGATGAGCGTGCCGATCTTCACTTCCAGCTGCGCGTTAACGTACGGCACTTCACGCATGACCAAGAAGCCGCCCACGATCTGCACGTAGTACCCGTCCTCGCGCAAGCGCTTGAGGTCATTATTAAGACTGAATGGTGCGGCTGACATTGATCACGCTCCCGTTCTTTACTTCAACAAAGCCGCTTGCGGCCAATTCACCGCTGTGGGGTTTAGAGGCCACGCCGCGATACGTAATCGAGTACACGATCTCAGATGTCGGAGCTTCACCCGGGTAGGCGATAGCAACTAGCTGCTCGAAAGTTTGGTGACTATCACTGACCTGGACTTCGCGGCCATTGACTACGATGTCGATCTTCGGCTTGCGCTTGGGCGCAGTCACAAAGTGCTCGACCCCCGGAGCGGTAAGATCCACCGCCTCGCTCGGTTCAATCTGGTGATCGTCCCCACCGCGGATGACCATGAAAACGGCCTCGCCGTCACCGGGTTTTGCCAGTTCGTACAGTGCAGAGCCTGAAATCGCGGGCTTGCCCCATGATATTTGGCTGTCGTTGACAGTCAGTTTGAAATCGCGATCGGTCTGGAAGGCCACAAAGCGCTCAGCGCCGTGACCTCGTAGATCGAAGGGTTCGTCAAGGCGCAAGTCTTCGAAATCCCCCGTCTCCAGAATTGCAAACAGGCTGTAGTCTTCATGTGCACGCAAACCAGCAGCAACTAGGATTTGGCGGCCCAGTGGCACGGGATCGTTGACCTCAATTGCACGGAAAGTCAGGTTTTCCTGCGCGAACAGGATGCGGTAGGCGTGAGCCGAACGCAGGTCGCGGCCCTCGCGAATCGCCTCTCCGACATCGTCGATATCGTAAGTATTTTCGGTATTCATTTTCTGCATTACCTTTTGAGTTTGGCCGGACGGTGTCCGGCTCTACTACTCAATCGATGCAGGTCAATCAGACCGGTAAATTTTTTAGAGTTTTTTTTGAAGCACGCCTGCGGGTGTCAATCCGCAGACGAAAAACGCCGGACAGGAGGGGCACACTCGAGATGATGACTCTGCTGGAAAGGCACCTCGACCTATAGAGTCCAAGGCAATGCGAAGCTTTTTCTGCCGATTTTCCAGCTGCTTGGCGCTCAGTTCGATCGGAAGTACGGTCTGGTCAGAAAGGTGCACTAACTCCACAATTGCATCTGGAAAGGCTTGGCGTGCTGCCAGTACAAAGGCCGCCGCGCCTAGGTCAGATTCCTCATTATCTCTTTTGTGCCCTGTTCTCACCCGGCGAAACGTGCGGCGACCGTCAGGACGGACCAAGACATCGTCAGGTTGTACCGTGATGGGGGTTTCCCCGAGCTTCATTGTGAGTGCAGCGCATGCCTCAGGGGCGTGCCCTTCCCGAATCGAAGTGAAATAGCTGACCATGCCAATAGCTAATGACTTGAACTCGGGGGCGTAGCCGTGCTCAGCCAGGCCTACGTCCATGAGCGCTTGCGCGACCCGGTCGTCTATGTTCGTTACTGTGACAGGTGCGGCGTCGACCAACTCTAGGAACACTGTACGGACCGCGTCGTGCATCTGTAAGAATGGAGTTGGTGTTCGCCGTCCTCCTATTTGGAGAATGTGGGTGTAGAAGAATCGACGAGGGCAGGACTCATACAGGGAAATCTGAGCGCCGCTTAGATTAAGGTCTCCGCTAACAACCCAGTCCACCGGTACCGAGTCGGGCGGCTCAATCACAGGATGCAGAGGTACCACGTTGCTTCGGGCCAGACCTAGTCCAGCGCGGTTCAGAAAGTCTGACAACCCACGGACGCTACCAGCAGAGTTCCGTGTCGCAGCATAGAGAAATAGCCGGTCTTCAGCTCTCGACAAGGCGACGTAGAATAAGCATTCTCTCTCCGCCTTGTGCTCCAGATGGTACTGCTCCTTGGCGTTGACCTGCGCACCGGCGACCATGCCATAGGGCGGAGGACAGACCTGCTTCTGCGGATAACCGGGCAAAGTATCTGCGTTCATGCCCGGTACGTGAACTACGGGAAATTCGAGACCTTTTGCTCCATGAATGGTCATGAGGCGCACTGCATCAATGCTTTGTGCAGCCACTGGAAGCTGCCTGAGATCGCGATCGTCCCCCAGCCGCACTAGACGGCGGATGCGGTCTAACGTGCGTGTGATAGATAATCCCTTTCCTGTGGGTTGTTGGGCTCGCAAGAAATTGAGCAACTGCCAAGTTGCTATGCACTGGGAACGGTCGCTGCATTTTGTTGATGTTGCCATCCGGGCTGCGATTCGCGTCCGGTCTAAAAGTACAACCGCCAGCACGCTCCAGGGTGAGGCGTCCCCGCTGATACCGGCCAGCGTTTTGACAAGCCGAGCCAAGGCTTCGCGCCCATTGTCTGAGATATCGAAGTCATCGACTTTGGTTCTCCAATCACTCGCGGTTTCATCTTCTCGCAGATGTGTCAGGATACTGCCGACATCTCCCAGCGACATCGAAAACTCAGGCAGGCAAGCCATTCGCACCAAGCCCATTGCTCGACGATCCACTAGAAGGGAAAGTAGCGTCAGCCAATCCTTGACCTCTGGACGCTCGAACACACTTCCCAGGTAAAGCACAGGGATGCCTAGGCGCTCGAGTTGTTGCCCGATCTCGGAGAGTTTGTCGTTACCCGTGCATAGAATTGCCTGATCACTATATTTGAAACCGGATTCCCGCATCTCCTTTATCGCATCAGCTATAGCCGGTGTTTGTTGAGGTCCTTGATCCACGCAGCGAAGCTCGGGTTGATGGGCGCCGGCTTTCCGATGGGCGAGTAAGCCGCTGTCGGCATCCCCCACGGCCATGTTCAGCGCAAAACTCGAAAACGTCGACACTATTTCTGGTACCGACCGATAGTTCATTTTCAGTCGATATCGCAATCCGCCTGGGAAATCCTCTTTCCCGAAACGAATCATGTTGAACGACGAAGCGCCTCTGAAGCGGTAGATTGACTGCTTGGCGTCTCCAACCGCCCACAAGTTTTCGCCATCACCACATAGGGCCTTCAGCAGTCGTACGCTGCTATGGTTCACGTCTTGGTATTCGTCGACTAGAACGTGGTCATAAGTGGCTTGGATGTGGGATCGAATGGTTTCGTTTTCCTCAAGCAGTCGCACTGGTAATGAAACCAAGTCCCCAAAGTCCACGCATCGAGACTGTCGTTTAAGGGTTTCGTAGGCGGCGTAAACCCTGGCGATCTCAATGGCTTTTTCTGCGGCCGCTATATCTTCATCCTCGACGGCGTTGGCGCGCATGGCTTGCGCCAACTTTAGGTAGGTGATTGCATCGACTACCTCGTCCTTGGCGCGCGAGATGCCGGTGAGGATGTCAGCGATTATCCGGGTTGGATCGTAAAGATTGCGGTAGTGAACCAGCTCTAATCTAGGAAACTCATGTTCCAGCAACTCCACAGCTTCCGTACGATCCAGCATACGTGGATCTGATGGCAGCTCTAGCTCCTCGTGGAATCGTCGAACCAGATCGAGGCCGAATGCGTGGAAGGTGCCAATCCACATTGCGGCCGCGGCGACGGTGTTAACGCGAGCGATACGTTCAGCCATTTCTCCTGCGGCCTTGTTCGAAAAAGTCAGCAGAAGGATTTTCCGTGGATCAACACCATCGGCGAGCAATCCTTTTACTCGACCCACCAACGTCTGAGTCTTGCCCGTGCCAGGCCCGGCCTCAAGCAGAAAGGCTGCGCCGCGATGGGCTGCGGCTTTTTCCTGCTCACCGTTTAGCGGGTATTCGATTGCAGGCTCTTGAGTTTCTGGCGGAGGCTGGGGCAGCAGTAATGCATCAAAGAGCTGCTGTGCGACCACGTCGAACGGCGCACCAAGCCTTTCAGCAATGCTAAAAGCACTCTGTCCATTCAGATAAAGCGTTCGCACCACATGCCGGGGCAGCAGGAACTCACGCGCAAACAGATCCATTTGGACCTCTCGACGCTGTCTACGGCTGTAGTCTACGACCCGATCAGCTCCCATGGGAGAGGTCTCCGCGGTCCTTGCTGGGTCGATCGTATACTGGCTCTGGTCATCCTCTTCGACGTCGTCTCCAAGCTCAGCGTGACCGATTTCATGGGCAACGAGGAACGCTTGTTCGAAAAGGGTTGCGCATTTTTCGTGGAGAATGAACTTCCCCTTTGGAACGAAACGAGCTCGCGCGCCTCTCAGGCCAGGCGAGCCTTTCTTTGTGCTCTCTACGTCAAAGCCCCGCCTAACTGCCTCAGTTACAGCAAACCCGTAGGGTTTCCACGGGTCATGTCCGGCAGCGACAGCTTGGTCATGTAGAGCAGCAGCAGCCTTGCGGGCCAACTCCACTGATTGCACGTTAAACGTCCTCTTCCATAAAGGTCGTGATGTCTTCCTCAGACAAATCAGCATCTCGAAGTAGCTGTTCGAAAGTAATCTTCTCTACATCACTCGGTTTATCGTCGGACTTGTAACTTCCTGCGACCGCCATGGGCGGCTGTGCAAGCGAGGCCAGGAGCTCCTGCACGCTGCTCTGCAACAGTTCAGCGAACCTGCTCAGAAATCGCTGAGGAACAGATGCGGCAACTACGGTTCGCTCCTGAAATGCCATAACTACCTGTCGAGGCACGTTCAGCGCTTTGGAAATGTCGCGCATTTTATGAGCTGAGAGGTCAGCGAGCGGATCCGCTATCGCCTTTCCCGGTGCAATTTGGATGCGTGTGACGGCCGAACTGATCAAGCGGCGATCGTACTCCGAGAGCGGTGCTTCATCCTCGGCCAATGTTCTGGCCATTTCGCGAGATAGATCGATGATGTGAGTGGCAAACGCTGGATAGGCAGTAAGGTACCTTTGCAGGGTCGGTGCACCCACGTCATGCTCTATCGAGAATGACTCGAGTACATCCTCCAAGGATGCCTGAGGTGAAAGTCCCGTCATCATATGCCCCCTTGGAGCAGTGTCCGAAGACGTGCGAGCGCCTTCTTTTTATGATTGCGAATGGTCTTCTCAACCTTATTGAGTGCCTTAGAAATAGTCATCTCATTCGGATTGATCGAGTCTACTGGAATATCTAATCGGATCATCTCGATGATTCTCTGCTGCAGTTCGGGTAGAGCCTCAATCGCCGCATCTAGCCTACAACGGTAACGGTAATCATCGAAATCTGATGCATCAAAAGGATCATACCCCTCAGAGGCGGCCTCGACTTCTGCATCAAGGTCGGCAGAATCGTCATCGATTCCCAAATCGGTATTTCTGTTTTCGGACCGATAAGACTTCTTTTGAGCGTCCCTTTTTAAACTCGATAAACCCAGATCGAAGCGCACTTCGAATATGTCCAATCGTTCCTCGTAGCCTGCTTTGTCAATCACGAGCATCTCAATGAAGCGGTCATACACCCCCTCTCGAATGTCGCTATTCGTCATTGATACAGTATTCCCACCTGGATTTTCGGCCCTCGGAAGCTTCCTCAGAACTCGTTCCGAAAGAGCTCTGAAGAGCTGATCAAAAAGAGATGGGTTAGTTGATGCGCTGCGTCGAACGAAATAAAGAAGGCACTCGCTGGGTACGTATTGCGGATGTGTCCTACTTTGCTCACACAGATCTACCAGAGCGTCGTCTGAAAGAGTGCTAAGTTCCGCTAGCCTGGTTTCGTTCACAGGTATGCGTGTGTACAGCTTTCCAGTCTCAGTGGTTTTTTGAAGAGGAACGATCAAGGCAACCTCCATCAGACTACTCGTGCATAGCGCAGCTAAGCTCAACCAAATTTTCAAAGCTACGAATACGTTTGGCCCATCATTGCTTCATACGCGAGAAAGTGGCGAAAAGCTACCGCTGCATCTGGTTTCAGTTTTTGGTAAGTCAAGGCATCACATTTTTATGCGGTTTACCTACCAGTGCTATGATCGAACTCCTCTCGAAGCCAAAACTTTTAAAACCTTCCCCACGTCATCCCGCCAAGAATGTTGAGTGTTATCAGGGATCAAGGCCCCTGCGACCTGTGAGGGTTGTCCACTAACGCGGGACTGGCGGCTCTTTACGACCGACAGCTTGGGCACCTCATGATCTGGCCTCCTGAACACTTCCAAAGAATTGGGCGGGTAGAGGCTGCGCCGGTTGACGAGACCGGCGCCGCGAGATCCTGAGTCGGGTGAAGGCAGTGAGGCGATGACTGGGGTATGCCTGACTGTCAGTCAGGTGCAGTCCATTCCTTGGGCTGCGGCACCATCATCTACATCGCTGTTGCTGGTGACTTCGGTGGTTGTCACGCCGACTGTCACGAGGGGGAATGCCGCAAAGCCTTTTAAGAGTTGGGCTGCAGCAGCGTTAGGAGCGCCCGTCTCTTTCCGGGAGAAAGAGACGGGCGCAGGTTGGTGCAAGGAAATGGCCAAGCGGATAGGTTGCTGCAGGGCAGCTATGAAAGGGGATGAGTTGCCGCAGTGGGCACACTGGTAAAAGTAGGCATCCATCACATCGCTGTGACCGTGCGAGCCGCCGGACGCTAATCGCACTTTGGGAGAACCACCACGGTGTGGCGTAGCCTTAAAGGTTCTGGCTACCTGGGTTGCTGTCAACGACAGTGCTTTACCCGATCTTTTCTACGCCTGTGGATAATCCGAAAGTCGCCAAGTGTGGACGTTTTGTGGACGCTCCAGAAACAACAAAGCCCCTGCATTTCTGCAGGGGCTTCGTCTTATATGGTGCCGGCACCAGGAGTCGAACCCGGGACCTACTGATTACAAGCTAGGTGCTCAAAACATAGAAATCAGTGAGTTACGTGATTCCTTGTTACGTGCTGGCGCGCCAAAACCCGCGTAGAAAGCGGGCGATAGTACTCTTGTTACGTGGAGTTTCCTCAGTTCCCTGACGGTGAGACGGTGGGGATGCTCAGGTCATAGACGTCCATCATTTTGGGATCTCGGTGACCGCTGGCTTCCTGCTTGTCCGCCCGAGTGCCCACAGTGTCTGTAATGCCACGTCGTTTCAGGTCGTGAAGGGCAAACCGCTGTTCTGGCGTGATGAACTCGTCCGCCAGTGCAAGGGTGATGAAGCGTTGCCAGGCCGTGTCTAGGCTGGTTTTGCGAAGTGGTCCACCATGGCTGGCCACGATGATGTTCCTGCGTGACGGCATGATCGGAATTGCCGTTTTGCGCTTACCCCATACCTTGGCCCGATAAGCTTTAGCGTTGTCCCAAGCTTTGCGCAGACGTGGCGTCCAGCGCACGATGTTGTCCCGACTGCCTTTGCGGCGGTTGGTCATTATTCCGCTTTCCAGCTCGTTTTCGTCGGTGAGCGTCACAACCTCGATGCCGCGCAACCTGCAGAGGTACGCTAGCTCCATGACGTAGCCAAGGTATTCGGGACAGCCGCCTTTCTCGTTGCGCTGCAGCAAACCTCTGGCAATTGCCCGGTCGATGAGAGCATCCATAACCAGGTGATTCGGCAGGCGGCGCTGTTTGCGCTCCACGGGCGCTTCGATGCCTAGGGCTGGGTTCACTTCCAGGAAGCCGCGATTGCGGCCCCACTGCAGTACACGGCGCAGGTACCGCAACGCGTGCGCGGCTTTCGACGGCGTACCTTCATCCGCCAGTCGGTCAACGATTCGCTGCACCAGGGCAGAAGTGAATTTCCGAACAGCCAGATCCCCCAGCGGTTTTCCCAGCTTGGTGGGAATGTTCAGAAGAACATCGCGGGAATAGCAATAGTCGTCGTGGGTTTTTGAACTGAGCTTTTTGTAACGATCACTGTCGTGGAACTGTGCGCAAACGTAGCGAAGCGTTCCCCGGCCAACGTTGGACGCCTCGTCCATGATCTGGTGCAGCTCTGCCAGCGAAACGCTCGCCGGAGCAATGTTACGCCGGCGCTGTTTGCCCGTCTCGTCACGATGAAGGGTGTACCAGACCCCTTCGTTTCGCTGGTCAAAGTAAACGGCCGCTGGCAGAGCGGCCTGATCGATGTGAGCGGGAATGTGCGGATTATGCTTCCGCTTTCTTGCTTTCCTCATAGGATGTCGGCGTCGTACCGCTCTGCAGCGGCAGGCTCCAAGCCTGCGGCATGGTTGATAAGGTCCAGCGTTGTCCATGGTCCGGTACGGCCACGGAACAGCCGGACGCCCTGGTCGATCAGCGAGCGTTCAACATCAGACCGGCGTTGGTAGCCGGTGATGCGCTGCAGATCGGTGAATACCAGGACGTTGTCCGATCGGGAATTCATTGCTTGCCCTCTGTAAGCTGGAGCACCCCGGGCAGTCTAGCGCTGCAACCGGGGCATGGTTGTTAGAAGTTGGGATGCAAACTGCTGGACTATTGATTGCCCAGAAGCTGCGACACAAATGCCCTCTCAACTGCAGTGAGATCACCTTGCAGGTGTGCCATGGTGGTGACCGCCTCGAGGCGGATCCTGGCGTCGGGTGTCTTATGGACCTGGTAATCGAAAAGCGCGGTACCGACGATGCGGATGGCCATCAGGTGTCGAGCTGCTTGCATGCTATCGGTCGGCCCTGTGGTAGCCTTATCGCTGCTGCTGCTTTGGTGCTGTGCTTGCATGGTCTTGCCCTCAGTGGTGGCTGGTGTCGGGGAGCTGTAACTCCCCTGCACCGTTCTAATTACCGGCGTTCGCCGGAAGTTTTTGGTTGCACTTGCCTAACCAGGTGAATCACCAAGTTCTCCAGCTCGATTACTTCGTCCATGGCTGACTGCCATTCCAATACCGCCTGGATCTGCTGCCTTGTGCACTGCAGAACCAGAAGCTCTTTCTCCGTGGCACCACGGACTTCCAGAATCTCGACCAGGCCAGCGGCGCTATATGCCTCGGCGTGTACCAGCTGGCTGGCCTCGCCAATCCACTGCTGCAGCTCCATCATGTGTTTGAGCTGTTTCGTAGCGCCGTCCCGACCTTCGCCGGTGATAATTTGTATGTGCATTGGTGTTGCTCCCGGTGGTGGTCAGTCGCTTCGAAACATCCAGCAGCGAACGGTTTTTGCTTTGTCGAACGCGTCCTTCGCCCGTGCCGAGCAAACGGTGCGATTGGTCTCAAGGAACTTGGGGCATTTGCTGGTCTTGAGGTGGCGTTTAAGTTCGGTCAGATCCGGAACTTTCTGCCGTTTATTCGCCGCCATTTCCGCGAACTCGTTCAAGTTGACGGCGATCAGGCCGTCAGTTCGGGAGTGGTTGAGATCCCCGTCAGGCCCGTTGAGGTAGTCGAACAGTTCCCAAAACTCCACAACGACGGAGTGGTCGGCGTTAATGGCCAGTTGGCGATCTTTGGCCATGCTTTGAATCTCGGCGTGAGCCGCGTCCACCTGGTGTTTTTTCAACGGGACGACGTGCACCAGGGCGTCGACCAGGGCGTGCAGTTGGGCATGATTTTTTGCGATCCGCACCGTGCGGATTTCGGGCAGGGCGAGCAATTGCTGTTCGTACTTGGGCCCCTTTTCGCGGACAGTTTCCATCACTGCGCTTTCCATCATGGTGGACTTCACCAGGAAGCCGCTGACGCGATCCACCGGCATGCGCTCCAGCTTTTCCACCAATAGTTTGGTCTGAGGTGTCTGGCCTTCTTTCGTCATTGCAATGTGCACAAGCCGCTGCAGGATGGGCTCTGACGCATTGACAGCGTGGTTCTGGCCAATGACCACGGCCGCACGGAAGGGCGGTTCCCGAGTGTCATTGCCGTTGTTCTTCACACCGGTGGAGCGGACGCTACGCCCGTTATAAGCGGTTTTCAGTTCGTCCCAGTCGTACTGTCTGGTCTGGCTGCCGTCGGTCTTTTCCCGCTCGGATTCAATCAGCACCACCGGCAGATTGGCGACCTGGGCGAAGTTACGAGCCCGGGCTACCGGTGTGCCCTTGGTTGGGTCGAAGCCCTCGTAATCGCTCCGGCCGCACAGCTTCCACAGGAACTCAATCAGGGTGGATTTGCCGGCACCTGGTTCGCCGATGATCTCCATGAACGGGTAGCTTTTCTGGTGTTGCCGGATTTGCTCGGCAAACAGGGAACCAAACCAGAAAGCGAGCGCTACCAGGCCCTTGGCGCCGAAGCATTCCCATATGATTTCAAGCCATTCAGTCTCAAACTTCTGCAGGTCGGTGTTTAGGTTGAGGATCACGGACTGGCTCAAGGTCTTGATGCTGAGCCGGTCCATATCGAAAAAATCTTCCTCGTTAAGCTTGAACACTTTCCCGTCGCGCACCGCCACGTCGCCATAGACGTACGCACCGTGTTCACGGGTATATCCAGTGAAGTCGATGGTCTGCACAGTTTTCAGAGCGTCGGTTTGTTCTTCAATGAACGCATCCAGTTGTTGCGTGGTACCGGTGAACATCCCGCCCGGGGCAATGCCGAGTAAGCGCTTCTTGAACTCTGCAGACGATGCGATCTGAGAGCTGGTGAAGGTGTTCTTAATAGGCGCGGCGTCATGTGCAAAAGTGATGCGGAAGTAGTACCAGGACTCGTCCGTGAGCTTGTTTTCCTGGTAGTACAGCGCTTTGGGATTACATGTAGCGATACGCTGCAGGGCGCCGCACTGCTGCATGGCCTTGGCACGCATCTGCTTATTGTTTAATTGCTGGTCGTCGTGGTGTTCGCTGTCCTCAAGTTCCTGAATCGCCTTGTTGTACTTCTCCAAGTCGAGCTTGAACCAGTAGAGGCGGTTGCCGAACTCCAAGTGGAATTCGCTACGGCGCTTCCAATCGAACATCACCAGGGCCTTCTCCGTGGCGTTGTCGGCGATCAGCAGAGCGCCGTGGTGCCGGGCTGTGGTGATGTCCTTGTCAAACTGGGTGTCGCGCTTGGCGCCCTCGTCCAGGAACTGCCAGCGCTGGTGCAGATCGTTCCAGTCGACCTTCCGGTTGTCCCGCTGGGGAATTTGTGCAGCTTCGCAGGTGAAGCCCAGTTCACGCGCCATACGCACCCATCGCTTCGTATAGGCGTGTGCACCTGGCTCGTTGTCCAACGCCCACACCAGCTTCGGCAAGTTGCCTGGACGCGCTGCCACGATCGCCTGCAGCGAGTCGGCCGGGAAGGCGTTCGAAGACATAGCTGATACGGCAGCAATATTGTGATGGACCAGGGCGATGGCATCGAAAATGCCTTCAACGATCCAGATTTCTTTCGCTTCCAGGACGTCGACGCACGGCGGGCACCACCAGGTGCCACGATAGCTTTCACCCGGTGCGAACCGGGCTTTCATCTTTCCGAAGCGGGCTGGTTTGTCGATCAGGCGTTCCCAGTAGCCGCCTTTCTCCAGGGCGAAACGAACTGTGGCGCTGCCGGCGTTGTGCTGCCCTGAATAGTGGGAGTCCTGGGTGAACCAGCCGGCGATCAACTCGATGTTGAATCCGCGACCAAACTCCAGATAGGCGCGGGCTGTGGCGGTGGGTGCGTTGTCCGTCGCCGGCGCACGTTTGCTCCAATCTTCAAACAGATCGTTGTAAATTTCTTTGACGTGCAGGGTGTGGCCGCACTTCTCAGATCGGCCGCAGATCACCAGCCAGGGTTTGTCATGACGCGAATACAGCTCACGCTTGTGGCACTTAGGGCACTCACCACCGCGCATGTAATCGGTATCTTTGCGATGTTTCAGGCCGTAGTCGGATTCCAGGCGCTGCAGCACATCGTGACGAAGATCTTCTTTCATGGGGTTACTTCACTGCTTTGAGGCTGTGGGACAGGGCTGCCATCAGGCGTTTTTGCGCTGCCATTACCGGGACGTGGGCGAGGATTGCGCCGTGGCGAAGACCGTCCGCTACAAGGCGGAATTGGTCGTCGTACCAATGTTCATTGAGGCTCAAGCGATACTGTTCACGCAGCGCGGCCAGCAACGCTTCGGCCTCGGCCGGGGGCAGTTGAGTGGTGACAATTACGGCGTTTACCATCGTGAAACCTCGATTTCGGGCGCAGCTCACCCAAACCCACGAGATGTGGGGCCGGCGTTTGTTTGGATTGGGGGTTACGAGTGCGCGGAGCGCAGACGCACGTTGTCCGGGGTGTTCAGGACGCGTTGATAGATCAGGCTGACAGGCACTGACCAGCAATGCCCTTTGACTGGATCGCGGATTACAACAACGGTCTCGGTGCTGTGGTCCAGGATGAGGCGCTGGCGGAAAGCGATTTCTATCAGCTCGATGTGGGCAAGGGAGGTTAGTTTGGTTGCTACCGATTCCGCTACGTCGAAGCTGGCCACCAGGTGGTTAATGGCGCGGTTAAGAAGCGCAGACAGATCGCTCAGGTGTTCGGCTTGATGGCGCTCAAGGAAAGCTAGGGCGGCGTTCTGCATGCATTCCTGATAGTCGAGGGCATTAGTTTGGGTGGTCATTTGGCTTTCCCCGATTTGGCGCGGTAGAGATCGATCGCGGCATACACTTCGGCGGTGCGTGCGGCCATGTGCAAGGTATGGGCGTTCTGGATCAGCTCGGCCTCAACGTCGGTTATCACCCCGTCATCAAGCGCCTGGGCAATGATCTGGTCGACCGTCCCTTGTTTGGCTGAACTCTGCATAGCCCGTGCGTACATCTCCACGTTATCCAGTCTGTCTGGATGGACCACTGGGACGAACATGCCGCCGTACATTGCTGCGACATAGTTGGGCAAGTGGTGAGTGCCCGTCACCTGCTCCAACTGGTAGATCTGCGCATCGGTCAACGGGCGGCAGCTGTTGTTCTCATAAGCATGGTTATCAAACTTTTTGAGCGGCAGGCCGATCCGGGCGGCGGCACATTCGCGGCCACCTGAGTAGCTGCAAATGATCGCGCTGACCACTTCCCTACGCGTCTTTAGAACACGACTTTTCATCTTCTGCTGTTCCCTCAGTGCGCTGGCCATTACTGTGCAATCACGCCGTCTTTGATACCGAGCAGTACGGCGGCGCGATGTGCCTCCCCCCGGCGACCTTTTTTACGACCGTTCAAAAGGTCGCTGACCAAATTCTTATTCAGTGAATGAGTGCGGCAGAACTCCGCAATACTCATCCCTTTGCGATCCAGAGCCTCCCGGGCTTGCTCGGGTGTAAGGGTGGCGGGCATAGTGTTCGCTCGTGTGCGTTCGTGTGGATTCGTGTTTGTACGGCGCCGATTATGACCAATTTATTTGTCCTGTAAAGGGGCTTAAGTTTGAAAAATTTGTCATCGGGAGAATTCCCAGATGTAAGTGCGGGCGAATGCTTGCGCGAAGAAAGAGCCCGTTTGGGCCTCAAACAAGAAGAAATGGCGCAGATTGGCGGCGTAACCCGTAATACCCAGGGCAGCTATGAGCGTGATGAGCGGCGTCCGGATACGGGCTATCTGAAAGCCTTGCATGCTGTGGGTCTGGACGTCCTTTACGTTGTAACAGGCGTACGGACCCCTATACCTGTTGGGGATCTGGCCGAGGATGAAGAGGTGCTGGTCAGGCGTTACCGAAGCATGCCGTCGGATGACCAAAAATCTGTGCGTCGATTCATCCAGGCGATCGCCGACGACGTGGCAAAAAGTTCGAATTAAGTTGTAACAAAACTTGTATCGCATTCAGGTCTCCTTAGTTCTAAAGCGAATCCCTGCTCCGATAACGTCGATTCAGCAATGCATTTATGGAGTAAAAAGCATGTTGGATCGCACGAACAATGAACGCGCCTGCACCGAAGGCCTCGAGTTTGAATGGCTCGCCCTTTCCAAAATCGAACGTAATTTCATCGGCTTTTATCGGCAGTTGAATGAAGAGGATCGAAAGCAGCTCATACGTCTTACGGAGGCCCTGGCAACCGTTCCAGAAGAGTCGGTAGCGAGTTGAACCGTTACATTAAAAAACTTCCGGCATAGCTTGGTCGCCGGCCTCATTGGTCGGCGTTTGGGTCAGTTTCACGCAGCTCCAAGTTGGTCAAATAGCTCGCGCTGCTTGGCCCTGGGCATATCCCTCAAGCGATCAAACAGCATTCTTTCGTAGGATTGAGCGGAAGGGCTGAGCGTGTGCGAAAACGTCAAATTCGCTACCCATGTGTGCCCGCACGTTGCGTCGAGGCACTGGCAATAAAGTTTGGCAAAGTCCCGCGACAGTTCCTCGCGTGAGGCAATCCGGCCCTTGTTCCCGCATTTGCATACAACTCTCATTGTGTCCCTCCCCAGGGCAGCCAATAGCCACTATTTTGCCATATTTTGTAGTGGCAATAGCTGTTTTAAGACGTTTGCCCAGTGTTATCGACTGGTGTTTTGGTTTCTTGCCAGGATATTTTCCTGTCTCGTCGCAGCGTGTCATTCAGTTGGTTGAACAGCTGGCAAATCGGCCTGATCTCGTTGCTGGTGTACACGCGATCAATCTTCTCGATGTCGCCAAACCCCCCGTTGTTTTCCGGGATGATCCCAGCCAGGGCAGGGTTCATACGCCAGGCGGCGATCACATCGTTTCGGGTTATGTTCTTCACCTTTTCCAGCTCGTCTTTGGCCTGGAAGTCCCCCACGGGGATGATCTGGATCGCGTTTTCCTTGCCGTTGGGGATGTTGACGAACATTGAGCGGAAGTTGCCCACGCCCTTGCTCGCGCTGATCTGCGCGCGCAGGTTGTCCTCGTCTTCCTCGGTCAGGTCCGGGTCGTTGGTGTAGAAGATGTAGCCCGCGTGCGCGCCGTTGCTGTAGTAGCGTCGGCGGAACAGGGTCGCGGCTTCGTTGAGCAAGAGTGCCTGCAGGCCGCCCAGGTAATCGGGTACGCCGTAGATGTTCTGTTCTACGTCGTAGTCCAGGACATGTTCGATTTCGTCCTGGTCGAAGTCCATGAACTTGTTGTCCTTCAGCAGCATCCTGAATCCGCCGTCGACCTTCACCCGCATGTTGATCGCCGGCAGGTGTTGCATCTCCAGCACTTCGCCAAAGGCGTTGGTATCGCGATAGAAATACGCCTCGCCGAAGACCATGTAGTCGAGGCTCGCCCGGCCCATCGTCTGCGTGCTGCAGCCCTCGGACGGGATGAACTCACGCAGCAGCAGGTTGCGTTTGAACTTCGGAATGGCACCGTGGTGGGCGTTGGCGCGCAGCAGCTTGGCTAGGCCCGCCCGCGACACCGGCGGCTTGTAGATCTCGCCGTCGTCGCTGAGGAACACCCCCAGGTACTCGCCGATGTTGCCGGACAGCACCTGTTCGGGTTCCCCGAAGGTGAACGCCCGCATGGGCTGTGGCTGTCGTGCTTGTTGGCTGGCTTGGGGCTTTTTGTGTCGAGGCTTGGGCATTGGTTCCGCTCGTGACGTAGCGGCTACGGCGCCGCTTGTTGGTGTTGAGGGGTTCATTGAACAGGGCGTGCATGATTGACCAGGCGATGTCGGCGTGGCCGGTGGCGTCGGTGCGCGAAGCGCTGTAGGTGACCTGGCCACTGGTGGTGGTGCCGCGCTTGATGGTCAGGAACGCCTGGGCGATGTCCGTCCAGCCGGCGTCCCACTCGATGCGACTGCCCTGGATCGTGTCCTGGGCCTTGAGGACCAGCAGGTTTTTGGTCTCAAGGCTGTAATGGATCGGCGTGGCTTTCGGGTAGAAGTCACGTACCAGGTCGAACACGCCATAGCCCACGCCGGTGATGTCGATACCGATGTGCTGGACGTTGAAACGCTCGGTGAGCTTCTTGACCTGGGCGGCCTGATAGTTGAACGAATGCCCCCTCCAGCTGTGCTTCTCCAGGATGCGGAATTTCGCCCCGGGCTCCAGTGGCGGGGCTACCACCACGCACGTGGCGTCGTCGCGGGTGCGGCTCGGATCGTAGCCAAGCCACACCGGGCTGTTGCCGAAAGGCCGGTCCAACTCTGGGTTGTAGTCCTCCCACAACGACAGGTCGGAGTAGCAGCGCTCCAGGTCCTTGAGGCCGAACGCGCTTTGGCTGCTGTCGATGAATTTGCAGTAAAACAGCTGCTGGAATTTGTCTTCGTCGTACTCCAGCTGCAGCTGCTCCAGGTCGAACAGATCGCAGCCGCCATCGATTGCATCCTGGATGGTGATGGTCTTGCGCCATTGGCCATCGGGGCACAGGGCACCCTGGGTGTAGGACGCCTCGGTGGGCCAGGTGCCGCCGGCTTTCTTGCCTCGTTTGCTGTTACGGAATTCCTCCCCGGACCAGAACGGGTATGCCTGGTGCGATACCGCGCTGGGCGTCGAGAAGTAGGTTTTGCGCCACTTCTTGTGGGTGCCCATGGCGCTGGCCACGGTGCTGAGTTTTTCGAAGTCGCGGATCCAGAAGTACTCATCCACGTACACATGGCCATGGT
>NZ_RWIO01000016.1:0-7062 GCF_009764655.1 Pseudomonas sp. PB105
TGCCGGAGATGCTGTAGTAGCCATCCGCGTTGCTGGTGCCGGTGAAGGTGATCGTCAGGCCCGAACGTGGGGTTTCTTCGTCGGTCGCGGTGAAGGTACCAGCGACGGTGCCCGCAGCAGCCGAGTTTTCTTCCAGGGTGTTAGCTGCAACCGTGATCACCGGCACATCGTTGTGCAGGTTGACGGTCGGTTGGCCGCTGTTGCTGGAGTTCGCGCCTGATGGATCGGTAACGGTCAGATCGATCTTCGGCAACTGGTTGCCGGCGTTAACGAAGTCAGCGCCTTTTTGGGTCAGCACAACGTTGTTGCCGGAGATGCTGTAGTAGCCATCGGCGTTGCTGGTGCCCGTGAAGGTGATGGTCAGGCCATCGCGTGGGGTTTCTTCGTCGGTGGCCGTGAAGGTACCGGCGACGGTGCCGACTGAGGCAGAGTTTTCTTCGATCGTGGTCGGAGTAACTTCAATCACCGGCACATCGTTGACCAAGGTCACAGTCGGCTGACCTTCGCCAGTAGAGCTGAGACCACCGGCGTCGGTGACGGTCAGGTCGATCTTCGGCAGCGGGTTACCCGCGTTGACGAATTCAGCGCCTTTGGCCGTCAGGACCACGTTGTTGCCCGAGATAGCGTAGTAGCCGTCTACGTTGGTGCCGGCAGTGAAGCTAACAGTCAAACCATCGCGCGGCGTTTCTTCGTCACGGGCGTTGAAGGTACCGGCGACGGTGCCAGCTTCAGCAGCGTTCTCAACGATGGTGGTCGGCGTTACATCAATCACCGGAACGTCGTTGACCAAAGTTACGGTCGGCTGGCCTTCGCCAGTGGAGCTGAGGCCACCAGCGTCAGTGACGGTCAGGTCGATCTTCGGCAGCGGGTTACCCGCGTTGACGAATTCAGCACCTTTGGCAGTCAGCACAACGTTGTTGCCGGAGATGGCGTAGTAGCCGTCGGCGTTGGTGCCAGCGGTGAAGCTCACGGTCAGACCATCACGTGGGGTCTCTTCGTCTTTGGCAACGAAGGTACCGGCAACGGTGCCCGCTTCAGCAGCGTTCTCAACGATAGTGGTCGGCGTAACGTCAATCAGCGGAACGTCGTTAACCAAGGTCACAGTCGGCTGGCCTTCGCCAGTGGAACTGAGGCCACCAGCGTCGGTGACAGTCAGATCGATCTTCGGCAGCGGGTTACCCGCGTTGACGAATTCGGCGCCTTTGGCCGTCAGCACCACGTTGTTGCCCGAGATGGCGTAGTAGCCGTCTGCGTTAGTACCAGCAGTGAAGCTCACGGTCAGACCATCGCGAGGAGTTTCTTCGTCACGTGCGTTGAAGGTACCGGCGACGGTGCCTGCTTCAGCGGCGTTCTCGACAATGGTGGTCGGCGTGATGTCGATCAACGGTACGTCGTTGACCAGCGTCACAGTCGGCTGGCCTTCGCCAGTAGAGCTGAGACCACCGGCGTCGGTGACAGTCAGGTCGATTTTCGGCAGTGGGTTACCCGCGTTGACGAATTCGGCACCTTTGGCAGTCAGGACAACGTTGTTGCCAGAAATAGCGTAGTAGCCGTCTGCGTTAGTACCAGCAGTGAAGCTAACGGTCAGACCATCACGCGGAGTTTCTTCATCACGTGCGTTGAAAGTACCGGCAACGGTGCCCGCTTCAGCAGCGTTCTCAACGATAGTGGTCGGTGTTACATCAATCACCGGAACGTCGTTGACCAGGGTCACGGTAGGCTGGCCTTCGCCGGTAGAGCTGAGGCCACCAGCGTCAGTAACAGTCAGGTCGATCTTCGGCAGCGCGTTACCCGCGTTGACGAAGTCAGCACCTTTAGCCGTCAACACAACGTTGTTGCCAGAGATGGCGTAGTAGCCGTCTACGTTGGTGCCGGCAGTGAAGCTAACAGTCAGACCATCACGCGGAGTTTCTTCGTCACGTGCGTTGAACGTGCCCGCAACAGTGCCCGCTTCAGCGGCGTTCTCGACAATGGTGGTCGGCGTGATGTCGATCAACGGTACGTCGTTAACCAAGGTCACAGTCGGCTGACCTTCACCGGTGGAGCTGAGGCCACCAGCGTCAGTAACAGTCAGGTCGATCTTCGGCAGCGGGTTGCCCGCGTTGACGAATTCAGCGCCTTTGGCGGTCAACACAACGTTGTTACCGGAGATGGCGTAGTAGCCGTCTGCGTTAGTACCAGCAGTGAAGTTAACAGTCAGACCATCACGCGGTGTCTCTTCGTCTTTAGCAACGAAAGTACCGGCAACGGTGCCTGCTTCAGCAGTGTTCTCAACGATAGTGGTCGGTGTTACATCAATCACCGGAACGTCGTTGACCAGGGTCACGGTAGGATGAGCTTCGCCAGTAGAGCTGAGACCACCGGCGTCGGTAACGGTCAGGTCGATCTTCGGCAGCTGGTTGCCGGCGTTGACGAATTCGGCGCCTTTGGCTGTCAGGACAACGTTGTTGCCAGAAATAGCGTAGTAGCCGTCTGCGTTGGTGCCAGCAGTGAAGCTAACAGTCAGACCATCACGCGGAGTTTCCTCGTCACGCGCATTGAAGGTACCGGCGACGGTGCCCGCTTCAGCAGCGTTCTCAACGATAGTGGCCGGCGTAACGTCAATCAGCGGAACGTCGTTAACCAAGGTCACAGTCGGCTGGCCTTCGCCGGTAGAGCTGAGGCCACCAGCGTCGGTGACAGTCAGGTCGATTTTCGGCAGCGGGTTACCCGCGTTGACGAATTCGGCACCTTTCGCGGTCAGCACAACGTTGTTGCCCGAGATGGCGTAGTAGCCGTCTGCGTTAGTACCAGCAGTGAAGCTCACGGTCAGACCATCACGCGGAGTTTCTTCGTCACGTGCGTTGAACGTGCCAGCAACGGTACCAGCTTCGGCAGTGTTCTCGACAATAGTGGTCGGCGTGATATCAATCAGCGGCACATCGTTGACCAGCGTCACACCCGGCGTAGCCGCATCGTGGGAGCTGCCCTTGTCGGCGTCGGTGACGGTCAGGTCAATGGCCGGCAGTTTGTTGCCCGCGTTGACGAAGTTCGCGCCCGCCAGGGTCAACACCACGGCGTTGCCCACGAGGGTGTAGTAGCCGTTTTTGTTGGTGTCGCCGGTGAAGGTGACTTTCAGATCGGCAATCGGGGTCTCGACGTCGCTGACGGTAAAGGTACCGGCGACGGTGCCTTCGCCGACCTGTTTTTCCACCAGGTCGTTCGCGACGACTTCAATCACTGGCAGGTCGTTGACCGCAATCACATTGATCGGCAGCGTAATCGACTCGGACTTCGGCGTCGCATCACCATCTTGCGCAGTGGCGGTAACGGTGAGGTTCACCAGGCCGTTGGCGTTTGGCACCGGGTTGTAGACCAGTGTGGCCTTGTTCCAGCTGCTGATATCGATGCTTTGCACGTCAGCCGTGGCCGTGAAGCTGTGGCCCGGCGTGCCATCGGAAATGGTCGCGCCTTGCGGAATGCCGCTGATTTCCAGCTTGAGGGTCTCGGAACCATCTGTGTCAGTGGCATAAGCATCAATCGCGGACAACTTGATCGCGTGATCTTCCAGGCCGGTATTCAGCACTTGGGTAACGCTGATGTTGTCCAGCACGCCGCCAAGCGAGTTGTTGGTGTCGCCGGCCGGGGCCTTGAATTCGAGTTTGGCGTCGCCGTCAGCGGTGACGGGCACGGTGAAGGTGTAGGTCTTCATGCCCACGACGGTGGCGTCCAGGGTGCCGACTTTGACGCCGCCCCAGAACACGTCGATCACCGAGTTGTTCTCGGCGCCCGCACGCGGCGAGTAATCGACCGAGATGGTGTAAGCAGTGCCGCTTTCAGCCTTGATGATGGTGTACAGGCTGGCGTCATCGCCGGCGTTTTTCTCCAGCTCGATGACCGGGCTGTTGCCTGGGGTCTCTACGCCGTAGACGCTGCCTTGGCCGATTTCCACTTTGCCGTCGGCGTTGCCGGTCAGCCATTGGGTGTTCGGATTAGTGCCCGTGCCGGCTGCGTTATTGGCATCGCCAACCGCGACCGTGCCCCAGGCGCCGTTGATCGGGGCACTGTCGAAGTTGATCGCGCTCACCACGCCGCCGCCGAGCAGGCCCAGGTGCGGGGTGTCGGTGACTGGCGCGATGGTGATTGCTGCGGTGGTGTCGCCGCTTGGTTTGCCGGCATTGTCGACGGCGGTGAAGGTCAGCGAAGTGCTGCCGCTCCAGTCGCCGGTCGGCGAGAAGTACACCGAAGCCTTGCCGTCGGCACCTGCCGGTACCGAGTCGCCGACTTTCAGGGCGATGGTGAGCGTCGAGTCGCTGTAGAGCGTGCCGTTGGTCGGCAAGGTGGTGATGACGAAGCTGGCAACGGAGCCATCCACGTCGGCGCCACTCAGGACGATGGTTGCGGCGTGGTCTTCGTTGGCACTGGCTGGGTCAGCCGAGGCGGTCGGCGCATCGTTGAACAGGTCGATGGTGACCTTGCCGGTGGCGCTGCCGGTTTCCGGTGGCTCGCGGTCAAGGTTGCCGCCGCCGATGTCGGTGACGTCGATGGTGACGGTGCGATCAGTGCCAGCCGGATTGTTGCCCGGGGCTTGGAAGGTAATCGCTTCAACCAGCTTGATGAAGTCCGCCGCGCTGCTGCCGGCTGGCGAATTGCTAGTCAGGGTGTAGACGACTTTGCCATCCGCGGCGCTGCCGGTTTCGGTGATGGTGATACCGGCAACGGCCAGGGCCTTGAGTACATCGGCATTGCTGAGCAGATCACCAGACACCAGGTGATCAACCGTGACCACCACTTTGCTGAAGGTGGAGTTGTCGACGTCGCTGATGGACAGGTTCTTGACCAGCGCGCCGCCTGCGGTCTGCTCGGTGAAGGTGGTGCTGTCGAAGCTGACTACTGGCACATCGTTGACCGGAACCACGTAGACCACCGAGGTCACTGGCGCGGAGTCCGCCTGACCGTCGTTCACGGTGATGGTCAGGTTGCGATTGACCGGGCTCGGGTCTTCGCTCTCGCTGGCGAAGTGCACCGAGCGCAGGACTTCTTGGTACTCAGCCTTGGTGGCTTCGCCGGACAGGCTCAGCACACCGGTGTTCTTGTCATAGCTGACGGTGATTTTGGTGTTGCTGACATCCGCGATCAGCACGTCATCGGTCAGGTGGTTGACCAGCGTGACCTTGGCGCTTTGCAAGGTGCTGTTGTCGACGTCGGCGATGGTCAGGTTTGCCGCAACGTAGCCGCCCGGCTTGCCTTCAATGTAGGTGTCGCCGAACGCGTTGGTCGAACCGTTGCCCAGCACCGGCGCGTCGTTGACCGCAGTGACTACGATGCCGATCTTGCCGCTGGTGACTTCTTCAACGCCGGTGCTCAACTCTTTGGCCGTGGCTTTGACGGTCAGGTCGAAACTGGCAGTCGAGTCCTTGAACGGGGTAACGGTCAGGGTGCTCAGGTTCCAGGTGCTCACATCGTAGAGCGTGCTCGCGCCGGTCGAGGTGATGCTGTGACCAGTGGTGCCGTCGGTGAGCACGGCGCCTTCCGGCAGGCCGCTGATTTCAACCTTGTGGGATTCCGAGCCGTCGTTGTCGACGAACGTGGCGGTAATCGGCGCGATCTTGATCGCGGTGTCTTCCAGGCCGTGGTTGTAGACGGAACCGGTGTAATAGCCTTCGCCGTTCACCACGTGGCTGTCGCCGAGCACCATGCCGGCGGCTTCAAGCGCGGCCACACTGGTGTAGGTCTGCAGGCCGCTGTTGCCCAACGACACGGCCGGGCCGTTGTTGGTCGATACGTTGACGTCGTAGTTGCCCGGGCCGTTCTGGTTGTAGTGGTAGACGTCGAGGGTGTAGTAACCCGACTCGGTCGGCGTGTAGGTCGACCCGCCAATCCCGCTGCCCTGGCTCCAGGTCTCGGAAGCAACCAGCTTGCCGCCTACGGTGATTGCCAGACTGTCGTCGGCAGTACCGCTGAAGGTGTAGCTCTTGCCGGCTTCCAAGTAGACCAGGCCCGACACTTTGGTCGCGGTGCCTTCGGCCACGTTGCCGTTGCTCACATTGCTGGTCACGCCAGTGGAGGCTGCGCTGTCAGCGGTCTGGGCGTTGATCACATTGATCAGCGTGCTCGACTGGGTAACGCCTTGGCCGTTGGTGCCCAGTTCAGCCGGCAGGTTGCTGCCGGTCCAGGTTTGAATGGTCAGACCGGTTGGCACTTGACCGAAGGTCAAAACCGGCACATCCGTCACCGGGTGGATATCCACGGTGATGGTTTTAGTGTCGCTGTAGGAGCTGCCGTCAGTCGCCTGGAAGTTCAGCTCGGTGTAATCGCCTTGCTTGTTACCCACGCCAGTGCCGCCGAAGCTGTTATCGCCCGACTCGTTGTCTGCCGGGGTGTAACGCACGTTGTGGGCATCGAAGTCAGCCTGAGTGAAGGCCTTGCCCGCCGAGGTGTCGGTTTTCAGATCGGCCGTGGTGAGCTTGACCCACTCGCCGTCGACTTTGTATTCGATGGAACCGGCCGGCAGGCTGGTAAACACTACTGCCGGGCTGGTGGAATCTTCGTCCTGGACGCCGAACGTCGCCCAAGTGAGCTCGATCGAGGTGTCTTCGTTGCCCTCGATGCGGCCGTCGACGGCGGTCGGGGTGTCATCGACCAGGGTTACGGTCGGCTGGCCTTCGCCGGTGGAGCTAAGGCCACCGGCGTCGGTGACGGTCAGGTCGATCTTCGGCAGTTGGTTGCCGGCGTTGACGAAATCGGCGCCTTTTTGGGTCAACACGACATTGTTGCCGGAGAGGCTGTAATAGCCGTCAGCGTTGGTGCCGGTGGTGAAGTTGATGGTCAGGTTTTCACGCGGAGTTTCTTCGTCACGTGCGTTGAAGGTACCGGCGACGGTGCCTGCCTCGGCGGTGTTTTCGACGATGGTGGTCGGCGTGATGTCGATCAGTGGTACATCGTTGACCAGGGTAACGGTCGGCTGCCCTTCGCCGGTAGAGCTGAGGCCACCGGCGTCGGTGACGGTCAGGTCGATCTTCGGCAGCTGGTTGCCGGCGTTGACGAATTCGGCGCCTTTGGCGGTCAGTACGACGTTGTTGC
>NZ_RWIO01000017.1:0-1104 GCF_009764655.1 Pseudomonas sp. PB105
AATGCCGGTCGCCCTGGATCATCAGGCGGTTGCCGGCGACGATGTCGGGGCCGGGGCGGTCTTGCATGAGCAGGTTGCCCGCCGGGTTGTGGCCGAAGCGTTCTTGCAGGTCTTGGGAGTGGTCGGCTCGGGTCAGGCGATTCAACGGGTCGTAGTGGTAGTGGTGTTCGCCTTTGCGGGTGTCGTTGAGGCGGGTGAGATTTCCGGATCTGTCGTAGTCGTAGTGGCGTTGGAGCAGGTGATGTTCTTGCTGTGTTACGGCATGGGCGTGCAGGCGCTGTTGGTCGTCGTAGTGGTAATGGCTGAGCAGTTGGCCTTGTTGGCGCTGGTGTTCTTGACCGGCTTTGAACAGGTGCGAGGTAAGGGGCTTACCGTTGAGTTCTACTGTGGCGAGATGCCCGCCCTTGGCATGGTTGAACGCCACACGGTTGTTGTCCGGCAGGCGCAGGTGTTGAAGCTGGCCACAGGCGTCATAGCCATAGCGCAAGGTGCCCCAGCCTTGGTGTTCGGCAGTGAGGCGATTCTGGGCGTCGTACTCGTAGGCCAGCGCCCAGTGGCCGTCGTCGACGCTTAGGAGGTTGCCTTGCCGGTCGTAGGCGTAATCGACCTTGTTGCCATCGGGTAGGGTTTTTCTTACGAGACGACCGGCATGGTCGCGCTCATAGCGGGTAACCAACTGACTGCCGTCATCGCCGTGTTCAGTTTTTTCCTGCAGGTTGCCGTTGAGGTCATACGCGTAGGCCGTGCGTTGCCCATCAAAACCAACTTCCTGCTGGATCAGACCGTTGGCGTGGTAAGCCAGCCGGTAGGTCTCGCCAACTTCGTTTTCAATCTCGGTCAGCAGCAGACGCGCGTTGTCGTAGCGGTACTTGACCTGGCTGCCGTCGGCATTGATGCGGCGGCTGATCAGGTGCAGGCCGTCCGCATATTCGTAGCGGGTGACGTGGCCCCGTTCATCGCGTTCGGCGGTGATTTTCCCGTAGGGGTTGTAGCTATATTCCCGCGTTGCGCCGCCGGGCAGTACGAGGCGAGTCAGCCGACCGGCTGCATCCCACTGGTATTGGGTCAGCGCGCCTTGTTCATCCTCACGGGCAATCTGCCGGC
>NZ_RWIO01000018.1:0-1122 GCF_009764655.1 Pseudomonas sp. PB105
AGCGCGAGCGCCAGGCCAATCGCGATGTGTTTGGCCGGGCGTGCTTCTTCGGTAGCGCCCTGCAGGTGGAAAAGGTCGGGAATGTCTACCAGCTCAAGGCCGGGACCGCCTATGTCGAGGGCGTCCGTCTAGAGCGTGCGGCTGTTCAATTTAGTGCACCTGGTGCTTTTCCGACTTCGGTGTGGATTGACGTGGCGATGCAGCGCGAGCTGAGCGACATGGTTGCCAAGGCGACAATCGCCTTCGGGGCAAATCGCCTGGACTACACGGACAGCGCAGGCGTGAAGCACTACCAGGTGCTGCTCGCCGATTTGCCGAACGCGAACACCATCACCGACCGTCGTCCGGTGGAGCCAATCGGAGGGCCGCTGGTGCAGCATTTTGCTGCCCGCGTAGGGGATTATGAAAGCCTGCGAGCCCGAGCGACTACCAAGGAAGACGTAGGGCTGGGCAACATTCCCAACGCCATCAGCGACGACCAGGACACCAACAGCAGCCTCATTCTTGCCACCACTAAAGCGGTCAAGGCCGCTACTGCATTGATCTGGACCGGTATCGCCAACATCGTGTCGGGAGTCACTGTGGTGGGAAAGGCCGCGAGGTGGGCCAACGCTCGCAAGATCACGCTGAACGGCGCAGTGCTGGGTAACGTGACACTCGACGGATCTGGCGACGTAACGATGACCACCTCTGGAAGTCAGGCCACCGAGGCATTCGTTGGTAGTTCCAAAATCGCCTCACAGGTCATGACCAACACAGGTGTCGACGACCTCAGTTTCATCACTCCCAAAAAGCTGCGCTGGGGCTTCCTGCTGAGCTTGACCGCGAACGGCTACGTGGTTTTCCCAACCTGGTTGGGTGGCCTGGTTATTCAATGGGCACGCGGTGTTCATACCAATGTGGGGGACAGCGTCCACACCATCGCGCTCCCCTTAGCGTTTCCTTCGGCCAACTTGTTCTCAATCGTCGGGACACTCGCTGTCAGCACCACTGCCTCCGACTTTTGGTTCCAGACGATTTCATCGACTAAAGAGTCGGTGGTGGTTGTGGCGCAGTGGAGCGGTACGGGCAGCTCCAGTGCCGGTGGATACCCTCAACTGTTGTCCATAGGATATTAATCAT
>NZ_RWIO01000019.1:0-1122 GCF_009764655.1 Pseudomonas sp. PB105
AGCGCGAGCGCCAGGCCAATCGCGATGTGTTTGGCCGGGCGTGCTTCTTCGGTAGCGCCCTGCAGGTGGAAAAGGTCGGGAATGTCTACCAGCTCAAGGCCGGGACCGCCTATGTCGAGGGCGTCCGCCTTGAGCGTGCAGCTGTTCAATTTAGTGCCCCTGGTGCTTTTCCGACCTCGGTGTGGATCGACGTGGCGATGCAGCGTGAGCTGAGCGACATGGTTGCCAAGTCGACAATCGCCTTCGGGGCAAATCGCCTGGACTACACGGACAGCGCAGGCGTGAAGCACTACCAGGTGCTGCTCGCCGATTTGCCGAACGCGAACACCATCACAGACCGTCGTCCGGTGGAGCCGATCGGCGGGCCGCTGGTGCAGCATTTCGCTGCCCGGGTGGGTGACTATGACCAGCTTCGTGCACGCGCAACGACCAAGGAAGACGTCAAGTTAGACCAGATTCCCAACGCCATCAGCGATGACCAGGACACCAACAGCAGTGTCATTCTTGCCACCACTAAAGCGGTCAAGGCCGCGACTGCATTGATCTGGACCGGTATTGCCAACATCGTGTCGGGAGTCACTGTGGTGGGAAAGGCCGCAAGGTGGGCCAACGCCCGCAAGATCACGCTGAACGGTGCAGTGCTGGGTAACGTGACACTCGACGGATCTGGCGACGTAACGATAACCACCTCTGGAAGTCAGGCCACCGAGGCATTCGTTGGTAGTTCCAAAATCGCCTCACAGGTCATGACCAACACAGGTGTCGACGACCTCAGCTTCGTCACTCCCAAAAAGCTGCGCTGGGGCTTCCTGCTGAGCTTAACCGTGAACGGGTACGTGGTTTTCCCGACCTGGTTGGGTGGCCTGGTCATTCAATGGGCACGCGGCGCTCATACCAATGTGGGGGACAGCGTCCACACCATCGCGCTCCCCTTAGCGTTTCCTTCGGCCAACTTGTTCTCAATCGTCGGGACACTCGCTGTCAGCACCACTGCGTCCGACTTTTGGTTCCAGACGATTTCATCGACTAAAGAGTCGGTGGTGGTTGTGGCGCAGTGGAGCGGTACGGGCAGCTCCAGTGCCGGTGGATACCCTCAACTGTTGTCCATAGGATATTAATCAT
>NZ_RWIO01000020.1:0-1461 GCF_009764655.1 Pseudomonas sp. PB105
CGACGGTACCTGCTTCGGCGGTGTTTTCAACGATAGTGGTCGGCGTGACATCAATCAGCGGAACGTCGTTAACCAAAGTTACGGTCGGCTGCCCTTCGCCAGTAGAGCTGAGGCCACCAGCGTCAGTAACAGTCAGGTCGATTTTCGGCAGCTGATTACCCGCGTTTACGAATTCGGCGCCTTTGGCGGTCAGGACCACGTTATTGCCGGAGATGGCGTAGTAGCCGTCTGCGTTGGTGCCAGTAGTGAAGCTGATCGTCAGGTTTTCGCGTGGGGTCTCTTCGTCTTTAGCAACGAAGGTCCCGGCAACGGTGCCTGCTTCAGCTGTGTTCTCAACGATGGTGGTCGGCGTAACAGCAATTTCTGGAACGTCGTTAACCAAGGTCACGGTCGGCTGGCCTTCGCCGGTGGAGCTGAGGCCACCGGCGTCGGTGACGGTCAGATCGATCTTCGGCAGCTGGTTGCCAGCGTTAACGAATTCAGCACCTTTTGCAGTCAGGACCACGTTATTGCCGGAGATGGCGTAGTAGCCGTCGGCGTTGGTGCCAGCGGTGAAGTTGATGGTCAGGTTTTCGCGTGGCGTTTCTTCGTCACGGGCGTTGAAGGTACCGGCGATGGTGCCTGCTTCGGCGGTGTTTTCGACGATGGTGGTCGGTGTGATGTCGATCAACGGAACGTCGTTAACCAGGGTCACAGTCGGCTGGCCTTCGCCAGTAGAACTGAGGCCACCGGCGTCGGTGACGGTCAGGTCGATCTTCGGCAGCGGGTTACCCGCGTTGACGAATTCGGCACCTTTGGCCGTCAGTACAACGTTGTTGCCCGAGATGGCGTAGTAGCCGTCTGCGTTAGTACCAGCAGTGAAGCTCACGGTCAGACCATCACGAGGAGTTTCTTCGTCACGTGCGTTGAACGTGCCCGCAACAGTGCCCGCTTCAGCGGCGTTCTCGACAATGGTGGTCGGCGTGATGTCGATCAACGGTACGTCATTAACCAAGGTCACAGTCGGCTGACCTTCACCGGTGGAGCTGAGGCCACCAGCGTCAGTAACAGTCAGGTCGATCTTCGGCAGCGGGTTACCCGCGTTGACGAAGTCAGCACCTTTAGCCGTCAGCACAACGTTGTTGCCCGAGATGGCGTAGTAGCCGTCTGCGTTGGTACCAGCGGTGAAGCTGACCGTCAGGTTTTCACGCGGCGTTTCTTCGTCACGCGCGTTGAAGGTACCGGCGACGGTGCCTGCTTCGGCGGTGTTTTCGACGATGGTGGTCGGCGTGATGTCGATCAGTGGTACGTCGTTGACCAAAGTTACGGTCGGCTGGCCTTCGCCGGTGGAGCTAAGGCCACCGGCGTCGGTGACGGTCAGGTCGATCTTCGGCAGCTGGTTGCCGGCGTTGACGAATTCGGCGCCTTTGGCGGTCAGCACGACGTTGTTGCCGGAGATGGCGTAGTAGCCGTCTGCGTTGG
>NZ_RWIO01000021.1:0-19768 GCF_009764655.1 Pseudomonas sp. PB105
CCACCGCGTTTTTTCAGAAAAACCAAGTTGCCTGGTTTTGGGGCTGCTGCGCAGCCCAGCGCGGGACAAGCCCGCTCACCACAGAGTTATGTATAAGCCTTTGAGAGTTGTGTAGATAGCTATGCTCCGATAGCAGTGGGTCAGTCTCAGTATCTTTAACTGAGCCACCGCCATCGGGAGCAAGCCCCCTCCCACAATGATTTTTGCACAGCCTGTCAGCCGCAGCAGTTTCCCGCTGCCAACTCTTTGAGTATCGGACAGTCCGGTCGATGATCGCCCTGGCAGTGCTCCATCAGGTCCTGCAAGGTATCGCGCAGTTGCTCCAGCTCGCGAATCTTGTGGTTCAACTCGTCAATGTGCTGGCGCGCCAGGGCCTTCACGTCGGCGCTGGCCCGTTGCCGGTCCTGCCACAGGGTCAGCAGCTTGCCGACCTCTTCCAATGAAAACCCCAGATCCCGCGAGCGTTTGATAAACGCCAACGTGTGCAAATCCTGCGGGCCGTACACACGGTAGCCGCTGTCCGTGCGATGGGCGGCTTTGAGCAGGCCGATGGATTCGTAGTAGCGAATCATCTTCGCGCTCAGCCCGCTTTGGCGAGCGGCTTGGCCGATGTTCATGGGCGTTGATCCTCCAGGTCCTTGGGTTTCCAGGTTTTCAACAGCAGAGCATTGCTCACCACGCTGACGCTGGACAAGGCCATGGCCGCGCCCGCCAGCACCGGGTTGAGCAGGCCGAATGCGGCCAGGGGGATACCGATCAAGTTATACACAAAGGCCCAGAACAGGTTCTGGCGGATTTTTGCATAGGTCTTGCGGCTGATCTCCAGGGCGGCCGGCACCAGGCGCGGGTCGCCGCGCATCAGGGTGATCCCGGCGGCGTGCATGGCCACGTCGGTGCCGCCGCCCATGGCGATGCCGATATCGGCGGCAGCCAGGGCCGGGGCGTCGTTGATGCCGTCACCGACCATCGCCACTACGCCGGTTTTTTTAAGCGCGGCGACGGTGGCGGCCTTATCGGCGGGCAGCACTTCGGCGTGCACATCGTCGATGCCCAACGCTTGCGCGACCACGCGGGCGCTGCCGCGATTGTCGCCGGTCAGTAAATGGCTGCTGATGTGCCGGGCCTTGAGTTGCTCAACGGCTGCCAACGCACCGGGCTTGAGGGTGTCGCCAAAGGCGAACAGCCCGAGCACGCGCGGTTGCGGGCCCTGTTCGATCAGCCAGGACAAGGTGCGGCCTTCGGCTTCCCAGTCGTTGGCGGAGCCTGCCAGGTCCCCCGCGCTCAAGCCGCTTTCCTCCAGCAGGCGGCGATTGCCCAGGGCCAATGGCCGGCCGTCGAGGGTGCCTGCAATACCACGCCCGGTCAGGGATTGGCTGGCGCTCACATCCGCCACCTTCAGCCCTTGTTCGTTGCAGGCATCCAGCACGGCCTTGGCCAGCGGATGTTCGCTGCCACGTTGCAGCGCGCCGGCCTGTTGCAGCAGCACGGCTTGATTGCCATCCACCGCGACCAGGTGCGCGATCTTTGGCGTGCCGGAGGTGAGGGTGCCGGTCTTGTCGAAGACCACGGCGCTCACCTCATGGGCGCGTTCCAGGGCTTCGGCGTCTTTGATCAGGATGCCATAGCGGGCGGCAACACCCGTGCCGGCCATGATTGCAGTCGGCGTGGCCAGCCCGAGGGCGCAGGGGCAGGCGATCACCAACACCGCCACGGCGTTGATAATCGCCGTTTCCAGCGACGCGCCGTACAGCCACCAACCCACCAGCGTGAGCAACGCCAGTACCAGTACGGCCGGGACGAAGACCTGGCTGACTTTATCCACCAGTTTCTGAATCGGCGCCTTGGCGGCCTGGGCGTCTTCGACCAGGCGGATGATGCGTGCCAACACGCTTTCAGCGCCAAGGGCGGTGGTGCGCACCAGCAGGCGACCTTCACCATTGATGGCGCCGCCGGTGACGTTATCACCGGGTTGTTTGGGCACTGGCAGGCTTTCGCCGCTGATCAGCGCCTCGTCGGCATGGCTTTGGCCTTCGATCACTTCACCGTCCACCGGGAAACGCTCGCCGGGTTTGACCAGCACCTGGTCATTGAGCTGCAGCGCGCTGATCGCGACATCCTCTTCGCGCCCATCCTGCACACGCAGGGCGCGTTCAGGGCGCAAGGCCTCCAGGGCTCGGATGGCACTCGCGGTCTGGCGTTTGGCGCGGCTTTCCAGGTATTTGCCCAGCAGCACCAGGGCGATCACCACCGCCGATGCTTCAAAGTACAGGTGCGGCGCCATTCCAACCTGGGCGGTGAGCCATTCGTAAATACTCAGGCCATAACCGGCGCTGGTGCCGATGGCCACCAGCAAGTCCATATTGCCGGCACCGGCGCGCACAGCTTTCCAGGCGGCTATATAGAAGCGCGCTCCAAAGATGAATTGCACGGGGGTGGCGAGGGCGAATTGCACCCAGGCCGGGAGCATCCAGTGCAGGCCGAAGGGCTCTACCAGCATCGGCAGCACCAACGGCAGGGCCAGCGCAATCGCCAGCAGCAGCGACCAACGCTCGCGGTGCAGGCGCTGGGCTTGATCGGTCTCGGTGGCTATTTCGCTTTGGGGCAGGCTCGCGCTGTAACCGGCCTTGTCGACGGCGGCGATCAGCACGGCGGGGTCCATCTGGCCCTGCACTTGGACGTGGGCACGCTCATTGGCCAGGTTGACGCTGACGCTCTGCACCCCCGGCACCTTGCCCAGCGCACGCTCGACACGCCCGGCGCAACTGGCGCAGGTCATGCCGCTGATGGGCAGATCAAAGGTGGTGGATCCATTCATGGGGCAGTCCTCCAGGAGAAGTTGCCCCTAGGATCAACCTTGACCTGTGGGTAAGGTCAAGCGCCTTCAGTAGTCCAATGCAGCGGCTTTGAGGTACATGCCGTCCGGGCCTTGGGCAATGCGCAGCTTGCGTACATCACCGGCCTTGAGCTTGATGTTCTGCGCGGGCGGGGCGAGCAGGCCTGGCAGGCAGCCCGGCGCCTGGCCCGGCAGCAGTTTCAGGCGCAGTGACACATCGCCAGCGGGCAGGTTGAAGGAGGTGGCCTGTTCCTGGAACAGCCGGCCGGCCAGTTGGTCATTCAGGTAGAGGCCGATCTCGCAGTTGGTCAGCACTTCCAGGCGCTCCCGGGAAATGATCAGCACCGCATAGTCTTGATCGGCACTGGCCATGGGCGCAGCGGCAGACAAACTCATCAAGCCGGCAAGGGCAAAAAACGACCAGCGCATGGCGAATGCTCCGTGGTATGAATCAAAGATGGCTCAAGCTTGGCCGACAGTGCCGACGAATACCAGCCCGGCCGATTTTTTCAGAACTTGACCTTGCCATCGTGGCAAGGTCGAGACTGGTTTCAACCTCATCAAAGGAGTCATGTCATGCAAGTATTCAGCGTTGAAGGAATGACCTGCGGCCATTGCGTCAAGGCCGTGACCCAGGCGGTGCAGAGCCAGGACCCGGCGGCCAGTGTGAAGGTCGATCTGGCGGCAAAGGAAGTGGGCGTGGAAAGCCGCCTGTCTGCCGAAAAGGTGATCAGCCTGATCACCGAGGAAGGCTACAGCGCCAAGCTCGCCTGATTTTAATAGTTAGCGAGCTATCGTTATGTTCAAGGCACCCAGGCCCGGCTAGACTGTCGGGCTGCCGACTCTCTTGGGTGCCTGATGAACCTTCGCATAATCCTGATCCTGGGTGCCTTGAGCGCCTTCGCGCCGCTGGCGATCGACTTCTACCTGCCGGGCTTTCCGGCAATGGCCACGGCCTTCGCCACCGATGAAAAACACATCCAGCTGACCCTGGCGGTGTACTTCGCCGGCCTGGCCATTGGCCAATTGATCTACGGCCCGCTGGCGGATCGTTTCGGCCGACGCGGGCCGCTGCTCAGCGGCGTGACCCTGTTCACCCTGGCCTCTTTCGCCTGCGCCTACGCGCCCTCCCTGGATTGGCTGATCGGCGCCCGCTTCGTGCAGGCCCTGGGCGGGTGCGCCGGCATGGTGATTTCCCGCGCGGTGGTCAGCGACAAATGCGACGCCGTGGGTTCGGCCAAAGTGTTTTCCCAATTGATGCTGGTGACCGGCCTGGCGCCCATCCTCGCGCCGCTGGCCGGCGGGGTGATGGTCGGGTTGTGGGGCTGGCAGTCGATCTTCCTGGCGTTGACGATCTTCAGTGTGATGGCCGCCGTTGCTGTGGCATTCGGCCTGCCCGAGACCTTCCCGGCCCATCAGCCGCGCCAGCCGTTGTCGGGCTCGTTGCGCCGCTACTTTGGGTTGCTGTCCGACCGGGTTTACCTCGGCTACGCCCTCACCGGCGCGCTGTCGATTGCCGGGATGTTTGCCTACATCGCCGGTTCACCGTTCGTGTTTATCAAGCTGTATGGCGTGCCCGCCGAGCATTACGGCTGGGTGTTTGGCTCCAACGCCGCAGGCTTCATCCTGGTGGCGCAGCTCAACGCACGCCTGCTGGCCAAGCGTGGCCCGGCGTTTTTGCTGTCGCGTTCGGTGTGGGTGTATCTGCTGGCAGGCCTGACGCTGCTGGGCATCACCGCGTTGCGCACTGATGCGCTGTGGCCATTGCTGGTGCCACTGTTTATCTGCATCGCCAGCCTGGGCTGCATTTTGCCCAATACCTCAGCCTGTGCCATGAGCGGGCAGGGCGCACGGGCCGGCAGTGCGTCGGCACTGCTTGGCTGCATCCAGTTTGGTGTGGCGGCGGGGGCGGCGTCGTTGGTGGGGGTGTTGCACGATGGCACGGCCATGCCGATGGCGATGGTCATCAGCCTGTGCGGCGTATTGGCGGTGACGGTGGCCGTGTCGACCCAGCGCCTGCAACGGGCGAGAGCCGCGCAAGCGCAGGTCTGACGAGCGGGTCAGCCAGCGGCGGAATGTTGCTGGCTGATTGGAAAGCGGTGGGGCGCCTGGATGCGCGCTTGCAGGGTATCGGCAAAGGCGCGTGCCTCGGCTTCAGTGTGAAAAGTAATCGCCTTCTGGTCCAGACGAACTTCCCACTGGGATTTTGCTAACGCTTTTATCAGGATCTTCATTGCTGACTTCCTCACGTAAAAGAATCGTGGCAAAGGCGGCCAATATAAACCCGAATACGCTCACAAATATGACAAAGATCAACTCTCTGACTAGCGGTGTCGTCCATTACTTACACGAATAAGGGACGACACTGACAGCCGTTATTTCAGAAGCCTTCCAGCACTATCTTGCCCTTGGCCTTGCCGCTTTCCAGCAGGGCGTGGGCGCGGCGCAGGTTCGCTGCATTGATCACACCGAAGTGCTCGCCCACCGTGGTTTCCAGGGTGCCGGCGTCGATCAGCTCGGCCACCCGATTGAGCAGGTTGTGTTGCTCAATCATGTCTGGCGTCTCGAACATCGAGCGCGTGTACATGAACTCCCAATGCAGCGACAGGCTCTTGCGCTTGAGCTTGCTCACGTCCAATGCCTTGGGGTCGTCGATCAGTGCCAGTTTGCCCTGGGGCTGTAGGGCTTCTACCAGTTGATCCAGGTGATGGTCGGTCTGGGTCAGGCTGGCAACGTGGGTCACCTGCGGGTGGCCGGCGTGTTTCAGCGCTTCGCTCAGCGGTTGGCTGTGGTCGATCACCAGATCGGCGCCGAGCGCCTTGGCCCATGCCTGTGTTTCCGGGCGCGAGGCGGTACCGATCACTTTCAATGCGGTGAGCTGGCTGGCCAGTTGGGTCAGGATCGAACCGACGCCACCGGCAGCGCCGACGATGAGCAGGCTCTGGCCTTCGTCGTCTTTACCCTCACGCACTTGCAGGCGCTCGAACAGCAGTTCCCAAGCGGTGATGGCGGTCAGCGGCAGCGCGGCGGCTTCGGCAAAGCCCAGGCTCTTGGGCATATGGCCGACGATACGCTCGTCCACGGTGTGCAGTTCACTGTTGCCGCCTGGGCGTACCAGGGAGCCGGCGTAGAACACCTTGTCGCCGACCTTGAACAGGCTCACGTCACTGCCGACCGCCTTGACCACACCGGCGACGTCCCATCCGAGCACCTTGGCGGCGCCGTTTTCCGGGGAGACGTTCTGGCGCACCTTGGTATCCACCGGGTTCACCGAAATGGCTTTGACTTCCACCAGCAGGTCGCGAGGGCCGGCGATGGGCTCCGGCAATTCGATGTCTTGCAGGGATATTTCATCGGTGATGGGCAGTGATGCGTAGTAGGCAATGGCTTTCATGGGGGCTCCAAAACGGCGGGTGAACGGGATGGGCAAATAATTGGTTATTTCCCAAGAACATAAAAGCCGCTAAAACAGCACTCTGTTTCAATAGAATTTTGATAATCGGGGGGAGCATGCTGCGCTTTGATGATTTGCAGTTGTTTGTGCGCGCGGCCGACCTGGGCAGTTTGTCGGCGGCGGCGCGGGTGATGGACTTGTCGCCCGCCGTGGCCAGCGCGGCACTCAAGCGTATCGAGCAACAATTGAGCACACGTTTGCTGGCGCGCTCCACCCGCAGCCTGCGCCTGACGGCCGAAGGTGAAGGCTTTCTGGAGTATGCCCGCGCCGCGTTGAGTTCTCTGGATGAAGGGCGGCGCCTGTTGGCCAGCGGCCAGGACCATGTCAGCGGTGTGCTGCAACTGTCGGCCCCCTCGGATTTTGGCCGCAACCAACTGCTGCCGTGGTTGGACGAATTCCAGCGTGAGTACCCGCAGCTCACCGTGCGCCTGTTGTTGGGTGACCGGATTGCCGACCTGTTTCGCCAGCCGGTGGACATTGCCCTGCGCTATGGCGAACCCGAGGATTCCAGCCTGGTTGCACTGCCCGTCGCGCCGCACAACGTTCGTGTGCTGTGCGCGGCGCCCAGTTATCTCGCACGCCACGGTGAGCCGCGACATCTGGAGCAATTGGCCCAGCACAATTGCCTGCTGTATATGCTCGGCAGTCGCGTGCATGACCACTGGACCTTTCACGACGGCAAGCGCGACGTCAGCCTGACGGTCAGTGGCGACCGCTTCAGCGACGATGCCGACGTGGTGCGCCGCTGGGCCGTCGCCGGTGTAGGCATTGCCTATAAATCCTGGCTGGATGTGAGCACCGACGTGCTGGCCGGGCGCCTGCGCCTGATCCTGCCGGAGCTGCGCGGCGAGCGCACACCGCTCAATCTGTTGTGCGCGCATCGCGCGCAGTTGAGCAAACCCATCAACCTGTTGCGAGAAATGCTCGTGTCTCGCTGTGCGACATTGACCGCTCAATTGCCGGAGCGATTAGGCGCTAGGTAAATAGCCTCCATCACACAAGGAAATTTCACTCAGATGCTGTCCCTATTCGCGCTGTAAGACGCTAAGGAACTGCCGGTTTACGACCCTATACTTTGGCGCCAACCGCAGTACAAAAATAAGTCGACAGGGAGTGAATCGATGGAAGAGGCACCATGCATCAGTCAGATCGCCAGCTTGCTCGCTGAGCCAAAACGCACCGCCATGCTCTGGTCCCTGATGGACGGCTCAGCCAAGTCCTCTGAGGAACTGGCTACGCTTGCCGGGCTGTCGCCGGCCTCGGCCAATGCGCATCTGGCACGGCTGACTGGGAGTGGTTTGCTACGGATCGAAGCCCGGCGCGGTAAACGGCTGTTCCGCGTGGCGGCTGTCGACGTGAGCGTCGCCATCGATGCCTTGGCCAGTACCACCCTGGCCAGCGCAATACGCAGTTCGCCGGATGCTCCACCCTTGGCGTTGGTGGCGCCACCATTGTTGCGCCATGTTCGGCTGTGCCGGGGTCACCTCGGCGGTGAGCTGGCGGCGGGGCTGTATGAACGGATGTTGGTGGCGGGGTGGATCGAGCGTCGCGAGCAACGCATTGAAGTCACGGTCAAGGGTGTGCAGCAATTGGCGGGCCTGGGTATTTTTACTCAAGCCCTGGCATCACCGCTGGTGTGCGACTGTTTCGATTGGAGCCAGCAGCAACCGCACCTGGGTGGCGCGTTGGGCGCGGGGCTGTTGCAGTTGTTCCTGCAATCGAACTGGATCAGCCTGGTCAACGAGGCCCGGGCCGTGGTGGTCAACGACGTCGGGGTGGCGGAAATCGCCCGATTGGCTGCGCTGTAGGAGCAAACGCCCTCGTCACAGGCGCTCACTCCCACATTTGCTTACGTCACGGCTTTACGAGTCGCGCATCCAGGCTGTTTTGCGCCAGACGTTTGGCCTGGTCCTGGGTCATGCCCAGAGAGGTGTACAGCGCGTGGAAGTTCTCGGTGACATAACCACCAAAGTACGCCGGGTCATCGGAGTTCACGGTCACCTTCACACCACGTTCCAGCATGTCGAGGATGTTGTGCTGGGCCATGTCGTCGAACACGCAAAGCTTGGTGTTGGACAGCGGGCACACGGTCAGCGGGATCTGCTCGTCGATAATGCGCTGCATCAGGCGCTCGTCTTCGATGGCGCGCACACCGTGGTCGATTCGCTGGATTTTCAGCAGGTCGATGGCTTCCCAGATGTACTCCGGTGGGCCTTCTTCGCCGGCGTGGGCAACGGTGAGGAAGCCTTCATGACGGGCCCGGTCGAACACCCGCTGGAACTTGCTCGGCGGGTGGCCCATCTCGGAGCTGTCCAGGCCCACGGCCACGAACGCGTCACGGAACGGCAGCGCCTGGTCGAGGGTTTTCTGCGCTTCGTCTTCGCTCAGGTGGCGCAGGAAGCTGAGGATCAAGCCGCTGGTGATGCCCAGTTGCTGCTCGCCATCTTTGAGTGCAGCAGCGATGCCGTTGAGCACGACTTCGAACGGCACGCCACGGTCGGTGTGGGTTTGCGGGTCGAAGAAGGGTTCGGTGTGGATCACGTTCTGTTCTTTGCAGCGCAGCAGGTAGGCCCAGGTCAGGTCGTAGAAGTCCTGGGAGGTGCGCAGCACATCGGCGCCCTTGTAATACAGGTCGAGAAACTCTTGCAGGTTGTTGAAGGCGTAGGCCTTGCGCAGGGTTTCGACGTCGTTCCATGGCAGCGCAATCTTGTTGCGCTCGGCCAGGGCGAACAGCAGCTCAGGCTCCAGCGAGCCTTCCAGGTGCAGGTGCAGTTCAGCCTTGGGCAGGGCGTTGAGCCAATCGTACATGTCTAAATTCTCATCAGGTGCAATGGGCGCATTCTACAGGTCATGGCTGAAATAATCGGTAAAACCTGACCGGCAGGAGAGTATTCGTTTAATTCACGCAATAGGGTTCTGAACTAAGGTGTAACGAAACGTTAGCAGCGTGGCGCAGTCTGTACCCCATCAATGACTGATTTGCTGTACGAAAAGGCCCCGAATGCTCTCCTCTCTCAAGCAAGAAAAATTCATGCTGTTGGCGCTGATTGCCGCCATCGCCGCCTACCCGCTGGAGCACTGGATGCTGCACAGCGGGCAAATGGTCGCGCTGCTGGCAGGCGTGGCGCTGATCGGTTTTATCGTGGTGGCGTCCATGCGTGTGGCCCATCACGCCGAGCAATTGGCGGAAAAAGTCGGCGACCCTTACGGCACGATGATCCTGACCCTGGCCGCCGTGCTGGTGGAAGTGGTGATCCTGGCGATCATGATGAGCAACGAGCCGTCGCCCACCTTGGTGCGTGACACCATTTACTCCGCGGTAATGCTGGATATCAACGGCATCCTCGGCCTGGCCGCGTTGATGGGCGGCATCAAACATGGCGAGCAGTCCTACAACGATGACTCGGCGCGTACCTACAGCGTGATGATCCTGACGGCCATGGGCGTGTCGATGGTGGTGCCGGAATTTATCCCCAAAGCCGACTGGAAAATTTACTCAGCCTTCACCATTGGCGCGATGGTGGTGCTCTATACCCTGTTCCTGCGCATGCAGGTGGGGCCTCACAGTTATTTCTTCAGCTACAGCTACCCGGAAAAACGCCGCAAGAAACTGCCGGAAGAGGAGCAGACGCCGCCGGTGAACCTGGCGTTCTCCATTGGCACGCTGGTGTTTGGCGTGATTGTGATTGGCGCGCTGGCCGAGGTGATGTCCAAAACCCTCGACCTGGGTCTGGAAGGCACGGGCGCACCGCCAGTGATCACGGCGATTGTGGTCGCGGCGATCTCGGCAGCACCGGAAATCCTGACAGCGTTGCGCGCTGCATTGGCCAATCGCATGCAGTCAGTGGTGAACATTGCGCTGGGTGCGTCGTTGTCGACGGTGATTTTGACAGTGCCGGTGATGGAGGCGATGGCGCTCTACACTGGCCAGCCGTTCCAGATGGCGATGACGCCAGTGCAAACCGTGATGGTGTTTATCACGTTGATCGTCAGCGCGATCAACCTCAACGATGGCGAAACCAATGCCATCGAAGGGATGACCCATTTTGTGTTGTTTGCGACGTTTATCATGTTGTCTCTGCTGGGGTTGTAGGAACACAGCAGATAAAGGTGTGGGAGAGGTCAAACCCTCGCCCACCTTTTGAAGTGCGTTTGCTTAGGTTCCGGCGATCAGTTGTCGGGCTGCCTGGGTGTGGTCGGCGATCAAGCCTTTCAGGTCCAGCCCTTCCACCTGGCCATCAATGACCCGCCATTTGCCCCCTACCATCACCCGGTCTGCCCGATCCGCACCACACAGCAGCAGCGCCGAAATCGGATCATGGCTGCCGGAGAACCGCAGCTCATCGAGCTTGAACAGCGCCAGGTCGGCCTGTTTACCGACGGCCAACTCACCAATATCCGTACGCCCCAGCAACTGCGCCGAACCTTTGGTAGCCCAACCGAGCACGCCTTGCGGGGTGATTTTTTCCGCGCCGTAACGCAGGCGCTGGATGTACAGGGCCTGGCGGGTTTCGAGGATCATGTTCGACGCGTCGTTGGAGGCGGAACCGTCCACGCCCAGGCCGATCGGCGCGCCGGCAGCCAGCAGGTCGAGGGTCGGGCAGATGCCGGACGCCAGGCGCATATTCGAGCTTGGGCAGTGGCAGATCCCGGTACCGGCGGCGCCGAGGCGGGCAATTTCATCCGGGTTGAAATGAATGCCATGGGCCAGCCAGGTGCGTGGGCCAAGCCAGCCGACGCTGTCGAGGTAATCCACGGTGCGCAGGCCGAAGCGTTGCAGGCAGAAATCTTCTTCGTCGAGGGTTTCCGCCAAGTGGGTGTGCAGGCGTACGTCGAGGCTGTTGGCCAGTTCGGCGCTGGCTTGCATGATTTGCGGGGTGACGGAGAACGGCGAGCAGGGCGCCAGGGCGATCTGGATCTGCGCGCCGTCGCCACGCTCGTGGTATTCGTGGATCAAGCGCTGGCTGTCGTCGAGGATCACTTGGCCTTGTTGCACGGTCTGTTGCGGCGGCAGGCCACCGTCGGCTTCGCCCAGGCTCATGGAGCCCCGGGTGAGCATCGCGCGCATGCCCAGTTCGCGCACACTTTCCACTTGCACATCGATGGCATTTTCCAGGCCGTCGGGGAACAGATAGTGGTGGTCGGCCGCGGTGGTGCAGCCGGAGAGCAGCAACTCAGCCAGTGCGACCTTGGTGGCCAGGGCGAGCTTTTCCGGGGTCAGCCGCGCCCACACCGGGTACAGGGTTTTCAGCCAGGGAAACAACGGCTGGTTGACCACTGGCGCCCAGGCGCGGGTGAGGGTCTGATAGAAGTGATGGTGGGTGTTGATCAACCCCGGCAGGACCACATGCTCGCGGGCATCGAACACCTCGGCACAGGGCTGTGCGGGTGCTTGCCCCTGGGCCAGCACTTCGGTGATCACACCGTCTTGCAGCACCAGGCCGCCACGGGCATCGAGGCCATTGGCAGTGAAAATCGCGAGGGGGTTTTTTAACCAGATACGGGTCGCAGGCATTGGCCGGCTCCTCTGAATGATGGGTTCAGGTTTGCCAGCTCAGTGTTGCCCTGTCTGCTGATCCAGGGTCGCCCGTGAGGGCGAGCTGGGTAGATTACGTGTAGTTCGGGATCTGGTCTACTCGTAGGAAAAAGACGCTATCAATGGGGTGTTTACCAGGCGATGGTGTCGCCTTTGTAGTCCACGAAGTGGTGGCCGCCTTTACCGGTGTAGGCATTTACCTGATCCACCAGGCCGCGCACGCTGGTGTCGACATCAATGTGCGCGTTTTCGCCGCCCATGTCGGTCTTTACCCAGCCTGGGTGCAGCGACAGCACGGTGAGCTTGTGGTCGCCCAGTTGTGTGATGAAGCTGTTGGTCATGGAGTTGAGCGCGGCCTTGCTGGCCTTGTACAGCGCCAGGTCCGAGCCGTCGGGGATGGTCACGCTGCCCAGCACCGAACTCATGAATGCGAGCACGCCGCTGTCTTTGCGGATCTGTCCGACAAAGCGCTGGGCCAGGTTGATCGGCGCCACGGCGTTGGTGAAAAACAGTTGGCCGACTTCCGCCAGGGTGGCGTGGCCAGGTTCCTGGTTGGCCGGACCTTTGACGCCGGCGTTGACGAAGAGCAGGTCGAAGGTGCGCTCTTTGAGGCGCTGGGCCAGGGCGATCACGGCTTGCTGATCGTCCATGTCGAGTTTTTCGATCTGTACCGGGCCCACGGCTTTCAGGGCATCGGCCTTGCTCGGATCACGTACGGTGGCGGTTACGTCCCAGCCGTCCTGGAGCAGTTGCTTGACCAAGCCAAGGCCCAGCCCGCGCGAGGCGCCGATGATCAGTGCGGTTTTTGGCGTAGACATGAAAAGCTTCCTTTGGAGTCGCGGTTCAGGGGGATTCAGCAAATTACAGTAACAGTTTCAGCGTTGCAGCAGGATACGCCCACGGCTCAGGTCGGCAAGCTGCGTCTGGAGCGTGTCGATGTGCGCTTCACCCAGCGCCAGTTGCAGTTCCACACCGTTGGCGGTGAAGTGTTCCTCCACCACCAGGCCACCGAGTTCAGCCACGCGCAGTTTCACCAGGTTCAACTCGGAGAAACCACAGGCGCAACTCAACGGCACGCGGCTGATCAGTTCGAGGCGCTCGGCATTCTGCAGGCATTTATTCGCACCGCCGCCATAGGCACGGGCGAGGCCGCCGGTGCCCAGTTGGATGCCGCCGTACCAGCGAATCACCAACACGGCGACCTGATCAAAACCCTGGGCTTCGATAGCTGCCAGAATCGGTCGCCCGGCAGTGCCACCGGGTTCGCCGTCGTCACTGCTGCGGTATTGGTCGGCCAGCTTCCAGGCCCAGCAGTTGTGCGTGGCGTTCAGGTCGCTGTGTTGCTCGAAAAATGCCTGGGCGTCCTGTGGGCTGGTGATTGGCGCGGCGAGGGTGATGAAGCGGCTTTTGCGTATTTCTTCACGAAATTCGCAAAGACCGGTGAGCGTGAAAGGCATAAGTGGCTTCGTCTAGAGGGCCGGCTTGATGCCGCAGCCTTTGAGAATGATGTGAATCAGGTTGGTGCCCGCGTCTTCCATGTCTTGCTTGGTCAGCTTGGTGCGACCGGTGACGCGGCAGATCTGCGTGGCGAAGTCGGCGTAGTGCTGGGTGCTGCCCCATAGCAGGAAGATCAGGTGTACCGGGTCGATGGGGTCCATCTTGCCCGCGTCGATCCAGGCCTGGAACACGGCCGCTCGGCCACTGAACCAGGTGCGGTAGTCCTGGCTGAAATATTCGGTGAGGCATTCGCCGCCGCTGATGATCTCCATCGCAAAGATCCGCGAGGCCTGGGGTTGGCGTCGCGAAAACTCCATCTTGGTGCGGATGTAGCGAGAGAGGGCCACGGCCGGGTCGTCCTCGGCGGTCAGCGTGTTGAAGGTGCTGTCCCACAGTTCGAGGATATTGCTGAGCACGGCGATATACAGGCCCAGCTTGTTGGTGAAGTAGTAGTGCAAGTTGGCCTTCGGCAATCCGGCACTGGCAGCAATGGTGTTCATGCTGGTGCCCTTGTAGCCATGGCGCGCGAATTCATCTTCAGCAGCCTGGAGAATCGCTTGTTCGTTCTTTTGCCGAATGCGGCTGGCGGGCTTACCGGCGTGGTTGCTGTGGGCAGGAACTTCGAGGCTCATGGAGATTACCGTGCTGATCGATAGAGACGACGTGTGCACAGATAACCCACCCTCAAGCCTCAGACAAGTCCTGATGCAATAAAACCCTTAAAGCGGTTCCAGTGTGTCGCTTTCCGGCGCGTGGTTTGCGGCAGCTTCAGTTGTCTTGGACTCCGGCAGCAGGAGGCACAGCACGATGGCCGTCAGCCCGCCGCTGGTGATGGCCGAGTCAAACAGGTTCTGCACCAGCGTCGGCATCAGGTGCAGCAAGTTCGGTTGCGCGGCGATGCCCAGGCCGACGCCAAACGACGTGGCGATGATCAGCATGCTGCGGCGGTCCAGCGGCGCCTGGGCAAGGATGCGCACGCCTGCGGCCGCCACACTGCCGAACATCACCAGGGTCGCGCCGCCCAATACGGGTTTGGGGATTTGCTGCAACACCGCGCCAATCAACGGAAACAAGCCGAGGCAAAACAGCACCACGCCTATATATAAGCCAACGTAACGGCTGGCGACGCCGGTGAGTTGGATCACGCCGTTGTTCTGAGCAAAGGTGGTGTTGGGGAAGGCGCTGAAGGTGGCGGCGATCATGCAGCTCACACCATCACCCAGCACGCCGCCCTTGAGTCGGCTTATATAAGAAGGGCCGCTGATGGGCTGGCGCGCGATCATGCAGTTGGCGGTGAGGTCGCCGACCGTTTCGATGCTGCTGATCAGGTAAATCAGCGCGATCGGTAGGAAAGCGCTCCAGTCGAAGTTGAAGCCAAAGCGAAACGGTATTGGCAGGCTCATCAGAGGCAAGTCTGGCAGGGCCTGGGGCACCAGTTTTCCGCTGAACCAGGCCGCGAGGCTGCCAAGCGCGAGGCCGATGATGATGGCCGAGAGCCGCACCCACGGCGTGTTGGAGCGGTTGAGCAGGATGATCGTCAGCACCACGAACAGGCCCAACGCAAGGTTGGTGGGCGCACCGAAATCCGCTGCATTGAAGCCACCGCCGAGGTCGGTGATACCCACTTTGATCAGGCTGATGCCGATGAGCGTGATGACAATCCCGGTCACCAACGGCGTGATGACTCGGCGTAGTTGGCCGATAAAACGGCTCAGCACGATCTGCACCACGGCACCGAAAAAGCACACGCCGAAGATCATCGCCATGATGTCTTCCGGGCTGCCGCCGCGTTGTTTCACCAGGAAACCCGCCGACAGCACCGCGCCAAGAAAGGCAAAGCTGGTGCCTTGCAGGCAGATCATCCCCGCGCCGATGCCAAATGGCCTGCGCGCCTGGATGAACGTGCCGACACCGGAAACCATCAACGCCATGCTGATCAGGTAGGGCAAATGGGCGGTCAGGCCCAGGGTTGAGCCGATGATCAGTGGCGGGGTGATGATGCCGACAAACGCCGCCAGCACATGTTGCAGTGCGGCCAAAAAGGCTGGCGCCGGTTTGGGACGGTCGTTGAGGCCGTAGATCAGGTCGCTGGGGCTGCTAGATTCTGGTGGCATGGCGGGTTAACTCAAGGCGGATGGTTCATGTTCCATCTGTCCTTGCAAAAAGCTGTCCAGTTGCTCAGCTTTTAGCGTAAGCCCCGTGCTAGCGCGTTGTGGCCAGACTGTCGAGGAAGCTTTCCAGCACCAAATGAGGGCGACGTCCCTTGCGGGTGACCGATGCGAGGCTTAAATCGTAAAAACGTGTAGCCGATTTCAGCGCGCGCAGTCGGCCTTGTTGCACCCACAGGCTGGCGTAGTGGTCGGGCAAGTAACCGATGTAACGGCCGGTGAGAATCAGGAACGCCATGCCTTCGCGGTCCGAGGCGCTGGCGGTGCAGTTAAGGGCTTGGTAATGGGCCTGGATTTCAGCAGGCAGGCGGAAGGTCGGTGCGATGGCGTCCTGGCTGTCGATGCGCTCGTCGTCCAATTGCTTGTCGTCGGCGTAAAACAGCGGGTGGCCGACTGCGCAGTAGAGCAGCGAGCGTTCGCTATATAACGGTTGGTACTCCAATCCGGAGAGGGCGCTGGCCTGTGGCACTACACCGACATGCAGGCGACCGTCGAGTACGCCTTGTTCGACCTCATTGGGGGCAATCATGCGGATCTGGATCTGCACGTCCGGGCCGCGTTCCTTTAATTGGGCCAGGGCGTGAGTAATGCGCATATGGGGCAGGGTGACGAGGTTGTCGGTAAGGCCGATGATCAACTCTCCGCGCAAATGCTGGTGCAGGCCGTTGACCTCGGTGCGGAAACTTTCCAGCGCACTTAAGAGTTGCAGGGCCGATTGATAAACCTCGCGGCCCTCTTCCGTCAGGGAAAAACCTGCGCGGCCGCGTTGGCACAGACGTAATCCGAGACGCTGTTCAAGGTCGCTCATTTGCTGGCTGATGGCCGAGCGCCCGATGCCGAGTACGGTTTCCGCCGCCGAGAACCCACCGCACTCCACCACACTGCGAAAGATGCGCAGCAGACGAATATCAAAGTCGCTGACTTGGGCCAGGGGATCGGGTCGACGGCTGCTCATAGTTTAGTGAAGGCCTGACTGAAGGTTAGAAGAGTTGAATTTCACCGACTTTATCGCCATGGCAATTTAGCTGCAAGAACGCTTTTCAATCCCGACGCTGCCTTTTGCCCTGCGAGGTTTTGCTGATGAACATGCCCGAAAACGCCCCATCGTCCCTGGCCAGCCAATTGAAGTTGGACGCGCATTGGATGCCCTACACCGCCAACCGCAACTTCCAGCGAGACCCACGTTTGATCGTGGCCGCCGAAGGCAGCTGGTTGACCGATGACAAGGGCCGCAAGGTGTACGACTCGCTGTCAGGCCTGTGGACGTGCGGCGCAGGGCACACGCGTAAGGAAATCCAGGAAGCGGTCGCCAAGCAATTGGGCACCTTGGACTACTCCCCCGGGTTCCAGTACGGTCATCCGTTGTCCTTCCAGCTGGCGGAAAAGATTACCGACTTGACCCCAGGCAACCTGAATCATGTGTTCTTTACCGACTCCGGTTCCGAGTGCGCTGATACGGCGGTGAAGATGGTGCGTGCTTACTGGCGCCTGAAAGGCCAGGCCACCAAGACCAAGATGATCGGCCGCGCCCGTGGTTATCACGGTGTGAACATCGCAGGCACTAGCCTGGGCGGTGTCAACGGCAACCGTAAGATGTTTGGCCAGGCGATGATGGATGTCGACCATCTGCCGCACACCTTGCTGGCGAGCAATGCGTTCTCCCGTGGTATGCCTGAGCTGGGTGGCATCGCGTTGGCCGATGAGCTGCTCAAGCTGATCGAACTGCATGACGCGTCCAACATCGCGGCAGTGTTTGTCGAGCCGATGGCTGGCTCCGCGGGCGTGCTGGTGCCACCGCAGGGTTATCTCAAGCGCCTGCGTGAAATCTGCGATCAGCACAATATTCTGCTGGTGTTCGACGAAGTGATCACCGGTTTCGGCCGTACCGGCTCGATGTTTGGCGCCGACAGCTTTGGCGTGACCCCGGACCTGATGTGCATCGCCAAGCAAGTCACCAACGGCGCGATTCCAATGGGCGCGGTGATTGCCAGCAGCGAGATCTATCAGACCTTCATGAACCAGGCGACGCCTGAGTACGCGGTGGAATTCCCCCACGGCTATACCTACTCGGCGCACCCCGTCGCTTGCGCGGCTGGCCTGGCGGCACTCGACCTGTTGCAGAAGGAAAACCTGGTGCAGAGCGTAGCCGAAGTCGCTCCGCACTTTGAGAATGCGCTGCACGGCTTGAAGGGCAGCAAGAACGTGATCGACATTCGCAACTACGGCCTGGCCGGTGCGATCCAGATTGCCCCGCGTGACGGTGATGCCATCGTGCGTCCATTCGAGGCCGGCATGGACTTGTGGAAAGCCGGTTTCTACGTGCGTTTTGGTGGTGACACTCTGCAGTTCGGGCCAACCTTCAACAGCAAGCCGCAGGACCTGGACCGCCTGTTTGATGCGGTCGGCGAAGTGCTGAACAAGATCGACTGATTTCTCCTTCTATATAGAACAACTTTTCAGGAGCCCTGCATGAGCCTTATCCAGCATTTGATCAACGGTGAGTTGGTCAACGACAGCGGTCGCAGTGCCGACGTGTACAACCCGTCCACCGGCCAGGTGATTCACCAGGTGCCGTTGGCCAGCCGTGAAACCATTCAACAGGCGATCGACTCAGCCAAAGTCGCATTCCCGGCTTGGCGCAATACGCCGCCGGCCAAGCGTGCCCAAGTGATGTTTCGTTTCAAGCAGTTGCTGGAGCAGAACGAAGCGCGCATCTCGCAGTTGATCAGCGAGGAGCATGGCAAGACCCTGGAAGACGCGGCGGGTGAGTTGAAGCGCGGTATCGAGAACGTTGAGTACGCGTGCTCGGCGCCGGAGATTCTGAAGGGCGAGTACAGCCGCAACGTGGGGCCGAACATTGATGCCTGGTCGGACTTCCAGCCTTTGGGCGTGGTGGCGGGTATTACACCGTTCAACTTCCCGGCGATGGTGCCGCTTTGGATGTATCCGCTGGCAATCGTGTGCGGTAACTGTTTCATCCTGAAACCTTCTGAGCGTGATCCCAGTTCGACGTTGTTGATTGCGCAATTGTTGCAGGAAGCCGGCCTGCCTAAGGGTGTGTTGAGTGTGGTGCATGGCGACAAGGGCGCGGTGGATGCGCTGATTGAGGCGCCGGAAGTGAAGGCGCTGAGTTTTGTGGGATCGACGCCGATTGCCGAGTACATCTACTCCGAAGCGACCAAGCGCGGAAAACGCGTACAGGCGCTGGGTGGGGCGAAGAACCATGCGGTGCTGATGCCGGATGCGGATCTGGATAACGCAGTCAGTGCCTTGATGGGCGCGGCATATGGTTCTTGCGGTGAGCGTTGCATGGCGATCTCGGTGGCGGTGTGCGTGGGTGACCAGGTTGCGGATGCATTGATCGCCAAGTTGGTGCCGCAGATCAAGGCGCTGAAGATTGGCGCTGGCACGACCTGTGGGTTGGATATGGGGCCGCTGGTGACAGGGCAGGCACGGGATAAGGTCAGCGGCTATATAGAAGACGGTGTGGCTTCGGGGGCGGAGCTTGTGGTTGATGGCCGTGGATTGAGCATTGCCGGGAATGAAGAGGGCTTCTTCCTCGGTGGCAGCCTGTTTGACCGTGTGACGCCTGAGATGCGTATCTATAAGGAGGAGATATTCGGGCCTGTGTTGTGCGTGGTGCGGGTGAGCAGTTTGGAAGCGGCGATGCAACTGATCAACGACCACGAATATGGCAACGGGACGTGTATCTTCACGCGTGATGGTGAAGCGGCTCGTCTGTTCTGTGATGAGATTGAAGTGGGCATGGTTGGGGTGAACGTTCCACTTCCAGTGCCGGTGGCTTATCACAGCTTTGGTGGCTGGAAGCGCTCGCTGTTTGGCGACCTGCATGCCTATGGGCCGGACGGGGTGCGTTTCTATACCCGTCGCAAGGCAATTACCCAGCGTTGGCCGCAGCGGGCGAGCCATGAAGCGTCGCAGTTCGCTTTCCCTAGCCTGTAAGGCTTGGTAGGCGCAAAGCCGGCCCCCGGGGCCGGCTTTTGCGTTTGAGGGGCATTTTTGACTTATATGACAGAAATATGAAAAAGAAGGTTGACGCCAGATTCTGGAAGCCTATAATTCGCCCCACTTCCGGCGCAGTCGAAACGGAAAACTCCTTGGTAAACAATGAGTTACGCAGTTTTCGGCAGCAGGTTGCTTCAGTTCATCGAAGCCAAAAGGAAGTTGAAAAAGAGGTGTTGACAGCAGCGTGTAACGCTGTAGAATTCGCCTCCCGCTGATGAGAGATCTGAAGCGCAAGTGGTTGAAGTTGTTGAAGA
>NZ_RWIO01000022.1:0-23458 GCF_009764655.1 Pseudomonas sp. PB105
TTTTTCTGAAAAAACGCGGTGGCTTTGATGGGGCTGCTTCGCAGCCCAGCGCGGGACAAGCCCGCTCACCACAACAGCCCAGTTGCTATAGATTCAGCATCCACAGGAAGTTGTGTAGATACCTATGGCTATCGGGGGCAAGCCCCCGATTAGCAGCAACTCGGTCTCAGCACTCCACCGCGCTGACCGCCAAGCCACCCCGCGACGTCTCTTTGTACTTGTCATGCATGTCCGCGCCGGTATCGCGCATGGTGCGGATCACCCGGTCCAGGGAGATAAAGTGCTGCCCATCGCCACGCAAGGCCATTTGCGCCGCGTTGATCGCTTTCACCGCCGCAATCGCGTTGCGCTCGATGCACGGCACTTGCACCAGCCCGCCCACCGGGTCGCAGGTCAGGCCGAGGTTGTGCTCCAGGCCGATTTCGGCGGCGTTGCACAGTTGTTCCGGCGTGGCGCCGAGGATCTCGGCCAGCCCGGCCGCGGCCATGGCGCACGCGGAACCCACTTCACCCTGGCAGCCGACTTCGGCGCCGGATATCGAAGCGTTCTTCTTGCACAGAATCCCCACCGCCGCCGCGCTGAGCAGGTAGTCGACCACGTTGGCTTCGGTGACTTCGTCGCTGAATTTCATGAAGTAGTGCAGCACGGCCGGAATAATCCCCGCCGCACCGTTGGTAGGGGCGGTGACCATGCGACCACCGGCAGCGTTTTCTTCGTTGACCGCCAGGGCAAACAGGTTGACCCACTCCATGGCGCTCAAGGTCGAGCCGATCACATTGGGTTTGCCCAGCTCCTGCAAGCTGCGGTGCAACTTGGCGGCACGGCGGCGCACATTGAGGCCCCCAGGCAGGATGCCTTCGTGCTTGAGGCCCTGCTCCACGCAGTCCTGCATGGCGCGCCAGAGTTTCATCAGGCCGCTGCGGATCTCTTCTTCGGAGCGCCAGACCTTTTCATTGGCCATCATCAATTGGGCGACGCGCAGGTTGTGGGTCTTGCACAGCTGCAACAGCTCCACCGCGCTGGAAAAATCATAGGGCAGCACGGTGCGGTCCATGTCCGCCACGCCGCTTTGCGCCTGGGCTTCATCCACCACAAAACCGCCGCCGACCGAGTAATAGGTGTCGCGGTACAACTCGCCGTCATCACCGGACACCACCAAGGTCATGGCATTGGGGTGAAAGGGCAGATTTTCGTCGAGCAGACGCATGTCCCGTGCCCACACGAATGGCACCGGCAAACGCCCGTCCAGCAGCAGGGTGTCGGTTTCGCGCAGGGTGTGGATGCGCACGCCGATTTGCCCGGGATCGATTGCGTCCGGCCATTCGCCCATCAGGCCCATGATCGTGGCGGTGTCGCTGCCGTGGCCGATGCCGGTGGCCGACAACGAGCCATACAGCTGAACTTCGACGCGCCGTACTTGTTCCAACAATTCACGTTCACGCAGTGCCTGGACGAACAACGCCGCGGCGCGCATGGGGCCGACGGTGTGAGAACTCGAAGGCCCGATGCCGATCTTGAACAGGTCGAAAACGCTGATAGCCATTAACGTGAAACTCCTCGATAAGCACGGGCCGGGCTTGAACGAGCTGCTACGCTCAGATCGCCCAGATGGCGGCATCATCAAGGTTTTATCTGCCGTCACGGCGTCTCACACCGACGCACCCATGCTCACCAGCGTCGCACGCGTGCGAACACCTGTTTTGGCCGTTTTCAGCGGTGCAGATGGGCAAAAACTGCGGTTTTACCTTGGGAAAAACCTGTAAGCGACGTCACCGACACTGGATACGACCCTCCCTGTACTGGATACGACGCCCCCTGTAGGCGTCAGATTTTCACTGGTACATGATCAGTCTCGACTCGTTGGCAAGGCACCGTGGCAGAGCTGTTGTCGCACGCTCCAACCGCAACCCTTATAAAGCGCGGCGCAAGCCGCCAGAAAAAACACAGGAGTCTACCCAGATGAAAGGTTCACCCTCGTTGTTGTTGGCCGCCATGCTGAGTCTGCCAGTCATGGCACACGCTGCAGAACCGGAACAGTGCAAGACCGTCAACTTCTCCGATGTCGGCTGGACCGACATCACCGTCACCACCGCGACCACCAGCGAAGTCCTCAAGGGCCTGGGCTACAAGCCGCGTACCACGATGATTTCGGTACCAGTGACCTACAAGTCCCTGGCCGACGGCAAGAACATGGACATCTTCCTCGGCAACTGGATGCCGACCATGGAAAACGACATCAAGCAGTACCGCGATGCCGGCACCGTGGAAACCGTGCGCGCCAACCTGGAGAACGCCAAGTACACCCTGGCGGTCCCCGAAGCGCTGTACAACAAGGGCCTGAAAGACTTCGCCGATATCGCCAAATTCAAGGATGAGCTGGGCGGCAAGATCTACGGCATCGAGCCGGGTAACGACGGCAACCGCACCATCCAGACGTTGATCGACAAAGACGCCTTCGGCTTGAAAACCGCCGGTTTCAAAGTGGTCGAATCCAGCGAAGCCGGCATGCTCTCCCAGGTTGAGCGCGCCTCCAAGCGCGACCAGGCCATCGTGTTCCTCGGCTGGGAACCGCACCCGATGAACACCCGCTTCAAGATGAAGTACCTGACCGGGGGTGACGATTCGTTCGGCCCCAACTACGGCCAGGCCACCATCTACACCAACGTCCGCAAGGGCTACACCCAGGAATGCAGCAACGTTGGCCAACTGCTGAAAAACCTGTCGTTCACCCTGAACATGGAAAGCACCCTCATGGGTAACGTCCTGGACGACAAGATGAAGCCCGATGCAGCGGCCAAGGCCTGGCTGAAGAAAAACCCGCAAGTCCTCGACACCTGGCTCGCCGGTGTCACCACCGTTGACGGCCAACCTGGCCTTGCTGCCGTAAAAGCGTACCTCGACAAGTAAGTAACGCCGTTGTCCCCGGGGCGGTGCGCTGCCCCGGGATGTTTTCCCTCTTCGCATGTGGACATTCACTACCATGCTGACTGAACAGAAAATCCCACTAGGCCAGTACATCGCTGCCTTCGTCGAATGGTTGACCCAACACGGCGCCAACTACTTCGACGCAATCGCATCGACACTGGAAACGATGATCCACGGCGTGACGTTTGCGCTGACCTGGTTCAATCCGCTGGCATTGATCGGTCTGATTGCGCTGCTGGCTCACTTTATTCAACGTAAATGGGGACTGACTGTTTTTGTCATTGCCTCCTTCCTGCTGATCCTCAACCTGGGGTACTGGCAGGAAACCATGGAGACCCTGGCGCAGGTGCTGTTCGCCACCCTGGTCTGCGTGGTCATCGGCGTGCCGCTGGGCATTGTTGCCGCGCACAAACCGATGTTCTACACCATGATGCGGCCGGTGCTCGATCTGATGCAGACCGTACCGACCTTCGTCTACCTCATCCCTACCCTGACCCTCTTCGGGCTGGGTGTGGTGCCTGGGTTGATCTCCACGGTGGTGTTCGCGATTGCCGCGCCGATCCGCCTGACCTACCTGGGTATCCGTGATGTACCGCAAGAGTTGATGGACGCCGGCAAGGCCTTTGGCTGCTCGCGCCGTCAGTTGCTCTCGCGCATTGAACTGCCCCACGCCATGCCGAGCATTGCCGCCGGCATTACCCAATGCATCATGCTGTCGCTGTCGATGGTGGTGATCGCCGCGCTGGTCGGCGCCGATGGCCTCGGCAAGCCGGTGGTCAACGCGCTGAACACCGCCGACATCGCCCTGGGCTTTGAAGCGGGCCTGGCGATCGTGCTGCTGGCCATCATGCTCGACCGCATCTGCAAACAACCCGACGCCAAAGTAGGGGGTGATGCATGAGCATTATCCGATTCGACAATGTCGATGTGATCTTCTCCAAAGACCCACGCGAAGCCCTCAAGCTGCTGGATCAGGGCATGAGCCGTAACGAGATCCTGAAAAAGACCGGGCAGATCGTCGGCGTGGAAAAAGCCAGCCTGGATGTACAGAAAGGCGAAATCTGCGTGCTGATGGGCCTGTCGGGCTCCGGCAAGTCGAGCCTGCTGCGCTGCATCAACGGCCTCAACACCGTCAGCCGTGGCCAGTTGTTTGTAGAGCATGAAGGTCGCCAGATCGACATCGCCTCCTGCACCCCGGCCGAGCTGAAAATGATGCGCACCAAGCGCATCGCCATGGTGTTCCAGAAGTTCGCCCTGATGCCGTGGCTGACGGTGCGCGAAAACATCAGCTTCGGCCTGGAAATGCAGGGCCGTCCCGAGAAAGAACGGCGCAAGCTGGTGGACGAGAAACTTGAGCTGGTGGGCCTGACCCAGTGGCGCAACAAGAAGCCGGACGAGCTCTCGGGTGGCATGCAACAGCGCGTCGGCCTGGCCCGCGCCTTGGCGATGGACGCCGACATCCTGCTGATGGATGAACCCTTCTCCGCCCTCGACCCGCTGATCCGCCAGGGTTTGCAGGACGAGTTGCTGGAACTGCAACGCAAGCTGAGCAAGACCATCGTGTTCGTGAGTCACGACCTCGACGAGGCGCTCAAGCTGGGCAGCCGCATCGCGATCATGAAAGACGGCAAGATCATCCAGTACAGCGTGCCGGAAGAGATCGTACTCAACCCGGCGGACGACTATGTGCGCACCTTCGTCGCCCATACCAACCCGCTGAACGTGCTCTGCGGCCGCAGCCTGATGCGCACGCTGGACAACTGCAAACGTGTGAATGGTTCGGTGTGCCTCGATCCGGGCGGCGACTCGTGGCTGGACCTGGCCGAAGGCAACACCATCCAGGGCGCTCGCCAGAATGGCGTGGTGATGAACCTGCAGAACTGGGCGCCGGGGCAAGCGGTTGAAGGTTTAGGCCGGGTGCCGACGCTGGTGGACTCGAATATCGGCATGCGCGATGCGTTGCAGATTCGCTACCAGACGGGGAATAAGCTGGTGTTGCATGACAACAACAAGGTGGTGGGGATTCTGGGAGACAGCGAGCTGTATCACGCCCTCCTCGGCAAGAACCTGGGCTAACAAACACTGCAAAACCAATGTGGGAGGGGGCTTGCCCCCGATGGCGGTGCATCAGTAACAAATGTACTGACTGACACACTGCTATCGGGGGCAAGCCCCCTCCCACATTTGAAATCAATGGTGTCAGTGAGGACACCACAAGGCTTTCAACTATCAGCTATAGACACGGCCAAGGAGCTGCCGATGGCTTTCAAACTGATCGAGCACGTCCCGGGTAATCTGCTCCTGGGCGAAGCCCATCAGGTCGTACTCTTGAGGCCCGTTGTGCAGGTACACCTCGGCACGGTAATAGCGGGTGCGTTCTTCTTCAGGCAAGTCGCTCGGCGCCGCCGAGTAAGCGTCCAGGCTCACTTCGTAGACAAACGGGTTGCCCTCTTCCATCTCGATCCGCACACCGATGCAGCGCTTGGATTTACCCAGCAGCGTCTGCACTTCCAGCCCCTGATCACGCAGCGCAATCGCGGCTTCTTCCAGCGCCGGCGTTACGTGCTTGTCCATAAAGCGCTGCACGGTGGCCTGGCTCGGTTGCAGGTCCAGGGCGGTCAAACGCTCGCTGAAACCACGACGCCCACGTTCAGCCAATTGCGCCTGCTCCTGTTCGATCGCCGCGTCCTGGCGCATGGCCTTGTGCAAACCGAACATGAAGAAAATCAGCACCACCGAAAACGGCAGCCCCGCCAACACCACCATGGTTTGCATGGCTTCGAAGTTGCCGGCAAACAGCAGGCCGATGGTCACCAGGGTGATCACCGCCGACCAGAAGATCCGCAGCCAGTGCGGCGCATCTTCATCCACGTTGCCGCCTTTGCACGAAAGGTTGGCCATCATCACCGCGCCGGAATCCGCCGGGGTCAGGAACAGCACGAAGCCCACAAAGATCGACACACCGATGACGATTTTGGACGCCGGGTAGTGCTCCAGCAGTTGGTAGATCGCCATGGACGGTTGTTCCAGGGCCGTCTTGCCCAACTCCACCGCCCCCTGGTTCAGCACCAGGTCCAGCGCCGAGTTACCGAAGATCGACAGCCACGCCAGGGTAAAGCCCAGCGGGATCAGCAGCACGCCGGCCACCAGTTCGCGCACCGTACGACCACGGGAAATACGCGCGATGAACATGCCTACGAATGGCGCCCAGGAAATCCACCAGGCCCAGTAGAACAGGGTCCACAGGCCCATCCAGCGCTCGGTCTTCTCACCGTCGCCTTCGTACACATACAGGTCGAAGGTTTTCAGCACGATGCCGTTGAGGTAGTCACCGGTGTTCTGCACCAGGCCATTGAGCAGGTGCAGGGTCGGGCCGAACAGCAGCACAAAGATCAGCAAACCGCTGAACAGCACGATGTTGAGGTTGGACAATCGACGAATGCCGTTCTCCACACCCGACACGGCGGCGATGGTCGCCACGGTGCTCATCACGATGATCACGATCAGCAGGTTGGTGTTGCTGTGTTCCATGCCGAACAGGTTTTCCAGCCCGGACGACACTTGCAGCGAGCCAATCCCCAGGTTGGTCACCAGACCCAGCAGGGTCACGAACATGCCGAAACCGTCCACCGCGTGGCCAGCCGCACCTTTGACCCAGCGCTCGCCCATCAGCGGGTACAACGCCGAGCGCAAGGCCAGCGGCTGGTTGTGGCGGTAGGCAAAGTAGGCCACGGCCAGGCCGACCAAGGCATAGATCGCCCAGCCATGCAGGCCCCAATGCAGGAAGGTCAGTTGCAACGCCTGACGCGCCGCACCATTGCTGGCGGCCGCGCCTTCGGGCGGGTTGAAGTAGTGATCCAACGGCTCCGAGGCGCCGAAGTACAGCAACGAGATGCCGATGCCCGACGAGAACAGCATGCCGGCCCAGGCGCCGTAGCTGAAATCCGGCGTGTCGTCCTTGCTGCCCAGTTTCAACTTGCCGTAGGACGAAAACGCCAGGCCCACCACGAATACCAGGTAAGCGGCGATGACCACCATGTAGTACCAGCCGAAGCTTTTCGACAGCCACGCCTGGGCAATGCCGAGCATGCGCCCGGCCTCCTGCGGGGCGATGATCAGGATGGCGGTCAACAACAGGATCAGCGCGGTGGAGGTGTAGAACACCCAACCGTTGACCCGCACCTTTTCCGGCGGGGTCTTTATAAGAGAGGCAGAACTCATGGCGCAGATGCTCCGGGCAGTGCGAGAGAGAAACACAAGGCAACGGTTATCCCAGGCCATCGATTTTTCGGCAGTCGACGGACGGGTGTTATAAAGACACCCCGAAAATTCTTGCGCCCCGTCGATGCGGTGCCAGGCGCTCAGGTGGCCTGTTTCAAGGGTTTTCCAGGTGTCAGATGTCGCAGCTCCCGGGTAGGAAATACCTGTAGGCAGCGACCATTTGTCGCAGAGCTTATTCTTTGTTGATTGAACGTTCAATCAAAACAAAATAGACTGGCCATCAAGCCGACGGACGTTCATCGCCCATCGGCAGGCCTAAGGAGAGGTGCTACATGCCCAAGGTCGGTATGCAACCCATACGCCGCCAGCAGTTGATCGAAGCCACGCTGACGGCCATCGATCAGGTCGGGATGGGCGATGCCAGCATTGCGCTGATCGCCCGTCTGGCCGGCGTTTCGAACGGCATCATCAGTCACTACTTCAAGGACAAGAACGGCCTTATTGCAGCGACGATGCGCTACTTGATGAACGCGCTGATTGAGAACGTCCACGAACGCAGGCTTGCGCTCACGGACGACAGCCCACGGGCACATCTTCAGGTGATCATCGAGGGCAACTTCGATGCCAGCCAGGTCAACGGCCCGGCAATGAAAACCTGGTTGGCCTTCTGGGCCACCAGCATGCACCACCCGTCATTGCACAGGTTGCAGCGGATCAACGATCAACGTCTGTATTCCAACCTGTGCTGCCAGTTCCGCCGAACGCTGCCGCTGCCGCACGCACGCAAAGCAGCCCGAGGCCTGGCGGCCCTGATCGACGGTTTGTGGTTGCGCGGCGCCCTGTCGGGAGACGCTTTCGACACAGCGCAGGCGCAACGGATCGCTTACGAATACATGGATTTCCAATTGGCCAAGCAGGTGAGTTAGAGCACACATAACCGCTCAACCCCTGAACTGCCGTCGCTCAGTGTTGCCACACCCTTATGGCCCACTTGGCGGCGGTCAACGCCAACCACTTATGCACTTGCGAGGACTTTATGGCCCGTTTCGAACTGCAAAAACTCTACATTGACGGCGGCTACAGCGACGCTGGCAGCGATGCCACCTTCGAAGCCATCAACCCGGCTAACGGTGAAGTTCTCGCCCAAGTGCAACGCGCAACGAAAGAAGACGTTGAACGTGCCGTGGTCAGCGCCGAGAAAGGCCAGAAAATCTGGGCCGCCATGACCGCCATGGAGCGTTCGCGCATCCTGCGTCGTGCCGTGGACATCCTGCGCGAGCGCAACGATGAGCTGGCCGCCCTGGAAACCCTGGACACCGGTAAAGCCTTCTCCGAAACCAAGTACGTCGACATCGTCACTGGCGCCGACGTGCTGGAATACTACGCAGGCCTGGTGCCGGCCATCGAAGGCGAGCAGATCCCGTTGCGCGACACTGCCTTCGTCTACACCCGCCGCGAGCCACTGGGTGTGGTTGCCGGTATCGGCGCGTGGAACTACCCAATCCAGATCGCCCTGTGGAAATCCGCACCGGCCCTGGCTGCCGGTAACGCGATGATCTTCAAGCCAAGCGAAGTGACGTCGCTGACCACCCTGAAACTGGCCGAGATCTACACCGAAGCCGGTGTTCCAGACGGTGTTTTCAACGTCCTGACCGGCAGCGGCCGTGAAGTCGGCACCTGGCTGACCGAGCACCCGCGCATCGAGAAAATCTCGTTCACCGGCGGCACCGACACCGGCAAGAAAGTCATGGCCAGCGCGTCGAGCTCTTCGCTCAAAGACGTGACCATGGAACTGGGCGGCAAGTCCCCACTGATCATCTTCGACGACGCCGACCTCGACCGCGCCGCCGACACCGCGATGATGGCCAACTTCTACAGCTCCGGCCAGGTCTGCACCAACGGCACACGCGTGTTTGTTCCAAAGCACCTGCAAGCAGCCTTTGAAGCCAAGATCGTCGAGCGTGTTGCGCGCATCCGCGTCGGCAACCCTGAAGACGAAAACACCAACTTCGGCCCGCTAGTCAGCTTCGCCCACATGGAAAGCGTGCTCGGCTACATCGCCAAAGGCAAAGAGCAAGGCGCCCGCCTGCTGTGCGGCGGCGACCGCCTGACCGACGGCGACTTCGCCAAAGGCGCGTTCGTGGCACCGACTGTGTTCACCGACTGCACCGACGACATGGTGATCGTGCGTGAAGAAATCTTCGGCCCGGTGATGAGCATCCTCACCTACGAGACTGAAGAAGAAGTGATCCGTCGCGCCAACGACACCGACTTCGGCCTGGCTGCCGGCCTGGTCACCAAGGACCTGAACCGCGCCCACCGCGTGATTCATCAGTTGGAAGCCGGTATCTGCTGGATCAACGCCTGGGGCGAGTCCGACGCGAAAATGCCGGTCGGTGGCTACAAACAATCCGGTGTGGGTCGTGAGAACGGCATCAGCTCGCTGAACAACTTCACCCGCATCAAATCGGTACAGGTTGAGCTGGGCGATTACGCCTCGGTGTTCTAACAGATCCGGGATTCGCCTTTGTGGTGAGCGGGCTTGCCCCGCGCCGGGCTGCGCAGCAGCCCCATCCCGGACACCACTGTTTGACTGACCTGACCATCTCCAAAGAGGGTGCATTTATGTCCCAAGAATACGACTACATCATTGTGGGTGCCGGCTCTGCCGGTAACACCCTGGCGACCCGTCTGACCGAAGACGAAGGCGTCACCGTCCTGCTGCTGGAAGCCGGCGGCCCCGACTACCGCATGGACTTCCGTACCCAGATGCCCGCCGCCCTGGCCTTCCCGCTGCAGGGCCGCCGCTACAACTGGGCCTACGAGACCGATCCAGAGCCACACATGGACGGCCGCCGGATGGAGTGCGGTCGCGGCAAAGGCCTCGGCGGCTCCTCGCTGATCAACGGCATGTGCTACATCCGTGGCAACGCCATGGACTACGACAACTGGTCGAAGCTGCCAGGCCTGGAAAACTGGACCTACCTCGACTGCCTGCCGTATTTCCGCAAGGCCGAAACCCGCGATATCGGCCCCAACGACTGGCACGGCGGCGATGGCCCGGTCAGCGTGACCACGCCTAAAGCCGGCAACAATCCACTGTTCCACGCCATGGTTGAAGCGGGCGTGCAGGCCGGTTACCCGCGTACCGAAGACTTGAACGGCTATCAGCAGGAAGGTTTCGGCCCGATGGACCGCACCGTCACGCCGAACGGCCGTCGCGCCAGTACCGCACGCGGTTACCTGGACACCGCCAAGAAGCGTTCGACCCTGACCATTGTCACCCACGCCCTCACCGACAAAGTGCTGTTCGAAGGCAAGCGTGCCGTTGGCGTGCGTTACCTGATCGGCGCGGCTGAAGAGCGTGTTGAAGCCCGTGCGCGCAAAGAAGTGCTGGTGTGCAGCGGCGCAATTGCCTCGCCGCAACTGCTGCAACGCTCCGGCGTCGGCCCGGCCAAATTGCTGGAAAGCCTCGACATCCCGGTGGTCCACGACCTGCCCGGCGTCGGTGAAAACCTGCAGGACCACCTTGAGCTGTACCTGCAATATGCGTGCACCCAACCGGTGTCGCTGTACCCGTCGCTGCTCTGGTACAACCAGCCGGCGATCGGCGCCGAATGGCTGTTCAACGGCACCGGTATCGGCGCCAGCAACCAGTTCGAAGCGGGCGGTTTTATCCGTACCCGTGAAGAGTTCGAGTGGCCGAACATCCAGTACCACTTCCTGCCGGTCGCGATTAACTACAACGGCAGCAACGGCGTGAAAGAGCACGGCTTCCAGGCGCACATGGGCTCCATGCGTTCGCCGAGCCGTGGCCGCATCCAGCTGAAGTCGAAGAACCCACGGGACTACCCGAGCATCCTCTTCAACTACATGGCCACTGAGCAGGACTGGCAGGAATTCCGCGATGGCATCCGCCTGACCCGTGAAATCATGCAACAGCCGGCGTTGGATCAATACCGTGGCCGCGAAATCAGCCCGGGGATTGAGGTGCAAACCGATGAGCAGTTGGACACGTTCATCCGCGAGCACGCCGAGACCGCGTTCCACCCGTCCTGCTCGTGCAAGATGGGCACCGACGAGATGGCAGTGGTAGATGGCGAAGGACGCGTGCATGGCATGCAAGGCCTGCGTGTGGTCGATGCTTCGATCATGCCGATCATCACCACCGGCAACCTGAACGCGCCGACGATCATGATCGCCGAGAAAATCGCCGACAAGATCCGTGGCCGCCAGCCATTGCCGCGCAGCACGGCTGACTACTATGTAGCAGGCGGTGCGCCGGTGCGCGGCAAGCCGATGCGTGAGATTGCGCAGTAACTGATAGACCGCGGCGCTTCCATCGGGGGCAAGCCCCCTCCCACACTTTGATTTGTGAATACATTCCAAATGTGGGAGGGGGCTTGCCCCCGATAGGGCCCGAACAAACAACGCACAACCACCTCCCTTGATCAGCTCCCAGCCCAGGCCTACTCTGTCTGCCTGCCTGCGCTGAGCCGCCCACAAGGAAGGCCCCATGTTCGACCACCACGCCACACTCAAACGGCACTTCAGTGCCCTGCGCACCTGCGCCGAGTTCTTCTCCCTGCGCTACGTGCGCGAATCCGGCCAGTACCTGTCGGTGCGCAAGAACGTCGCCGAACCGCCCCACTTGAGCCACGACGAAGGCGCTATGCTCACCGTGCGTCTCAACGGTGTTGAAGCCTACGCCGCGACCAACGATATCTCCCTTGCCGGCCTGCAAGCCGCCCTTGAGCGCGCCGAACAGCAAGCCCGGCAGATCAAGCCTCACGCCCTGCTCGACCTGCGCGACCAACACGTGTCCAGCGACGTGGCCGACTACCTGTCGCCCGACCTCAGCCAGCCCTTTCCGTCCCTGAGCGACTGCTACCAACTGCTCGGCGACGAATCGGCCGCCGTGCCCAGGGATGAGCGTCTGGTCAGTTGGGATGTAAGCCTCGGCCTGACCCATGTCGAGCAGATCTACCTCAACACGGCCGGCGCCGAACTGCGCCAGGCCCAGCGTTTTGTGTTCCCCGGCGTCAACGTCACGGCCTTCGACGGCAACGACAGCCAGACCCGCACGCTCGGCGGCAGTAACTTCGGCCAGCAAGGCGGCTTTGAGGTGATCAACCGCTTCGGCCTGGTCGGCGCCGCGCCGCGCATTGCCGACGAAGCCCTGCAACTGCTGCTCGCGCCGAACACGCCACAAGGCCCGCGCGACCTGCTGCTGATGCCGGACCAGATGATCCTGCAGATTCACGAGTCCATCGGCCACCCACTGGAGCTGGACCGTATCCTCGGCGACGAGCGCAACTACGCCGGCACCAGTTTTGTGAAGGCCAGCGACTTTGGCCACCTGCAATACGGCTCCAAGCTGCTCAACGTGACGTTCGACCCGGACATTCCCGAGCAACTCGCCAGCTACAGCCATGACGACGACGGCACCGCCGCCAGCAAGCAATTCCTGATCCGCGAAGGGCTGTTGATCAAGCCATTGGGTGGAGCGCTGTCGCAATTCCGATCGGGCATGAGCGGCGTGGCCAACAGCCGCGCCAGCAGTTGGAACCGCGCACCGATCGACCGCATGGCCAACCTGAATATCGAGCCCGGTGACAAGAGCCTCGCGCAGTTGGTGGGCGGCATCGAAAGCGGCATCCTGATGTCGACCAACCGTTCCTGGTCCATCGACGATGCGCGCAATAAATTCCAGTTCGGCTGCGAATGGGGCCAGTTGATCGAAAACGGCGAACTCAAGGGCGTGGTGAAGAACCCCAACTACCGGGCGATTTCCGCGCAGTTCTGGCGCAAGCTCAGCGCCGTGGGTGACGCCAGCACCTCCAAGGTGCTGGGCACGCCGAACTGCGGCAAGGGTGAACCCAACCAGGTGATCCGCGTCGGCCACGCCTCGCCAGCCTGCGTATTCAGCAACGTAGATGTATTTGGGGGAGATGCCTGATGACGACCTTCAAGGCATTGGTGCAGTGGCTCCAGCAAGCCATCACCGACAAGGAACAATTTCACCTGGGCTACGCGGCGGAATCGTCCGAGTTCGTGCGCTTCAACCACGCCAAGGTGCGGCAGGCCGGGCAAGTGCAGCAGGCCAGCCTCAACCTCAAATTGATCAACGATGGCCGCCATGCCGACCTTGGCATCACCCTGGCCGGCGAGCCTGAGCTGGATCGCCAGCGCCTCGCCGCCGGCCTGCAACAGCTGCGCGAAACCTTGCCGCTACTGCCTCTCGACCCGTATCTATTGCTCAACCAGAACGCCTGGCACAGCCACAACGAACAGGCCCAGCCGTTGCCCGACCTGGGCCTCGTACTGGAGGACATCAGCCAGGCTGCCGACGGCGTGGACCTGGTCGGGATCTATGCCGCCGGGCCGATCAGCCGTGGCTTTGCCAGTTCCGACGGAGCCTTCGGCTGGCACCAGGCCAATAGCTTCAACTTCGATTTCAGCCTGTTCCATGCCAACGGCGAAGCGGTAAAGGCCAGCTACGCCGGGCATACCTGGGACAGCGCGGAATTCGCCCGCCGCTTGCAACAGGCCCGCGACCAGCTTGAGTTCCTCGGCCGGCCGCTGCATACCCTGCCACCCGGAGAGTACCGCGCCTACCTGGCCCCGGCGGCACTGGAAGAAATCATCAGCATCATCACCTGGGGTGGTTTCTCCGCCCAGGCCATCGCCAGCAAAGGCAGCTCGCTGCAAAAACTGTACGCCGGTGAGCAACACCTCAGCCCGCTGGTAACGGTGAGCGAACAGATCAGCGGCTCCCTGAGCCAGGCGTTTTCCAGCGAGGGCTACCCGCGCAGCGATGTCACGCTGATCAACGCCGGCAAGGCCGACGGCCAACTGGTGAACTCGCGCAGCGCCGCCGAATATGACCTGAGCGCCAACGGCGCCGGCAGCGACGAATCCCCCAGCGCCTTGCAGATGGCCGCAGGCAGCCTGGCCCAGGCCGAGATCCTCAAGCAGTTGGGCACCGGCCTGTACATCAGCAACCTGTGGTACCTGAACTACTCCGACCTGCCGGCCGCACGCCTGACCGGCATGACGCGCTTCGCTACGTTCTGGGTGGAAGACGGCGAAATCAAGGCGCCGGTCAGCACCATGCGTTTTGATGACAGTGTCTACAGCTTGCTGGGTTCGCAGTTGGAAGCGCTTACCGCCGAGCGCGAGTTGCTGTTGTCGGCCAGTACCTATGGGCAGCGCAATACTGCGTCCAACCTGCTCCCCGGCGCCTTGGTAAAACGCCTGACGCTAACCCTCTAAACACTGCAAACCCAATGTGGGAGCCGGATTGCCCCCTCCCACATTGCTTAGCGTGATTTCAGAGACTTCGTTTCACCTATTCCTACCGCCAAATCCCATCTCACACGTCTCCCCGTGCAGCCTGTTGTCGCCTGCAAAAAACCTCGTTATAACGGTTAGTGGCATACCGCCACACACCGGAAGTGATGCGATGAACCATGGAAGTTTCGTCATACAAAAGCTGTTCAAACACTACAACGTTCACGTGGAGCAACTGGGTCACGACCCGCAAAAGAAGACGGTGCTGATGGTCAATGGCGCGCTGTCCACCACGCGCTCCTTCGCCCGCACCAGCAAATGCCTGGCTGAGCATTTCAATGTACTCATGTTCGACTTGCCATTCTCCGGCTACTCCCGCGAGCACAACACCGACCTGGACCTGGTGACCAAGGACGACGAAGTACAGATGCTGCGCGCCCTGGTCGAGCGTTTCGAGGTCAACCACCTGGTGTCGGCCTCCTGGGGCGGCATCTCCACGCTGCTGACCCTGGCGCACAACCCGCCGTCCATCGAAAGCTCGGTGGTGATGGCCCTGGCGCCCAACCTCAATCAAGCGATGCTCGACTATGTGGAGCGTGTGCGCGTGCTGATCGAGGCCGATGACAAGTCCGCCGTCGGCCACTTGCTCAACGAGACGGTCGGCAAATACCTTTCGCCCCGGCTCAAGCGCAACAACCATCGGCACCTGTCGACCATGGCCACCACCGAGTACCGGCAGGCGCGCTTTCATATCCATCAGGTGCTGGGCCTGGGCGACGGCAACTACCTGCCCGCACTGCGGCAGATTGAAACGCCGGTGCATTTCCTCAACGGCGCCCTGGACGAATACACCCCGGCTGCCGAAGCCCAGTTGTTCAAGCAGTACGTGGCGCGCAGCAGCTTTGCCGTGGCCGAGCACACCGGCCATTTGCTCGATCTGGAGTCCCGCGAGGCCGCGTTGTCGGTGCACCGCGCCCTGCTGAATTACCTGGTGGGTGAGCACGCGACGTTGTCGGACTTAGACGAACCGCCAGTGGGAAAAAACGCGACGGATGGCGCATAATCGCCAACACATAGCCTGCTAACAAAAGGGTTCCCATGCCGAATCGCGTCCCGCTCGATGCCAAGACCGCCCGCTGGCTCCCCTGGGTGGTGGCGATTGCCTTCTTCATGCAGTCGCTGGATGGGACGATTCTGAACACCGCACTGCCGGCCATGGCGCGGGACCTCGCCGAGAACCCGCTGCGCATGCAAGGCGTGGTGATCGCCTACATGCTCACCGTCGCCCTGCTGATCCCGGCGTCGGGCTGGATCGCCGACCGCTTCGGCACCAAGAAAATCTTCTTTGGCGCGATCATGCTGTTCAGCATCGGCTCCTTGCTGTGCGCGTTGTCCAGCAGCCTGACCATGCTGGTGGGCGCGCGGGTGGTCCAAGGTTTGGGCGGTGCGTTGATGCTGCCCGTGGGCCGGCTTGTAGTCTTACGTGCTTACCCACGCTCCGAGCTGGTGCGAATCATGGGGTTCATCACCATTCCCGGCCTGCTCGGCCCCTTGCTCGGCCCGACCATGGGCGGCTGGATGGTGCAATACCTGACCTGGCACTGGATCTTCCTGATCAACCTGCCGGTGGGCATGATCGGTTGCTACGCCGTGTGGAAATTCATCCCCGACCTGCGCGGCAGCGAGCGCACGCGCTTCGATGGCATCGGCTTCCTGCTGTTCGGCGCGGCGATGGTGCTGATCACTATCGCCATGGAAGGCCTGGGCGAACTGCACCTGCCGCACCTGCGGGTGATGTTGCTGCTGTTCGGCGGGCTGGCGTGCCTGGCGGCGTATTGGCTGCGGGCCGGGCATATCGACAATGCGCTGTTCTCGCCGGTGCTGTTCAAGACGCGCACCTTTGCCGTGGGCATTCTGGGCAACCTGTTCGCCCGGCTGGGCAGCGGCGCGCTGCCGTTCCTGGTGCCGCTGCTGTTGCAGGTGGCGCTGGGCTATTCGCCGTCGCAGGCCGGCATGAGCATGCTGCCCCTGGCGGCGGCGGCGATGTTTGCCAAGTCGGTGGCGCGGCCGCTGATCGAGCGCCTGGGTTATCGCATCGTGCTCACCGGCAACACGCTGGCGCTGGGCCTGATGCTCGCCAGCATGGGCCTGGTCACGGAACAAACGCCCTACCCGTTGCTGCTGGGCATGCTCGCGGTGCTGGGGGCGATCAACTCCCTGCAATTTACCGCGATGAACACCGTGACCCTGATCGACCTCGACGACGCCCAGGCCAGCAGCGGCAACAGTTTGCTGTCGGTGGTGGCGCAATTGTCCCTTAGCCTGGGCGTGGCCTGTGCCGGTGCGCTGCTCGGCGGGTTTACTGCCGAAGCGGGCAATGATGGAGTGGACAGTATCCTCGGCGCCTTCCAATTAACCTTCCTCACCGTGGGCATCATGGCGATGCTGGCGGCGGCGATCTTCCTGCAACTGTCGCCAAAAGACGGAAAACGGGTGGCCAATCCGGACCAACATATCGAGCATTAACCGGCGGCTCGTCTAGAACTTGCAGGGAAATTCCCACGGTACTGGTACACTGCGCGACATTTTGTTTTGCAGAGCCAGTCCCGTGACCACCATCGCCACCGCTTTTAATACTTTGCCGCTCTCCGCCGCCATGCTGGCTAACCTCGACTCGCTGGGTTATGTCGAGATGACGCAGATCCAGGCGCAAAGCTTGCCGGTGATCCTCAAGGGGCTGGACCTGATTGCCCAGGCCAAGACCGGCAGCGGCAAGACCGCAGCCTTCGGCATCGGCCTGTTGAACCCGATCAACCCGCGCTACTTCGGCTGCCAGGCGCTGGTGATGTGCCCGACCCGTGAACTGGCCGACCAGGTGGCCAAGGAAATCCGTCGCCTGGCCCGTGCCGAAGACAACATCAAGGTCCTGACCCTGTGCGGCGGCGTGTCCCTTGGCCCGCAGATCGCGTCCCTTGAACACGGCGCCCACGTGATCGTCGGCACTCCGGGCCGCATCCAGCAACACCTGCGCAAAGGTTCGCTGGTGCTGGACGGCCTGAACACGCTGATCCTCGACGAAGCCGACCGCATGCTCGACATGGGCTTCTACGACGCCATCGAAGACATCATCAGCAAGACCCCGCCACGCCGCCAGACCCTGCTGTTTTCGGCCACCTACCCGGTGAGCATCAAGCAGTTGGCGTCCAAGTTCATGCGCGCACCGCAGCAAGTGAAGGCCGAAGCCTTCCACTCCGATGACCAGATCGAGCAGCGTTTCTTCGAGATCTCGCCGGAAGAACGCATGGACGCCGTGACCAAGGTGCTGGCGCACTTCCGCCCGGCCTCCTGCGTGGCGTTCTGCTTTACCAAGCAGCAAGTGCAGGAAACCGTCGACCACCTGACGGCCAAGGGTATTTCCGCCGTTGGCCTGCATGGCGACCTGGAACAGCGCGACCGTGACCAGGTGCTGGCGATGTTCGCCAACCGCAGCACCTCAGTGCTGGTGGCCACTGACGTCGCCGCCCGTGGTTTGGACATTGATGCGCTGGACATGGTGATCAACGTCGAACTGGCCCGCGACTCGGAAATCCACATCCACCGCGTTGGCCGGACTGGCCGTGCGGGCGAGACCGGTATCGCCATCAGCCTGGTGGCGCCGTCCGAAGCGCACCGCGCCCAGGCCATCGAGCAACTGCAGAAGTCGCCACTGAACTGGGACCAACTGGACAACCTCAAGCCGCAAAGCGGCGGTCCGTTGCTGCCGGTGATGAGCACGCTGTGCATCGCCGCTGGCCGTAAAGACAAGGTGCGTCCGGGTGACATCCTCGGTGCACTGACCGGCGACGCCGGCATCCCCGGCGCTCAGGTCGGCAAGATCGCGATCTTTGACTTCCAGGCGTTCGTGGCCGTGGAACGTGGCATCGCCAAGCAGGCGTTGCAGCGCTTGAATGACGGCAAGATCAAAGGCCGTTCGTTGCGCGTGCGCATCCTGTAAGAAATCTCCAACCCAATGGAGATCCAAATCAGAATTTGCATGAGGACACCGTTTTGCGCTCGACCGAAGTTGTGATCATTGGCGCCGGCGCCGCAGGCTTGATGTGTGCGCTGACCGCCGCCGGGCGTGGGCGCAAGGTGATGTTGATCGACCACGCGAACAAGGCCGGCAAAAAGATCCTGATGTCCGGCGGTGGCCGCTGCAATTTCACCAATATGTACACCGAGCCTGCCAACTTCCTCTCGCACAACGCGCACTTCTGCAAATCCGCCCTGGCCCGCTACACCCAGTGGGATTTCATTGGGCTGGTGGCCAAGCACGGCGTGCCGTATCACGAGAAGAAGCTCGGCCAGCTGTTCTGCGACAACAAGTCCAGCGACATCCTCGGCATGCTGCTCGACGAGTGCATCCAGGCGGGCGTGAGCATGCACCTGGACACTTCGGTGCAGGAAATCGCCAAGGTCGACAGCGGTTATCAATTGCAGACCACCTTGGGCGAACTGCGCTGCGAATCCCTGGTGATCGCCACCGGCGGCTTGTCGATTCCGACCCTGGGCGCCACCGGTTTTGGTTATCAAGTGGCCAGGCAATTCGGCCACGAACTGCTGCCGACCCGCGCAGGCTTGGTGCCGTTCACCATCACCGATCAGCTCAAGGATTTGTGCGGCGAGTTGTCCGGAACCTCCGTGGATTGCCTGGTCAGCTGCAACGACCAGAGCTTTCGCGAGAACATCCTGTTTACCCACCGTGGCCTGAGCGGGCCGGCGATCCTGCAGATTTCCTCGTATTGGGAATCCGGCGACACCGTGGAAATCAACTTGCTGCCCGACCACGACGCCCACACCTGGCTGCAACAGCAACAGGCCGAGCGCCCCAACAGCGAGCTGAAAACCTTGCTGGGTGAGATCTTCACCAAGAAGATGGCCAACCTGCTGGCAGAGACGTGGTTTGTGTCCAAGCCGATGAAGCAGTACACCCACGCGGAGATCGCCGACATTGCGCAAAAGCTGGGCAGTTGGCAGCTGGTGCCGGCGGGTACCGAGGGTTATCGCACCGCCGAGGTGACGTTGGGCGGGGTGGATACGCGGGAAGTGTCGTCCAAGACCATGGAGTCGCTGAAAAGCCCTGGGTTGTACTTCATTGGTGAAGTGCTGGATGTGACCGGGCACTTGGGTGGGTTCAACTTCCAGTGGGCGTGGGCGTCGGGTTACGCTGCTGCGCAGTACGCCTAGAGGATGTACTCGGTCAAATGTGGGAGGGGGCTTGCCCCCGATGGCGGTGTATCAGTCAAAGATGTTCTGGCTGACACACTGCTATCGGGGGCAAGCCCCCTCCCACATTTTGATTTGAGGTGTGCCAGGGAATAAATTGCAGTGAGATGTGATCACCACCCTTGCCGTGGCGTCCTTGATAGCTCAATTTAACGGCATCGTCCCGGAAGACTCACGACTTCATGTCATCGACCTCGTTCAAGCAGTCCATGCGGCGCCTGTGGGCCCTGGATAAATTCAGCTACAGCATTCGGGTATTCATCGCCCTCACCGGCAGCATGGCGCTGTGCTGGTATCAGGATGAAATGACGCTGCTGATCCCGCTGTTCCTGGGGATTATCGCCAGTGCCCTGGCCGAGACCGACGACAGTTGGCAAGGCCGCCTCAACGCCCTGGCCGTGACGCTGGTGTGTTTCAGCATCGCCGCGCTGTCGGTGGAGTTGCTGTTCCCTTATCCCTGGGTTTTCGCCATCTCCCTGGCCCTGGCGACGTTCGGCCTGACCATGCTCGGCGCCTTGGGCGAACGTTATGGGGCGATTGCCTCGGCCACCTTGATTTTGTCGGTCTACACCATGATCGGCGTGGACCAGCGTGGCGGCGCCGTCAGTGATTTCTGGCATGAGCCATTGCTGCTGGTGGCCGGTGCGGCCTGGTACGGCGCGTTGTCGGTGCTGTGGCAGGCGCTGTTTTCCAACCAGCCGGTGCAGCAGAGCCTGGCGCGGTTGTTCCGCGAGTTGGGGCGCTATCTCAAGCTCAAGTCGTCGTTGTTCGAACCGATCCGCCAGTTGGATGTGGAAGCGCGCCGCCTGGAACTGGCCCAGCAAAATGGTCGGGTGGTGGCCGCGCTGAATGCGGCGAAGGAAATCATCCTGCACCGCGTGGGCAACGGCCGACCGGGGTCGAAGGTCAGCCGCTACCTCAAGCTGTACTTCCTCGCCCAGGACATCCACGAACGCGCCAGTTCCTCCCACTATCCTTACAACGCCCTCGCCGATGCGTTCTTCCACAGCGACGTGCTGTTCCGCTGCCAGCGCCTGCTGCGTCAGCAAGGCAAGGCCTGCCAGGCCCTGGCCGAGTCGATCCAACTGCGCCAACCGTTCATCTATGACGACAGCTTCGCCGAAGCCCTCAGCGACCTGAATGCCTCCCTGGAACACCTGCGCATCCAGAGCAACCCGGCCTGGCGCGGCCTGCTGCGCTCGTTGCGCGCGCTGGCGGCCAACTTGTCCACCCTCGACCGTTTGCTGGGCGATGCGAGCAACCCGGATGCCCTGGCCGACGCCACCGACAGCAACCTGCTGGACCGTGCGCCGCGCAACCTCAGGGAAATGTGGACGCGCCTGCGCACGCAACTGACGCCGACGTCGCTGCTGTTCCGCCACGCCTTGCGCCTGTCCCTGGCATTGACCATCGGCTACGGCACCTTGCACGCCATCCATGCTTCCCAGGGTTACTGGATCATCCTCACCACCCTGTTTGTGTGCCAGCCCAACTACGGCGCCACGCGGCGCAAGCTCGGCCAGCGGATTATCGGCACCGCCATCGGCCTTACCGTGGCCTGGGCGCTGTTCGACCTGTTCCCCAACCCCTTGGTGCAGTCGATGTTCGCCATCGCCGCTGGCCTGGTGTTCTTTATCAACCGCACCACCCGCTACACCCTGGCCACGGCAGCGATCACCTTGATGGTGCTGTTCTGCTTCAACCAGGTGGGGGATGGCTACGGGCTGTTCCTGCCAAGGCTGTTCGACACCTTGCTCGGCAGCTTGATCGCGGGCCTGGCGGTGTTCCTGTTCCTGCCGGACTGGCAAGGCCGCCGACTGAACAAAGTGCTGGCCAACACCCTGACCTGCAACAGCATCTACCTGCGCCAGATCATGCAGCAATACGCTGCCGGCAAGAGCGACGACCTGGCCTACCGCCTGGCCCGCCGCAACGCGCACAACGCCGACGCGGCGCTGTCGACCACCCTCGCCAATATGCTGATGGAACCGGGGCATTTCCGTAAGGAAGCGGATGTGGGGTTCCGTTTCCTGGTGTTGTCCCACACCTTGCTCAGTTACCTGTCAGGGCTCGGTGCGCACCGCGATACGCAATTGCCGGCCGAAGTACGCGAGCATCTCATTGACGGCGCGGGCAAAACACTCGCGGCGAGCATTGATGAAATCGCGACAGGATTGGCCAACAAGCAGCCCATTGCGATCCAGAGCGACGCCGAGGAAGCCCTGGCGGCGGACCTGGAGCAGATGCCGGACGAGATAGATGAAGGGCAGCGGTTGGTGCAGACGCAGTTGGCGTTGATTTGTCGGCAGCTAGGGCCGCTGCGAACATTGGCGGCGCATTTGATCAAGGACACCAGCGCGGCTTAGGCCGCTACATCCCATGAGCCTTCATCAACCGCGCATAACTGCCATCAGCCTTCATCTTGGCAATCTCGCGATCAAAGCTCGCGACAATCTGCGCATGCTCTGGGTTCTTCAGGCTCACCAGGATATGCAGGCTGTTTTCACTCAGCGGCTGGGGCAGGAACTCCACCGAATTGCGCACCCGCGCCGATTCCCGTGACAGGTAAAAGCGCGCTACATATTCATCCTCCACCGTCAGCCGCACGCGCTGCGCCGCCAGCATCCGCACAGCCATGGCAAAGTTATGCACAGGGACTTTCTGCAACTGCGCATCGCCATCGAACGCCGCCGAATACGCATAACCGCGCACCACGGCGATGGGGTAGTCGTGCAGTTGCTGCAGGTTCTGATACTCGATGGGATCATCACGGCGCTTGATAAAGCGCACGCGGTTGAGCAGGTATTCGCCGGAGAACTGCCCCAATTGCGTACGGGCGTCGTCGTACCAGGCGTTGATCAGCACGTCATAGCGCCCGTCACCCACGCCCATCAGCGCGCGGGCCCAAGGCACCTGCTCGAAATCACTGGCATAGCCGGCGCGGGCCAGGGCCGTGCTGACAATATCGGTGGCCAAGCCACCGTTGATCAGCGTGGCATCGGTAAAGGGCGGCCAGGCATCCGCGACCAGACGCAGGCGCTGTGCACATGCAGGCGTCGCCAGCAACAACACTCCCATCAAAGCAACGGCACGAGACAATCGCGGCATGCTCAAAATCCTTGGCGGACAGGCGGTGGCCTTAGCTCAGGCTGCGCCTGAGGTTCTAACATTAGCTCAGATTACACAAAGAAACGGCTGGCGCATGCACTCAATGATGGCAAATTGATTTCACTCACAAAAATAGTTGATTTAGACACCACCGCGCGCCGCGCTTACTATCCAGAACAGACATTCACGTGAGAACACACCATGACAGTCGATTGGGTCTGCAAACATCACACTGACCTGGGCAAGGAGCAGCTGTACGCCATCCTGCGCCTGCGCGGCGAGGTCTTCGTTGTCGAGCAGAAGTGCGTTTATCAAGACATCGACGGGCAAGACCTGGCGGGCGACACCCACCACCTGATGGCCTGGAAAGACGATGAACTGGTGGCCTACCTGCGCCTGCTGGATCCAGAGTCCCAAGGCGGCGATGTGGTAGTTGGCCGGGTGATCGTCGCGTCGGGGGCGCGGGGGACCGGGCTGGGGCACACGATGATGGAAGAAACGCTCAAGCAGATTGACGAGGGCGACCGATTACATTGATTTGCTTGAAGCGATTCAAGCCAATGGATTAAAAGCCAACATTTCGATCAAGCCTTCCTCGCTCGGATTGCTCCTGGACATGCAGCAATGCGAACGCCTGGCAGAGCGC
>NZ_RWIO01000023.1:0-31483 GCF_009764655.1 Pseudomonas sp. PB105
CGGGGTACCACACCCCAATCAGTTGCCCGTATTTGTTGTAGCTGTAGTCGGTGATGTGACCGTCGGGATCGGTCCTACGCGTCACGTCGCCCTGATCGTTGCGCTCGTACTTCCAAACCGCTGAGCCTCGCCTTACAACCCGTACGAAGCCGTTGTCATGCTCGTAGGATGTCGGCTCATCGTCCCCCGGAAACAACGCCACCAAGCGTCCGGCCTCGTCGTACTGATACGCCGTCACTGCCCCGAGTGGATCCTGCTCGACCGTCAGCCGGCCTTTATCGTCGTAGGATTTGAAATGCTCGGCACCGTTCGGATCAATGCGCTGCACCAGCCGTGCGCGGTCATCGTGGATATACACTTCCTGGCTGCCATCGGCGTTGTGCACCACAACACTGCCGTCATCCCCCCACACATACCGCGTATCCATCTGCGAAAAACTGGCCCAATGCCGGACACATCGCGCCGCCTTGCCAGACCGTTCCCACGCCCAAAAGAAACTCGCCCCACCGGCCAACCCACGTTCCAGAATCACGTGCTGATCGTCGTAGCGATAAACCTCGCTTTCGCCGACGGCATTGGTCGCTGAGACCAGTCGGCCTATGTCGTCATAGGCGTAGGAAACAACGCTGTGCTCTGTGATCCAGATGTAAGGCTCATGTCCCTTAGCCCGCTGAACCTGGTAGTCCACCACCACAATGCGGCCCGACTCATAGCGTAAAAACAGCGCACACCCGGCACCGTTATCCAGCCGCTCAATGCGCCCTAAATAGTCCCGGGAAATCCGCAGCCGGTTGTCATACGCATCACTGATCGAGACCAGCACCCCGTCGCGAAAGTGATAAAACCGCGACGCTTGAGCCAACACCAACTCATCCGGCAAATCCCCCAGATAAATCGCCGCTTCAGCCAGGCTATTGGTGATTGCAGGTCGAGCAACTGTCGGCAGTGGAAACTCAGTCGAGCGATTCTCATGATCCGTCCACACCACCGAATCACCTGACACAACAAGCCGATGCGCCAGCGAATGACTCCAGCCAAACCCCAGCCCGACATCCATTTCCACCGCACTGGTGCGATACAACCGTGTCCACTCAAACGGCAGAATCCCGTCTAAAACACCGTCAGTCAGCGTAAGTAGTTCTTCGCCGGTGACCATCGATACAGGACAACCATTGGTGACGGTCTTATCCGACGCCGCAGCAGCATCCCCCTTCGGATTCGTCGCCACGGCAGGCGCGTCGTCGACATGTTCCTGGCGAACCAACAGCGTCCGCTGAGTCTTGTTACGAACCGCCGGCACCGCGTTCGAAACCAGATTCTCCCCAGCCTTCAACGGCGCAGCCGGCACTGCCTTGATCGGCGTCGCTGCACTGCCCAAGAGCAAAGGCTTGAGCGCCTCCGAGTGCGCGTCCAACTTCGGCCCCACGAGGTGATCGGCCAGCAACTCCAACAACGCCCGCGCCCGTTTGGATTTGATGGCGCTCAGCGTCTGCGCACCCAGGCGTAGCGTCACACCCGTCCCTGCCGTCGCCCACATCAGCAGCAGGTTGATCAGCACTTCACCGGTGATCTCGCCCAGTAATTCATACATCTCCGGCGGTGGCAGCAGGCGTATCCAACTGACGATCGCCGAGACATAAATGAACAACAGCGGCTCATCGCTAAGCACCAACAAACCCTTGGCAATCGCGTCGCTACCCAGCTTCAGCAGTTCATCAAGCTCAGCCTGAGAGAGGTACGCCAACAACTTCTGGCTGTTGGCCTTGATATCCGCCAGCAGGTCGTACAGCTGGGAAATGTTGTCCCACAGGCTGTAGAGCGCCTTGGCCATCCCGGTGGAAAACGCCACGCCCTGCATCGCGCTGCGTTGCAAAGAGCTGGCGCTGGCAAAGTCCTTCCATTGGGGTTGGAAAGTCGCCGTCCACTCTTCCCGCAGCCGACCCTCTAGCCCCGCAATCACCGACTGATAAGACGCATACAGCGCCTTGACGTGATCCTCGGAAACAGTGGGGTAGAAGGTGATTTGGTACGGCTGATTGCGATCACACTCGGTGATTTCGAGGATGCCGCTGGGGCCGATGGTCCGATGCAGCGGCGCGCCCATCGGGCTGCCATCCGCCGCAATGGCTTGGAGCATCACTGGCGTATTGCCGATAGGCACGAAGCGGGTGCTTTCGAACATATGCACCAGGGTCAGCGAGCCCTGGGCACTGCACATGGCGACGGTTATACTGGGTGTCTTGGACGAAACCGGCGTGACCAGCTCTACCTCGTCTCCGACCTTGAAGACTTGCTCCACCTCCAGTGCCGAACCGCTCCAGAAGCTTTCGGCCCAGGCATCAAAGGTGTTCAGGCAATTACGGAAGTCGCCGAAGACGCGCTCACTATCCGGCGCCTTGGGATCCATGGGGGCCAGGACGAAGCTGGCGATGATGGGAATCAAGAGGCAGCCCCGGCAGGCAGGGCCGTGACGAAAAAAACCATCCGCAATCCTTCGCACTGTGTGATCAGGCGAAGGACTTTGCAGAGGTTTTCAGGGAGAAGCTGTAGAGCTTATCCGGCGCTTATGTGGGAGGTTTCGGTAAATCGCGAGACTGCCAAAAACTGGGATTTGACTCCCGCCCGATCCTGTTTTTAGATGTTCGCCACGACCAAACCCACGACAAAAACGGCAGCGACTCAAATGGATTGTATTTTCTGCAGCATTGTCCGCAAAACCTCCCCAGCCCATATCCTGTGGGAGGACGAACATCACATGGCGTTCCTGTCGATTTTCCCCAATACCCCAGGCTTCAGCGTGGTCATCCCCAAGCAGCATTACGGCAGTTATGCCTTTGCGCAGTCGGATGAGGTGTTGGCTGATCTGATCGTGGCCACCAAGAAAACCGCCTTGCTGATCGACCGGGCGTTTCCCGATGTGGCGCGTACGGGGATGATGCTGGAAGGGTATGGGGTTGATCACCTGCATGCGAAGTTGTTTCCCATGCATGGGACGGGGCAGGACAGTGCGTTCAAGCCGTTGAGCTCGAAAGTGGATAAATTTTTTGAGGCTTATGAAGGCTATATCTCATCCCACGATCACGTGCGGGCGGATGATGCCGAACTGGCAGAATTGGCCGAGCGAATCCGATCTTTCGCCTAGTACAGTCCCAATGTGGGAGGGGGCTTGCCCTAATGCCAGTCAGTTAAGGACGAACACCGTACCTGTGGCGAGGGAGCTTGCTCCCGCTGGACTGCGAAGCGGCCCCAAAAATGGGACTGCTGCGCAGTCCAACGGGAGCAAGCTCCCTCGCCACAGGTTACTTTTTGCCCTTTTATCTCTTAACTGACCGGCATTAGGGCTTGCCCCCGATAGCAGTGGGTCAGTCGGCTTATCAGCAGCTGACCCACCGCCATCGGGGGCAAGCCCCCTCCCACAGTTTTGACCATGTTTTCTACAGGAATCAGCCGCGGCTGCTGACCTCGGCGGGGACGTCATCCCCAGCCATACGCTTGCGAAACAGCGCCGTACGCGCCAGCAGTAATGTAGTCACCGGCACGGTGATCGCCAACAAGATCGGGATCAGCCAGCCGTGCAACACCGGCGCGGACTTGAGCGCCGAAAAGTAGATAATCGACGCCAGTGCCACGCACCATGCGCCCAATGTGGAGGCCAGTGCTGGCGGGTGCATGCGCTGGAAAAAGTCCTTCATGCGCAGCAGCCCAACGGCGCCAATCAGCGCAAACACACTGCTTAATACCAGCAGCACAGCCACGACGACTTCCATCCATAACGGCATCATTCAATCACCTCCCCACGCAGCAGGAATTTGGCCAGGGCAAACGAGCCGACGAAGCCGAACAGTGCGATCAGCAGCGCCGCTTCAAAGTAGGTGTCACTGGCATACCGAATGCCCAGTACTAGCATCATCAGCATCGCCAGGATGTACAGGTAGTCCAGCGCCAGGACCCGGTCCTGGGCCGATGGGCCTTTGAACAGGCGGATCAGGGTCAGCACCATGGCCAGGGAGAACAGGAACAGGCTGAACAGGATCGCATTGGAGAGCAGGGCGCTCATTCGAAGATCTCCATCAATGGCCGTTCGTAGGCGCTTTTGAAATGTTCGATGAAGGCCGCTTCGTCATCCAGATCGAAGACGTGCAGCAGCAGGATGCTGCGGTCCAGGGCCAGTTCCGACCAGATGGTGCCGGGCACCACGGTGGTGATCATCGACAGGGCGGCAAGGCCGTTGGCGTCACGCAGGTCGAGGGGGATCTTGATGAAGCGCGAACGCGGTGGGCGTGAGCCGCACGTCAGCACGCCCCAGGCCACTTGCAGGTTGGAGACGATCACATCGCGGCCCACCAGGAAGAACAGGCGGATGATCACACCGGGGCGGCGGATGCGGATCGGCAGCGGACGCAACGGCGCCATCAGCAGCGGGGCAAGCACCCCCAGCGCAGCACCCAGCAGCACATGACCAGGGCTGACGGACAGGTTCAGCACCAGCCACAGCACCCACAATGCCAGGGACAACCACGGGGCAGGAAACAGGCGCTTCATGGTTGCACCTCCAGGGCGGCCGCTTTGGCTTCAGGGCTGGGCACTGGGCGCGTGGCCATGACCGCCATCACGTAGGCTTCCGGGTTGTTCAGGCTGACAGCGGTGGCCTGGGTGTAGCGCATCAGCGGCTCGGCCTTGAAGGTCAGCAGGATGCTCAGGCCCAGCAGGAAGAAGATCGGCACGCACTCATAGCGACGCAGCAAGGGCGATGGGCGTTCTTCCGGAGTCCAGAAACGCTGGATACCCAGGCGGGCGAACGCGATCAGCGAGGCCAGGCCGGACAGGATCAGCAAGGCCATCAGGCCCCACGCTGCAGGTCGGATCGGGCCTTCCAGGCCGCTGCCCAGGCCCAGTGGATTGACCAGCGCACTCAACAAACTGAGCTTGCCGATAAACCCGGACAGCGGCGGCATGCCGATGATCAGCAGGGCGCAGGCGACAAAGCTCAAGCCCAGGAACGCCATGGTCCACGGAATCACTTGGCCAACCACGGCCTTTTGCTCGTCATCGAGGTTCACACCGGGACGCGGATGCAGGGATTCCATGGCTTTGGGCAACGCATCGATTTCTTCATCCAGCGGCAGGTCATTGGCCGAACGCGAACGCTCGATCAATTCGGCCAGCAGGAACAGCGCACTCAAGGCCAGTGTGGAGCTGACCAGATAGAACAGCGCGCCTGCGGTCAGGCTCGGCTGGGCAAACCCGACCGCCGACAGCAGGATCCCGGCTGACACCAGGATACTCAGGCTGGCCATACGTTCCAGGCGTTGCGCCGCCACCATCGCCAGCGCCGCGCAGACGATAGTCGCCATGCCGCCGTACACCAGCCAGTCGCCACCAAACAGCGCCGAAGCGCCGGCCTGGCCGGAGAACAGCAGCGTCCACAGGCGCAGCACGGTGTACACGCCAACCTTGGTCATGATCGCAAACATCGCCGCCACCGGCGCGCTGGCCGAGGAATAGGCGGGCGCCAGCCAGAAGTTGAGCGGCCACATGCCGGCCTTGGCCAAAAACGCTGTCGCCAGGATTGCCGCACCGGCATGCAGCAGGCCGCGATCGCCCTCCGGTACCAGCGGGATTTTCAGCGCCAGGTCAGCGAAGTTCAGCGTGCCGGTCACCCCGTAGATCATCGCCGCGCCAATCAGGAACAGCGACGACGCCAGCAGGTTGATTGCGATGTAATGCAGCCCCGCCGACACCCGCGCACGGCCGGAACCGTGCAGCATCAAACCGTAGGACGCCGCCAGCAGCACCTCGAAGAACACGAACAGGTTGAACAGGTCGGCGGTCAGGAACGCGCCGTACAACCCCATCATCTGCACCTGGAACAACGCATGGAAACTGGTGCCCGCACGGTCCCAGCGGGCCATGGCGAACAGCAGCGCGCTCACGCCGATAATCCCGGTGAGCACCAGCATCAGCGCCGACAGTTGGTCCACCACCAGCACAATGCCGAATGGCACCTGCCAATTGCCCGGCAGGTACACGCCAATCGAACCGGGGCCGCCTTTTTGCGTCCAGTACAGCAGCAACACGGCGACGCCCAGGCCGATCACGCTGGAGAACAGGTTGATCCTGGCTTTGAGCGGGCGGCGCTTCTCACCGAGCATCAGCATCAGCCCGGCGGTCAGCAGCGGCAGCAGGATCGGCGCGACGATCAGTTGATTGACCCAATTCATTCCGTGGGCTCCCGGCCGTCCACATGGTCCGTGCCGGTCAGGCCACGGGAGGCCAGCAGCACCACCAGGAACAAGGCGGTCATGGCAAAGCTGATCACGATGGCCGTCAGTACCAGGGCCTGTGGCAGCGGGTCGGTGTAGTTGAGCAGGTCTTGCGGCACGCCGTCCTTGATGATCGGCTCCTTGCCGATAAACAGGCTGCCCATGCTGAAAATGAACAGATTGACCCCGTACGACAACAGGCACAGGCCCATCACCACCTGGAACGTCCGTGGCCGCAGGATCAACCAGACGCCGGAGGCCGCCAGGACCCCAATGGCAATTGCGATGACTTCTTCCATCAGGCGGCTCCTTCTGTGGCGGCAACGGCTTTGGCCTGGTTGCTCGGTTTGTGCGCGCGCACCGACTGGTGACCGAGGGCGGTGAGCATCAGCAAGGTCGAGCCGACGACCATGGCGTACACGCCGACGTCAAAGAACAACGCACTGGCGACATGGATATCGCCCAGCAGCGGCAGGCTGAAATGCCAGGTGTGAGTGGTGAGGAACGGGTAGCCGACAAACAGTGCGCCGAGCCCGGTGAGCGTGGCGGACAGCAGGCCAAAGCCCATCCAGCGCATCGGCCGCAGGCTCATCTGCGCCTCGACCCACTGTGTACCGGCGACCATGTATTGCAGGATAAACGCCACCGACATCACCAGCCCGGCGACAAACCCGCCGCCCGGTTGGTTGTGGCCGCGCATGAACAGGTAGAACGACACCACCAGCGCAATCGGCAGCAGCAGGCGCACCAGCACCGCCGGCACCATCATGAAGCCCAGGGCGGTATCGCTGGCCTGGCGCGGGTTGACCAGGTCGGTGGCCACGTCCGGCGCCAGTTGGCGCTGTTGCGCAGGCAGTTGCATGCTTTCCTTGGACGGGCGGAAGCGGCGCAGCAGGGCGTACACCGTCAGCGCCACGGCGCCGAGCACGGTGATTTCGCCAAGGGTGTCGAAGCCACGGAAGTCCACCAACATGACGTTCACCACATTGCTGCCGCCGCCTTCGGGCAGGGCGCGGCTCAGGTAGAAGGAGGAGATATCGTTGGGCGTCTGGCGGGTCAGCATCGCATAGGACAGCAGCGCCATGCCGCCGCCCACTGCGGTGGACAGCAGGAAGTCACGCAGGCGGCGAATGCGCGCCTTGCGCAGCGAGCTTGGCAGTGGCGAGACTTCCTCGATCCGCCGTGGCAGCCAGCGCAGGCCAAGCAGGATCAGCACTGTCGTCACGACCTCGACCACCAGTTGCGTCAGCGCCAGGTCCGGTGCCGAGAACCATACAAACGTCACGCAAGTGACCATGCCGCACACGCTGACCATGGTCAGGGCCGCCAGCCTGTGGTACTTGGCTTGCCAGGCGGCGCCCAGGGCACAGGCAATCGCCAGCAGCCACAGGGTGACGAAGACGATGGAACCCGGAATTTTCGGGCGGTCGCCCCAACTGAGGCCACTGTTGAGCATCGGGATCATGGCGCCGATCACCGCGACGATCACCAACAGGAACAACTGGGTTTGCAGGCGCTTGGTGCTGATGCGTTTTTCGATTTTGCGCACGCCGCGCATCATCACCACCAGGCAGCGCTCGAAGCCGCGCTTGCCATTGAAGTAGCCCACCAGCGGCGGGTACTTGAAGCGCCCGCGTTTAAGTTGTTTGCGCAACATCAGGTAGAGCAGCACGCCGCCGGTCATGGCCACCAGGCTCATGATCATCGGTGCGTTCCAGCCGTGCCAGATGGCCAGGCTGTACTCCGGCAGCACACCGCCGACCACCGGCAGTGCGGCAGCCGCAAGGATCGAGCCGACCACCTGGGCCGGGAAAATCCCCACCAGCAGGCAGGTGAACACCAGCAACTCGACCGGGGCACGCATCCAGCGTGGCGGTTCGTGGGGCGTGTGCGGCAGGTCGGTGGCGGGCGGGCCGAAGAACACATCGACGGTAAAGCGCAGCGCATAGGCCACGCTGAAAGTGCCGGCGATGGTCGCGATCACCGGCAGCGCTATTTCCACCCATTTTGTCGCCAAGATAAACACCGTTTCGGCGAAGAACATCTCTTTGGACAGGAAGCCATTGAGCAACGGCACGCCGGCCATGGAGGCACTGGCCACCATCGCCAGGGTCGCGGTGAACGGGATCAGGCGCACCAGGCCGCTGAGCTTGCGGATATCCCGCGTGCCACTTTCGTGGTCGATGATGCCCGCCGCCATGAACAGCGAGGCCTTGAAGGTGGCGTGGTTGAGGATATGGAACACTGCGGCGACGGCGGCCAGCGGGCTGTTGAGCCCCAGCAGCAAAGTGATGAGCCCGAGGTGGCTGATGGTGGAGTAGGCCAACAGGCCCTTGAGGTCGTTCTGGAACATGGCGCAGTAAGCGCCGAGGAGGAGGGTGAGGGCGCCGGCGCCGCCGACGATCCAGAACCATTCTTCGCTGCCCGACAGCGCCGGCCACAGGCGGGCCAGCAGGAACACGCCGGCCTTCACCATCGTTGCCGAATGCAGATAGGCCGACACCGGCGTCGGTGCGGCCATGGCGTGGGGCAGCCAGAAGTGGAACGGGAACTGCGCGCTTTTGCTCAGTGCGCCGATCAGCACCAGGGCCAGCATCACCGGGTACAGCGCATGTGCGCGGATCTGATCGCCCGCCGCCAGTACCCGGTCCAGGTCATAGCTGCCGACGATATGCCCCAGCAGCATCACCCCGGCCAGCAGGCACAAGCCGCCCGCGCCGGTGACCATCAGCGCCATGTAGGCGCCGCGTCGGGCATCGGCGCGGTGGTGCCAATAGCCGATCAACAGGAACGAGAACAGGCTGGTCAGTTCCCAGAAAAACACGATCTGGACCAGGCTGCCGGAAATCACCAGCCCGAGCATGGCGCCCATAAAAGCCAGGAAAAACGCGAAGAAGCGCGGCACCGGGTCATCCGGCGACATGTAGTAGCGCGCATACAACGCCACCAGCGAACCGATGCCGAGCACCAGCATCGAGAACAGCCAGGCAAACCCATCCATACGCAAGACGAAGTTCAGGCCGAGGCTGGGCAACCACATGAATTCTTCGCGGATCACGCCACCGTGGGCGATCTGGGGGTAGAGCAGGGCGACTTGAAGAGTGCCGACCAGGGCCACAAGGCCGGCCAACAGGGATTCGGTGTTACGTGCATTGTGCGGCAGCAAGGCCGCCAGACAGCTGCCAATGAATGGCAGAAGCAGTAGAACTATCAGGGACATAGGCTTCTAATCTGCGGGAGTTTGGGATGCATCATACGTGCCGCTTTGTTGATCACCAAACGGCAAGATGTGGCAGGATCCTACAAGGTAGGATGAAAACTCCTATTTGGCACTGTTTCAAAATTCGCAGAATTGGAATGCCGACCCCTGTGGGAGCCGGGCTTGCCCGCGATGGCAATATTACAGGCACCACAGTATCTGGAGGCTATCCCTGACGCTTTTGTTCCAACGCATCGGCCAAGTCAACCGCCTTCTGCCCCTTGGTCTTCATCTCACTCACAATCACCGCCACCACAATCAACGCCGCCCCCAGCATCGCAATCGGCGGGAAGCGCTCGCCGGCAATCCGCCCGACCACCCCAGCCCACACCGGCTCACCGGCATAGATCAACGTGGCCCGCGTCGGTGAAACGCTCTGTTGCGCCCAGTTCATCGCGACCTGGATCACCGCGCTGGTCAAGCCCAGGCCCACCGCACTGAACAGCAGCAACCACGAGAACCCCGGCAGCGCCTCACCCATCGGCACCACCATCAGGAACGACAGCAGTGACGCCGTGGCCAGTTGCACCACCGTCACCCGGCGTACATCCACTTGACCTGCAAATGCGCTGATCAGGATGATTTCTGTTGCAATCGCAATGGCACCAATCAACGTAGCGATTTCACCGGGGCTGAAATTCAACGAAGCCCCCGCTGGCCCGGTCAACAACATCAACCCGGCAAATGCGAGCATGATGCCAATGCTCGGCATCAACCCAGGACGACGGCCCAGGACCAACCATTGCAACAACGGCACGAACGGCACATACAGCGCGGTGATAAACGCCGACTGGCTGCTCAGGATCGTTTGCAGGCCGATGGTCTGCAAGCCGTAGCCAAACATGATCGCCACACCGATAAACACCCCGGCCTTCAATTCAAACAGGGTCAAGTCGCGCAAGGTGCGCAGCGAGAAGAAGCCCACCACAATGGCCGCCGCCGCAAAGCGCAGGCCCACGAAAAACATCGGGCCGCTCACCGTCATGGCGTGCTGCACCAGCAAAAAGGTGCCGCCCCAGATCATGGTGATAAACACCAGGATGCATTCGGCTTTGCTGAAACGGTTGAAACGCGAAGGGGTTTTGGCGGTGGTCATGGCAGCTCGGTCTTGCACAGGGAAAGGCACGGACCGCACAATGCGCCGCACGCTGGGCAGTATACTGCGCACACCCACCCATTGAGCAATATAGTGCACAAAGAAAATCCACAACGGGCTTCGGTCCTGCAGCACGTCAGCCAGAACGTTCGTCGCCTGCGCCACGCCGCCGACCTGAGCCAGACCGCGCTCTCGGAAAAGTCCGGGGTCAGCCGGCGCATGCTGGTGGCCATCGAGGCCGGGGAGAAGAACGTCAGCCTGTCGACCCTCGACCGTGTGGCCGAAGCGTTGGACGTGGCGTTCAGCGACCTGATCCAGGCGCCGGACGTACGCGATCACAGCCGCATCAACGAACTGGCCTGGGCCGGTGAAATTGCCGGGAGCAAAGCGGTGTTGCTGGCCAAGGCCACGGCTCGCCGCGAGGTTGAGCTGTGGGAGTGGCGCCTTGAACCCGGCGACCGCTATTGCCCGGACCCCGACCTGGAAGGCTGGAGCGAGCAACTGTTTGTGTTCGAGGGCAACCTGACGCTGGTGATCGGCGACCAGGAAAACACCATCGGCGCCGGCGAGTTCTTCATGTTCGCCAGTCACCAGCACCACGTTTATCGCAATGACGGTGACGTGGCCGTGCGCTTTGTGCGCAACGTGGTGATCTAACTGTCTGCCTGGCAACAGTGGATGCACACTTTGCTGGTTTGCAACCGCGCTCAACCCCTGCTTTTCGCGGCAAACTGCTGATTTTACTGACGATTAAATTCAGGCACGACTCCTGCAATCACTCCGATATTCCCTCGGAGCCTGGAGTCGGCCCATGTCAGCCCACCCTCAACAACCTGCCCATATCATCCGCTCGGACGCGGAGGCCATCGAGGTCGCCACGCGCCTGGCCGAGCGTTTTGCCGTCGACGCCAGCGTGCGTGACCGCGACCGCCGCTTACCGGTAGCCGAACTCGACGAATTCTCGGCCAGCGGCTTGTGGGGCATCACCGTTCCCAAGGCCTACGGCGGCGCTGGTGTGTCCTATGTGACCGTGGCTGAAGTGATCAAGTTGATCTCAGCCGCCGACCCGTCATTGGGGCAAATCCCGCAGAACCACCTGGGTGTGGTGGACATCCTGCTGCAAACCGCCACCGAGGAACAAAAGCTTCATTACTTCGGCAAGGTGCTGGCGGGTTATCGCTTCGGCAATGCCTTTTCCGAGGCCAAGAGCAAAAACGCCGGCACCTTCGACACCCAGATCCGCTTTCATGGCGACACCGCGCAAATCAACGGCGAGAAGTTCTACTGCACTGGCGCGTTGTTCGCCCATATCGTTCCCACCGTTGGCAATAACGAAAACGGCCAGGCGTTCATTGGCTTTGTCGAACGCGATGCGCCTGGCCTGACGGTGATCGATAACTGGGATGGCTTTGGCCAGCGCACCACCGCCAGCGGCGGCGTGACTCTTGATGGCGTTAATGTCCCGTTGAGTGCGGTAGTTCCCGCTCACCTGGCCTTTGACCGGCCCACTGCAGACGGCCCGATCTCACAAATCATCCAGGCTGCCGTCGACACCGGCATCGCCCTCGGCGCCCTTGAACAAGCGAAGATTTTCGCGCGCCAGGCCCGCCCGTGGATCGACAGCCAGCAGGATCACGGCTGGCAAGACCCGTTCACCATCGCCGCCATCGGCGACCTCGAATGGCGCGTGCACGGCACCGAAGCGATTCTCGCCAAGGCCGGCAAGGCGGTCGACCACGCACTCGCCGAACCGAGCGAAGACAGCGTCGCCCACGCCTCGCTGGTGGTCGCCCAGGCCAAAGTGCTGTCGGCCGAAACCGCCTTGCTCGCCAGCAGCAAACTCTTCGAGCTGGCCGGCACCCGCTCGGTCACCGGCAAACACAACCTTGACCGCTTCTGGCGCAACGCGCGCACCCACACCCTGCACGACCCGGCTCGCTGGAAATACCACCTGATCGGCAATTTTGTGCTCAACGGTGTGAAGCCCGCGCGCCACGCCTGGAACTGAGGATCAACCATGACCGCACTGAACCTTGCACGCCAACTGCTGGACAGCACTCGCCGCCATGTCGAGAAAAGCGATGACCCCTATGTGATCAGCCGCTTCGGCGATCTGCAGATCCGCGTCGACGTGGCCGCCGCCTTGCTGGAACGCGCTGAAACCCACCCCAGCCCGGTGGCCGCCACCGAAGCGCAGATCGCCGCCGCCGAAGCCCTCATCGCTGCAAGCAACGCCGAATTCGAACTGACCGGCCAACGCACCGAACTGCCGTCGAGCCTCGATGATCCGTTGCGCTGGAAATACCAGGTTGTCGGCAACTACCACCTCAACGGAGTGCTTTGATGTCCCGTGAAATCCGCTTGAATGCCTTCGACATGAACTGTGTCGGCCACCAATCGCCCGGCCTGTGGGCGCACCCGCGCGACCGTTCGTGGCAGTACAAGGACCTGGAATACTGGACCGACCTCGCCAAGATCCTTGAGCGCGGCAAGTTCGACGGCCTGTTTATCGCCGACGTGCTGGGCATCTACGACGTGTACAACGGCAACGGCGACGCGGCGATTCGCCAGGCCACCCAAGTGCCGGTCAACGACCCTTTGTCGCTGATCGCGCCAATGGCGTTGGTCACCGAGCACCTGGGGTTTGGTCTGACCGCTTCGTTGTCCTTTGAGCATCCGTATCCGTTCGCCCGTCGTCTGTCGACGCTCGACCACCTGACCAAGGGCCGCATCGGCTGGAACATCGTCACCTCGTACCTGGAAAGCGGCGCCAAGAACCTCGGCCAGAAAGCCCAGACCGAACACGACGCGCGCTACGACTACGCCGAGGAATACCTGCAGGTTTGCTACAAACTCTGGGAAGGCAGTTGGGAAGAGGGCGCGGTCCTGCGTGACCGCGAACGACGGGTTTTCAGCGACCCGAGCAAAATCCACGAGATCCGCCACGTCGGCAAACACTTCCAGGTGCCCGGCATTCACCTGTGCGAGCCGTCGCCGCAGCGCACGCCGGTGCTGTACCAGGCTGGCGCGTCCAGCCGTGGCAAGCAGTTCGCCGCCGAGCAGGCCGAATGTGTGTTCGTCGCTGCGCCGTCCAAGGTGCTGCTGAAAAAGACCGTGGCCGACATCCGCCGTCGTGCCGCCGAGGCTGGGCGTGATCCGAAGAAAATCCTGATCTTCAACTTGCAGACGGTGATCGTCGACGAAACCGACGCCAAGGCTAAAGCCAAGTTTGACGAGTACAAATCCTACGTCAGCTACGAAGGCGCCATGGCGCTGATCTCCGGCTGGACCGGCATCGACTTCAGCCAGTTCAAACCGGACGAACCGCTCAAACACGTGCACACCAATGCAATTCAATCGGCGGTGGAAGCGTTTTCCACGGCGGACCCGAACAAGGTCTGGACGCCCAACGAGCTGGCCGATTGGGTCGGTATCGGCGGCTTTGGCCCACTGTTCGTCGGCGGCCCGGAGACCGTGGCGGACCTGTTGCAGGAGTGGGTCGAAGAGACTGATGTGGACGGCTTCAACCTGGCCTATGCGCTGACCCATGAAACCTTTGTCGACGCCGTGGAATGGCTTGTTCCGGAGTTGCAGAAGCGTGGCGTGTACAAGACCGAATACGCCCAGGGCACGTTGCGTGAGAAGTTGTTTGGCGACGGCGCGCGACTGGGCGCCAACCATCCAGGCGCCAGCTACCGCGATCTAACGACCTTGCACAGTTCCAAATATTCCAGCCAGCGGACCACCGCACGCCCACCTCCCCAATAGGAGCAATCCCCTATGAGCGTGCACGAACCAAAGGCCTCTCTGGAGCAACTGCGCCACTGGTCGCAACTCACGCCGTTGCACATCGCCCTGCGCCACAAGCGCCAGGGGCAATGGTATGCCTGGCGCTGGATCGACACCTTGCGCGACGTCGAGCGGCTGGCCGATGGTTTGCGCCAGCAAGGTTTCAGCGACCAGTCACGCCTGGTGCTCAGCGGCGCCTTTGAGCCGAACCTGTTGCTGCTGGCGTTGGCGGCCCAGTCCGTCGGCGCACACGTGCTGACGCTGGCCGATAACCTTGAGCCGCAGGCACTGGAACAACACCTGTGGCGCATCCATCCCAGTCACGCCTACGTTCAAGGTCGCCAGCGCGATTGGGCGTTTACCCAGCGCTTGGATTTCGCCCAGTTACTCGGCCCCGTGGACCCGGCGCAACACCTGCAGCGCTGGTGGCAACCCACCGGCGAAACCGCGTTGTGGAGCGAGGAGGGTACCCACTGGCAGCGCGGCCTGGACGTCCTGCTGGAGCAATGGCTGAGCAGCGGCCACGGCCTGGCATTCCCGGAAAACCTGGCCTCGGCGCAGCGTGATCGCGGCGAAGTCGCGCCCACCGGCCTGCTGCTGTCGCCCGAGCGGTTACAGCACTTGGCCGATGAGATCGAAAGCCGCCTGGCCCCCCACGGCACCTGGCGTCGACGCCTGTGCGACTGGGCCATCGCCCACCCCCAAAGCGGCCTGCGCCGGCTGCTGAAAAACCGCGTGCGCAAACTGCTGGGCTTCCAGCGCCTGGCCTTTATCTGGCAGCCCCTCAAATCCACGGTCGAGCCGGTGTGGCTGGCCGAATTCAAACGGGATATCGCATGAGTGACGTTATTCTCCAGGTGCGCGATATCTCGCTGTCATTCAAAGGGGTCAAGGCCATCAACGCCTTGTCTTTCGAGGTGCGGCGCGGCGAGATCTGCGCGTTGATCGGCCCTAACGGCGCCGGTAAAAGTTCGTTGCTCAACGTGCTCAATGGCGTGTATCGCTTTGACGCGGGCGAGATCGTTTTCGAGGCGCAACACTTCCACCGCATCGACCCCTTGGGGGCCGCACGCCGTGGCATTGGCCGGACCTTCCAGAACAACGCGCTGTTCAAGAAAATGAGCGTGCTCGACAACCTCCTCACCGGCCTGTCGCGGCATATGCGCAGCAGTGTTATCGAGCAGGCCCTCGGCTTGCCCCGTGCGCGACGTGAAGCCGAGGCCTTTCGCCTGCGTGGCCAAGCCATCCTTGAGTTTCTGGAGCTGCAAGCCCACCGCGATGTGCTGGTGGGCAACTTGTCCTACGGCCTGCAAAAGCGCGTGGAGCTGGGCCGCGCATTGATCGCCGGGCCGAGCCTGTTGCTGCTCGACGAACCCATGGCTGGCATGAACGCCGAAGAGAAACAGGACATGGCGCGCTTCGTCGCTGACGTGAACCGCGACCTCGGCACTACCGTGGTGTTGATCGAACACGACATGGGCGTGGTGATGGGCCTGTCCGACCATGTGGTGGTGCTCGACTACGGGCGCAAAGTCGGCGACGGCACGCCGGCACAGGTGCAGGCCAATCCCGAAGTGATCGCCGCCTACCTGGGAGCCGTGCACTGATGACCTTCTTCTTCGAAACCCTGCTCGGCGGCCTGCTCGCCGGCACCCTGTATTCCCTGGTCGCCATCGGCTTTGTGCTGATCTACAAAGCCAGCGGCGTGTTCAACTTTGCCCAGGGTGCGATGCTGCTGTTTGCCGCGTTGACCTTCGTCAGCCTGCACGACCAGGGCGTGCCGTTTGCCCTGGCGCTGCTGCTGACGGTGATCGTGATGATCGTCGGCGCGTTGCTTATCGAGCGCCTGGTATTGCGGCCACTGGTGAACCGTTCGCAGATCACCCTGTTCATGGCCACTTTGGGCCTGTCGTTCATTATCGAAGGCCTGGCCCAAGGCTTGATGGGCGCGCAAGTGCGTGCCCTGGACCTGGGTATCGACGACGTGCCGCTGTTTGTTGGCCCGCTGATGCTCAGCCAGTTCGACCTGATCGCCGCCGCGGCTGCCGTGGTGCTGGTGACGGTGCTCGCGCTGCTGTTCAACAAAACCCGCATCGGCGTGTCCCTGCGCGCCGTGGCGGATGACACCACGGCGGCGCTGTCCATCGGCATCAACCTCAACCGCATCTGGCAGATCGTCTGGGCGGTGGCTGGCATTGTCGGGCTGGTGGCCGGTTTGTTGTGGGGCGCACGCCAGGGGGTGCAGTTTTCGCTGTCGCTGGTGGTGCTCAAGGCTTTGCCCGTGTTGATCATCGGCGGCTTTACCTCGATTGGCGGCGCGATTGTCGGCGGGCTGATCGTCGGCGCGGCGGAGAACCTTGCCGAGGTGTATATCGGCCCGCTGATCGGCGGCGGCATCACGCCGTGGTTCGCCTATGTCCTGGCCCTGGCCTTCCTGTATATCCGTCCCGCCGGCCTGTTCGGCGAGCGCGCCATCGAGCGAGTCTGAAACCATGTCGATCCCTGTTGCTCAACAAACCGCGCCGTTATTGCTGGTCCCGCGACGAGTGCCTTGGGGCCTTTTCGGTCTGCTGGGGTTGGCCTTTGTGGGGGTGCCGCTGTGGGGCAATGACTATTGGCTCAATGCGATCCTGATCCCGTTTCTGGTGCTGTCGCTGGCCGGGTTGGGCCTGAACCTGCTGACCGGCTACACCGGGCAAACCTCGGTCGGCGCGGCGGGGTTCATGGCGGTCGGCGCCTTTGCGACCTACGGCTTCCTGCTGCGGCTGCCGGAGCTGGGGCTGCCGGTGGCGTTGCTCGGCGGTGGGATTATCAGCGCCTTGGTCGGCCTGGTGTTCGGGTTGCCCAGCTCGCGGATCAAAGGCTTCTACCTGATGGTCACCACATTGGCCGCGCAGTTTTTCCTGGAGTGGCTGTTCGTCAAGTTTCCCTGGTTCTACAACTACGGCTCGTCCGGGACCATCTCGGCGCCCAGGCTTGCGCTGTTGGGCCATGACCTCAACACGCCGCTCGGTCGTTACTGGCTGACGCTGGTCACGGTGCTGCTGTTGACCTGGGCCGCGGTGAACCTGGTGCGCAGCCAGGTGGGGCGCAACTGGATGGCGATCCGCGACATGGACACCGCCGCCGCCGTGGTCGGCATCCCGGTGGTGCGTTACAAGCGCCTGGCGTTTGCGGTCAGCTCGTTTTACCTGGGCATTGCCGGTGCGTTGTGGGCGTTCGCCTACCTGGGCACGGCCAGCGCCAGCAGCTTCGATATCAACCGTTCATTCCAGATCCTGTTCATCATCATTATTGGCGGCATGGGCAGCATCGCCGGCAACTTCGTCGGCGCGGCGTTCATCAGTTTGCTGCCGATCTTTCTCAGCCACGCCGGGCAGGCGTTGTTCGGCGGTTCGGTGGACGCGGGGCAGTTGCAGAACCTGCAGAAAATCATCTTTGGCGTATTGATCATCGTGTTCCTGATCAAGGAACCCGAGGGCTTGATTCGCCTGTTGCACAACCTTCGCGACCGGCTGCGCCAGTGGCCGCTACGTTTCTGACCTATAGAAGAGAATCTCCATGCGTGCATCCTTGAAACGATCCCTGGTCAGTGCGGCCTTTGCGTTGGCGGCGTTGTCCGCTGCCGCCCCCCAGGCGATGGCCTCGGCCGACCAGCAATTCTTCCCCCTGGCGACTTACCGCGTGGGCGCCTATGCGTCCAGCGGCGTGCAAGTGTGGGCCGGGATGATCGACTACCTGCGCTATATCAACGAGGTCGAAGGCGGCATCAATGGCGTGAAGCTGGTATGGCAGGAATGCGAGACCGAGTGGACGGCCGAGAAGGGCATCGAGTGCTACGAGCGCTTCAAGAATGGCCTGGACGGCGCGCCGGTCGCGGTGTACCAGCCCAACGGCGCGCCGGCCGCCTATGCGCTCAGCGAACGGGCGGAGGTGGACAAGATCCCGTTGATCACCCTCGGTTACGGTCGCACCGAAGCCACTGACGGCACGGTATTCCCCTACAACTTCCCGGTGATGCTGACCTTCTACAGCGAGGCGTCGACGCTGGTGAACTACATCGCCCAGCGCGAAGGCGGCTTCGACAAACTCAAGGGCAAGAAGATTGCCACGGTCTACCACGACTCGGCCTACGGTCGTGAAACCCTCGGCCCGCTGAAGTTATTGGCCGAGAAATACGGCTTTGAAAATATCCAGATCCCGGTGGCCGATCCGGGCAACGAACAATCGGCGCAATGGCGCCAGGTGCGCCAGGCCAACCCGGACTGGGTGTTCCTGCGCACCTGGGGCGTGTCGACGCCGGTGGCGGTCAAGACCGCCGCGCGCTTCGGCTTCCCGGTGGACCATATCATCGGCGACATCTGGGCCAGTTCCAGCGAAGACGTATTGCCCGCCGGTGCGGCCGCCAAAGGCTACCTGGCGCTGACGCCTTACCCGGCGGGTGCCGATTTCGAGATCCACAAGCGCCTCAAACAATCGATCCTCGACAAGGGCAACAGCGACCTCAAGGACCTGAAGAACTTCGGCAGCGTGTACTACAACTCGGGCCTGGTGAACGCCGCCGTGGCGGTAGAAGCGATCCGCACCGCTCAGGCCAGGTTCGGCAAGCGTCCACTCAACGGTGAAGAAGGCCGTTGGGGGCTGGAGCATCTGAATATCGACGACGCCCGCCTCAAGGCCATGGGTTACCTGGGCCTGATGCAGAACCTCAAGCTGTCGTGCAGCGACCACGAAGGCGGCGGTTCGGCGCGGGTGCAGCAATGGGACGGCGCCAACTGGACGCTGGTCAGCGACTGGATCGCCGCTGACCGTGCGCTGTTGCGCCCGCTCATCGATGAAAAATCCGCCGCGTTCGCCAAGGAAAAAGGCCTGACGCCACGCACCTGCACCGGGGATGAATAAGCCATGAGCCAGCCCGCTGCTGAATCCGCCAGCCCGTCACTGCTGACGGTCGATGATATTGAAGTGATCTACGACGGCGCGATCCTGGCGGTGGCCGGGGTCTCGCTGAACGTGCCGAAGGGCGCGATTGTGGCCTTGCTCGGTGCCAATGGTGCCGGCAAGAGCACGACCCTCAAGGCTATCTCGGGTCTGGTGCGGGCCGAGCGCGCCGAGGTCAGCCGAGGCGTGATCGCGTACGCCGGCCAGGACCTGGCAGGTGTCGACCCCAGCCAGCGCGTGCGCCAGGGCATGGTGCATGTGCTGGAAGGGCGCCACGTGTTCGGCCAACTGACCGTGGAGGACAATCTGCGCAGCGGCGGCTTTGTGCGGCGCCTGAGCCGCAAGGACATGGAGCACGACCTGGAGCGCATCTACGCCTGGTTCCCAAGGCTCAAGACCAAGCGCCACACCCGCGCCGGCCTCACCTCGGGCGGCGAGCAGCAGATGGTCGCCATCGGCCGGGCGTTGATGACCCGTCCTACGTTGGTACTGCTCGACGAGCCCTCCATGGGTTTGGCGCCTATGATCGTGCAGGAGATTTTCGCGATCATCGCGCAGCTCAAGCGCGAGCAGCAGGTGAGCTTCCTGATCGCCGAGCAGAACATCAATGTCGCGCTGACCTATGCGTCCCACGGCTACGTGCTGGATACTGGCCGCGTGGCCTTGAGCGGCAGCGCCGCCGAACTGCTGGCGCGGGGCGACTTGCATGATATTTATCTGGGTAAACAGTAAGGGCGAACCTGCATGAGTGAATCCATCCGCAACGCTGATGTACTGATCATCGGCGGCGGCCTGAGTGGGACGATGCTGGCGGTGCAACTGCTGCGTCTAGGTGGCCGGCGGCGCATCCTGGTGATAGAGCCGCGCGCCGAACTGGGGCGTGGCGAGGCCTACAGTGCCGTGGAGCTGGGCCACACCCTCAACGGCAACGCGGCGCGCATGAGTGTCGACCCGGACAATGCCGATGACCTGACGCAATGGCTCACCGACTACATCGGCGCTGGCGGCTGGCCGGAGTCGGACCAGCAGCACGTGCCCATCAGCGAACTGTTTCCGCCACGGGGGATTTTCGGCGTGTATGCGCAGCAGCGGTTGGCCGAGGCCAAGGCGCTGTCCGCGTCCACGGTGGAGCATGTGCGCGCTGAAGTGGTCGACCTGCAAGTGGACGCGGATTCAACCCTGTTGACCCTCGATAACGGCCGGCAACTGCGCGGTGCGTTTGCCGTGTTGGCCACCGGTATGTTCCCGGCGGCGCGCACGCCCCAAACCGAATCCAGCGGCTTGAACGCGGCGGCGGTGGACCCCTGGGATGTGCAGGCCATGACCCAGCTCGACCCGCTGTCGACGGTGCTGATCATCGGCTCCGGTCTGACCATGGTCGATGCGGTGGTGTCCCTGGAACAGGCTGGGCATCGCGGGCCCATCGAGATTTTTTCACGCCACGGCCTGCTGCCCCATGTGCGCCGGCAACCGCCGGTTTGGGAGGATTTCCTGGCCGCTGATCACGGCCTGCGCAGCCCTCGGCAGTTGCTGCATGAGGTGCGGCGGCAATGTCGGATCGCGCAGGCGCAGGGCATCGATTGGCAAGCGCCGCTGGACACCGTGCGTGCCCATATCGGCCGGTTGTGGAGCCAGGCCAGCGAGCGCGAGAAACGTCAGTTTGTGCGGCATGTACGGCCATGGTGGGAGAGCCATCACCACCGCTCGCCGCCGTTGAGTGCACAGTTGGTGGCGCGGTTGCATGAGGAAGGGCGATTGCGGATCAGGGCCGCGTCGTTCAAGGGCTTGGTGCCTGCGCACGAGGGCGTGACGATTCGTTTGCGTCGTCGTGGCGAACAGGTGCTGACCCAGGTCTCGGGTGCTGCGTTGATCAACTCCAGCGGCATCGAATACGACTGGCGCCGCGTGGCCCGGCCGTTGCCGCAACAGTTGCTCAAGCGCGGGTTGATCCAGCCTGGGCCATTGGCGCTCGGGATCGCGGCGGACAAGTCCGGCGCCGTGCTGGATGCCCAGGGGCAGGTCAGCCAGCGATTGTTTGCCATGGGCCCACCGTTGCGCGGGATGTGGTGGGAGAGCACGGCGGTAACGGATGTGGCGCTTCAGGCTAAAGCCCTGGCCGAAAAATTGACCAATATCTAAATGTGGGAAGGGGCTTGCCCCTCCCAGATTTGAACCATCAATTATTGTGAGAGCTTCACAAGGCCAGGCTTCAGGCCGAACACCTCAACCCCTTGCGCCGTCGCTTGCCCGGTCGTGACCTTGACTCGCTCCACCGGCTTGTCCATCGCCTCCCGATACTCCACTTCACCGCCAACGACCGCCTGCGCGGGCACCACAATCGCCTGCTCGTTGTTGTAGGTGACGATGGTCAACCGCGCACTCATGCCCAGACGCACCCGCTGCAACTGTTGCGGGGTCAGCTTGGGGATCGACAAGGTCACTGGAAACTGCGCGCTGCCCTGGCTGTCACTGGCTATCGCCAAGCCGCTGACCACGCTGACCGAGCCGGTCAGCCGCTCGCCATCAAACCCGTCGCCCATGACTTCCACCGCCTGGCCCTGATGCAATTGGTTGATGTCCAACTCCGAGACCTTGGCGACAATCTTCAGCCGTTCGATATTCGCCAGGCCAAACAGCACCTGGCCCTGGCTGACTTTGCTCCCGGCCTGGATTGGGGCGTTGGTGTTGCTGCCGCCTTGGGGCGTGTTGTTGCCGGGCGCGGGCACCACGATGCCGGAGAACGGCGCCTTGACCTCCCGGCCGTCGAGCAACGTGCGCAGGGCCTCGTATTTCACCGTAGCGTTGGTCAGTTCCATGTCGGCGATCTGGCGGTATTCACCCTTGCCCTGGTCGAGGGCCTGTTGCAGTTCGCTGCGGGCGGAGGCGAGGTCCAGTTGTTGCTGTTGGGCCTGCTGATTGAGGTCGTCCAGCTCGTTGCGCGGGATGATGCCGCGCTTGAACAGGTTGTCGCTTTCGGTGAGTTTGCGCTGGGTGTTGCCGGCGGTCATCTCGGTGGTGCGCAGGCTGCGGCGGGCGCGGCTGACGGCGGGGCTGCTGTCCCAGTCCTGCATCTCTTGCACGGTGCGTCGGGCCTTGAGCTGGGCGGAGAGTGCGTCGCGTAATTGCACTTCGAGGGTGGCCGGGTCCATGCGCAGCAGCACTTGACCCGCCTCGACCCGTTGGCCTGGCTCCACCAGGTTGGCCTGCACGTTACCGTCGAACGGCGCGGTGAGGGTGAGCGTGGTGTCAGGCTCGATCTTGCCCACCAGGCCGATCTGGTGCACCAGCGGGTCGGGTTTCACGGCCAGCCATTGCTCGGCGGTGCTGGCGGGGTCGGACGCAGGACTGCGCAGCGCCAGCCCGGCACCGACCAGCACCAGGATCACCACAGCGCCCAGCAGGCGTTTTCGATTAGTAGTCATTGAGGGCGATTTCCCAACTTTCCAGCGTCATGCCCAGGGTCAGGTCGAGCTGTGTCTGGGCGTTCAAATAAGCGATCAATGCGTTGAGCTGCGCGTTTTCGGCGTTGCGCAGGTCGGTCTCGAAACTCAGCACCTGGAAGTTGGTGGAGCGCCCGGCGCTGAGTTTTTCCCGCTCGATCTCGATCTTGCGCCGTGACAGCTCCACCGCACGTTGGGAGATTTCATACTGACGCCAGCGGGTGCCGAGGTCGCGCACCACGTTGTTGACGCTGCGCTCCAGCTCCTGGCGGGCGTCGGTGATACGGATAGCCTGATCCTCCACGTTCACCCGTGCACGCACTTCGGCCTGGCGCGTGCTGATGTCGCCGATGGGGATTTGCACCTGCACCCCGGCGTAGCTATCCCACGTGCGGTTGTTGCTGCTGCCGGCGTCGTTATTGTAGTTGTCGCGGATCTGATTCGCGCCGGCCACCAGATCCACCTGCCAGCGCCCGGAATCCTTGGCGATCACCAGGTTGAGGTCGGCTTGCTGGCTGCCGAGCAGGGCGGCGAGGTATTCCGGTTGCTGGGTTTGCGCCAGGGTGAAGGCCTGGCGCTTGTCGATCTGCATGGGCTTGGCCTCCAGGGCTTCGGTGGCGCGAATCGGCGTGGACAGGTCCAGGGCCAGCAGGCGCAGGAGCGCCAGGCGATTGCTGTCCAGTTGGTTTTGCGCTTCTTCCACGCCCAGTTGCTGGGTGGCGATGTCGGCCTCGGTCTGCACAATCTCGAACTCGGCCATGCGCCCGGCGCTGATCAAGGCCTTGTTCACTTCGAGCAACGTATCGGAGCGCTTGAGGGCTTCCTGCACGATCAGCAGTTGCTCCTGGGCGCGCAGCAATTCGCGGTAGGTGGCGATGATCTGGCTGATGGTCTGTGCCACGGTGGCCTTGAGGTTGAGGCGGTTGGCCTGTTCCGACAGCCGCGACAGGCGCAGCGGCGCGGTCGTGGCGTCCCAGCCGGCGCCGCGCATCAGCGGCTGGATGATCGCCAGGTCCAGGCCGTCGCTGCGGTAGCGGCCGGCGCGGTCGGCGTTGTTCAGCTGTTGAGTCCAGGCCATGCTCAGGCGCGTACCGTACTCGCCGAGCAGGCTGCTGGACGGTGCGAGGTTGGCGTTGCGTGCACTGTCCTGGGAGCCACGGGTGCCGCGGTAATAGCTGTTGAGGGTGAGCTTGGGGTTGAACACGTCTTCGGCCACCCGCAGATCGAACTTCTGCGCGACGCGTTGCAGGTAGGCACTGCGGATTGCCGGGTTCTTGCGCAGGCCCAGGTACACCGCGTCGCCCAGGGTCAGGGTGGTGACCTGGGCGTTCAGCGACACGCTGCGGCTGCTGCTGGGGGCCGAGGGGCGGATGACCACGTCGGCCGCCACGCCGGGCAGGCTGATCAGCGCCAGCAGCCAGAGCCATTTACTCATCACGCAGGGCCTCCACCGGTTGCAATCGCGAGGCCGAGACCGCCGGATAGATGCCAAAGAACAAACCCACCAGCAACGTGCTGCCCACGCCGAGGGGCAGGGCGGCAGCCGCCAGTGCGAATTCCCAGCCCGACAGCCAGGCGTAGAGCCAGGCGGCGCTCATGCCCAGCACTGCGCCGCACAGCGCGCCGACGGCGGTGAGGGTCACGGCTTCGAGCAGGAACAGGTTGCGGATATCCCGCTGGCGAGCGCCCAGGGCCATGCGAATGCCGATCTCGCGGCGCCGCTCCGAGACGTTCATCAGCATCACGTTCATCACCCCCACGCCACCGCCCACCAGGGAAATCGCACCGAGCGCCAGCAGCAGGTAGGCGAAGGTGCGGCTTTGCCGGGTCATGCCATCGATCATCTGCTGGGGTACCTGGATGTCGACAGAATGCTCGGTAAGTTGGGTTTGCAAGGCACTGGCGGCCTCTTTGGCGATGCGCTCCATGTCCTGGCCGGGCGCGGCGCGGATGATCACGTTGCCGATCTGCGGCATGGCGTAGATGCGGCGCATGCCTTCGGCGGGGATGAACAACGACTCGTTGGCCTGCACTGGCATCAGCATCGCCCTGGGCTGGTTGTGCAGGATGCCGACGATCAGGAACAGGTAGTCGTTGATGCGCACGCGGTCGCCCAGTTGCAGCGGGTCGCCCGGCGCCCCCAGGGCCTGAGCGACCTGGTTGCCGATCACGCCATAGGTTTCGTTGGCATCGAAGCCCGACAGGAAACGCCCCTGCTGCAGTTGCAGGCGCATCGTCTGGGGAATGTCCGGCGTGCTGCCGACGAAGTTGGCGTTGACGCTGCGGCCATGGAACACGATGGGCCCGCTGAACAGGCTGAGTGCGCCGATATGCGCGATGCCCGGCACAGCCGCGCGCACTGCTTGCAGGTCGAGTTGGGCGCGCATCGGCACATTGCTGCTGCCTTTGGGCGGGAACTGCACCACCAGGGTGTCAGTGCCCATGTCCTTGAAAATCAGCGCGGCATCCACCGCCGCGTTGTGGCCGATATTGATCAGCGCCACCACCGATGAACTGCCGATAACAATGCCCAGCAGCGCCAGAACCGAGCGCTTGCCCAGGGTGCGCAGGCTGATGAAGGCTTCATGCAGCAGTTGGCTGAGGCTCTGTTCGACCCGCAGGCTCATGGGCGACCGACCTCGTGCACCACGCCGTTGCGCACCAGAATCTTGCGCTCCAGGCGTTCGGCGATCTGCGCGTCGTGGGTGACGATGATCAGCGTGACCTGCTGCTCGCGATTCAGGGCCAGCAGCAGGTCCATGATGTCCTGGGCGGTGCTGCTGTCGAGGTTGCCGGTGGGTTCGTCGGCCAGGATCACCGAGGGTTTGCCCACCAAGGCTCGGGCGATGGCCACGCGTTGGCGCTGGCCGCCGGAGAGGTCGGCGGGGCGATGGTGGGCGCGGTCGGCCAGGCCTACCTGTTCGAGCATGCGCTGGGCCTGTTCCACCGATTCATGGCGCGACACACCGCGATAGCTCAGGGGCAGGGCGACGTTGTCCAGGGCGCTGAGGCGCGGCAGCAGGTTGAAGCTCTGGAAGACAAAACCGATCTGCTGGTTGCGGATCGCCGCCAGTTCGTCCGGGGTGGCGCTCAAAATATCGTGGCCGGCAAAGTGGTACTGGCCGCTGTTGGGCAGGTCCAGCAGGCCAAGGATATTGAGCAGGGTGCTCTTGCCGGAACCGGAGGCGCCGAGGATGCCGCAGCTGTCACCGCGGGCGATGGACAGGCACACGTCATTGAGAATGGACAGCTTTTGCCCGGCCAACTGATAACGTTTGCCGATGCCTTGCAGGGAGATCAAGCCTGGGTGCGCGGGGGTCTGTGTCATCATGACTACGCCTGCAGTCTCGACGCCGCCGGCATGCCCCTGTAAATCCTTGTAACAAGTTCGGGAGCTGCCTGGTATGCGTCACGGACTGGTTTTATTTCTTGTTTTTAAAATATTGTTTGAATACTAACCGTGTTCCCAGTGCTTCGCCAGCCATGGATGTAGAGCGGTTTTACCCTTTGAAACGATTTAACCCGTCAGTGTGAGGAGCTGCCAAAATACCCCTGGCTGGCCGCAAAATGCCCGCTGGCAAAGGCTTTGGATGGTATGGCGGTGTGTCACTACTTGCTTTCGAACGGCCGCCCCGGTATAAAAAATCAAATTATTTTTTAAAACAATATTTCCGCCGTGGAACCCTTTATGGTCGCGAAGAAACTCAGCGCTCCAAACATTACCAAGACTCGATTGCTGGATGCGACAGAGGCGCTCTTTATTAAGTACGGTTATGACGCGGTGTTGTTACGGCAGATTACCGAGCGTGCCCAGGTGAACCTGGCTGCCGTGAACTACCACTTCGGGGACAAGGACTCCCTGATGAAGACCCTGCTGATGCAACGCCTGGAGCCGCTCAACGAGCAGCGCCTGGAGCTATTGGCACGTTGTGAAGCCGAAGCCGATGGCCCCCTCGATTGCGACACCTTGCTCGGTGTGCTCTTCGCTCCGGCCATGGGCCTGGAGCGCAGCGACCCGGCCAGTGCCAGTGGGGAAGGGCGTTCGTTCATTCGTTTCCTGGGCCGTGTGTACAGCGACACCTCACCGTTTATCCAGGAATACCTCAAGGTGCATTACCAGCCGGTGTTCCAACGCTTTTTCGAAGCCTTCGCCCTGGCGTTGCCGGATTTGCCGCGCAACGAACTGGGTGTGCGCCTGCAATTTGCCCTCAAGGCGATTTCCGGGGTGATGGCCGGTACCGAGCTGCGCCTGTTGATGAACTCCATGAGCCTGGGCCGCCCGGCCACGGATGCCGAGGTGATGGCCAAGCTGATCACCCTGGTCTCGGCAGCGATTCGTGTCCCGCAGCAAAGCCCCGAGGCAGAAACCGCGTTGGCCAGGGTGCTGGACACCCAACGGGCGATTCGCGAGCAAGCCTCTGCACCTGTCGGCAAAGTCGCGCGCTAGATCAAATCCCAGGCAAAAAAAAGCCCGCTGGGGCGGCGGGCTTGATATGCAACATTTGTAACGGATGAGGCTTCACAGTACGGCCTGGGATGTGAATAAAACGTGAAAAAAATGTAAGAGAAAGTGTGAAAGTGTTGACGTGGACAAATGCGTCAAATAGCCATTTCTTAGATCTTCCAACGCCCGGCACTCTTGGCCAGCCGCTGACGCATGGCATCAATATTCGCCGCCAACTGTAGCGTCAACAACCGGTAGCCATCCAGCGCGCTGTAGACCGGCGCATCCAGCGCAGGCTCGTTCAGGCCGGCATGGCTCGGCCGCTCCAGCCGCTCCGTCACTCCGGATTTCAAGGCCCGAGCCATTCCCACCAACTGCACCCGTATCTGCCGGTGCTCGGCTTTCAACATCACCTGCATCCGCGCCGTCGCGTGTTCATCACGCGGATCCGGCCGGGTGTTGCCGAGAATCTCCAGGGTGCTGATGCACATGCGCAGGTGGCGCTGGATTGCGTCGAGTTCGGTCATGGACACTCGCACTTCCTTGGACACCGACGGCATCAGCGAACGCAGTTGCACCATCGCCGCATTCAGGCGGTTAAGCAGTTTGAGGTGTTCATCATCGGTGACCGATTGGCCATTGATGATCCGGCTGTAAATCGCCGCACAATCACGCAAGGCGCTGGCCAGGTTGTAGCGCCACGAGTACACGGCGTACAGCGGCAGGGCAAACGAGAACGCCAGGGCCAGCACGATGCCGATCAGGATATCCACGGTGCGCCACAACCCGTCGGACAGCGGATTGTCTCCGTGGCCGGCGACGATAAATACCGTGATCGCCGACAGCAGCGCGATGTAGCCGCCCTTGCCGATGGCGTGATAGGAGAAGAATCCGCACACCACCGACATCAACAAATAGGTCAGCAGTGGCTGGCCGAAGTAGGCCTGTTGCACCACCAGCAGCAGGCCGACGCTGGCGCCGATCAAGGTGCCGTAGGCGCGCTCCACGGCTTTCTTGCCGATATTGCCGTGGTGCTGCAAGCCACCGATCACGATCAGCATGGTCACCGAGGCCCATTCGCCATGGGGCAGGTTGATGCCGGTGGTCAGCAGGATCGTCGCCAGCAGGCCGATGGACACACGCACGGCGTGGATCAGCTTGGCGTGGCGATAGCGGCGGTACGGGTCGAGCAGCGGGCGCAACAGGCGCCGAGCGAAGAGTGGCAGATTCATCAGTATTAAAGGGGCCTCGGTTCAGGAGATGTACACAATCCAAATGTGGGAGGGGGCTTGCCCCCGATGGCGGTGGATCAGTACCGCATGTATTGGCTGGCCCACCGCTATCGGGAGCAAGCCCCCTCCCACACAGTGAGTCGTGCAGATGTTAGAAGATGTAATCGGTGGTCAGGAAACTCGAATCACGGTTGCGCAGGATGTCACTGACCAGCGCCTTGTTGCTCTCCTGGAACTTGGTGGCCACCAAAGTGCGGATCGAGAACACGCGCAAGGCGTCATGCACTGACAACGTGCCCTCGGCCGAGTTCTTGCGCCCGTTGAAGGGGAAGGTGTCCGGCCCGCGCTGGCATTGGGCGTTGATATTGATCCGGCCAACCTGGTTGGCAAAGGTGTCCACCAGGCGGCCGACCTCTACAGCGTTGGTGCCGAAAATACTCAATTGCTGGCCGAAGTCCGAGTCGAGCACGTACTCGATCACCGTCTCCAGGTCGCGGTAGGGCACGATTGGCACCACCGGGCCGAACTGTTCTTCGTGGTACACGCGCATCTGCGGGTTCACCGGGTACAGCACCGCCGGGTAGAAGAAGGACCCACGGCTGGTGCCACCGTTGGCATTCACCACCTGGGCGCCATGCTGTTGCGCATCGGCCACCAGTTCGTTGAGGTAGTCCACCTTGCCCACTTCCGGCAGCGGCGTCAGCGACACGCCGTCTTCCCATGGCATGCCGGGTTTGAGGGTCGACAGTTTGGCGTTGAATTTCTCGATAAAGCGCTCGACGACATCCTCATGCACAAACAGGATTTTCAACGCGGTGCAGCGCTGGCCGTTGAAAGACAACGAGCCGGTGAGCGCCTCGCTGACGGCATTGTCCAGGTCCACCTCGGGCAGCACGATGCCGGGGTTTTTCGCGTCCAGGCCCAGGGCGGCACGCAAGCGGTGCGGCTTGGGGTGCAGTTTTTTAAGGTCGCTGGCGGCTTTGTTGGTGCCGATGAACGCAAAGATATCGATCTTGCCACTGGCCATCAGCGCGCTGACGGTCTCGCGGCCACTGCCGTAGATCACGTTGATCACCCCGGCCGGGAAGCTGTCGCGGAACGCCTCCAGCAGTGGGCGGATCAGCAGCACGCCGAGCTTGGCCGGCTTGAACACCACGGTGTTGCCCATGATCAGCGCCGGGATCAGCGTGGTGAAGGTCTCGTTGAGCGGGTAGTTGTAGGGGCCCATGCACAGCGCCACGCCCAGCGGCACACGGCGGATTTGCCCGAGGGTGTCCTGTTCCAGCTCGAAGCGGCTGCTGCGACGGTCCAGCTCCTTGAGGGCATTGATGGTGTCGGTGATGTAGTCGCAGGTACGGTCGAATTCTTTCTGCGAGTCCTTGAGGTTCTTGCCGATTTCCCACATCAACAGCGTAACCACGGCATCGCGCTGTTCACGCATGCGGCGCAAAAACGCTTCGACATGCTGGATACGGTCCGCCACGCGCATGGTTGGCCATTCGCCCTGGCCCCGGTCGTAGGCGCGCACGGCGGCATCGAGGGCGGTGAGGGCGGTCTCGGCGTCCAGCAGCGGCGTGCTGCCGATCACCACGCGGCGCTCGCCCAACTGTACCGGGCTCTGCACCTGGGCCAGCGGGCCGCTCCATACCTGCAACTGGCCATCGACCAGGTAATCACGCTGTTCAATGGGCGCTTCGAGCCGGAATTGCTCGGGAATGTCGGCCACGGACGTGGGGAAAAGTTGGGCGAGCAGGTTGCTGGTGGTCATGTCGCTACCCCTGGAATAGTTGCAAAACATGACTAGAGAGTCACCCAACAGAGGGCTCTATGGCAAGGCTTGTGCGCTTTGCAGTACGCACCGCGCCTTGCGCCGGGTAAACTGCGCGCCTTTCTTGAAGGAGTTCACATGAGTCACTACCAGCCGGGCATTCTTGCCGCACCGGTGCCTTTGCAGGCACGCCATCTGTTTTTTGCCGTGGATACCCTGGCAGCCGTACCTGCTGCGCTGGACGCGTTGGTGCAGTTGACCGATTCGGCGGCAGTGGTCGGGTTTGGCGAGCCGCTGGTAAATGCACTGGGTGCGACGGTTGACGGCTTGCGCAGCTTTCCAACCGTGAGCGCGCCGGGCGCGCACAATCCGTCCACCCAGCAGGCACTGTGGGTATGGCTGCACGGCGTGGATCGCGGTGAACTGCTGTTGCGCAGTCGCGCTTTTGAGAAGGCCCTGGCCCCAGCGTTCAGCCTGGCGCAATCAACCGAAGGCTTTCGCTACAAGACCGGCTTCGACCTCACCGACTACGAAGACGGCACCGAAAACCCTCACGACGACGCCGCCGTTGAAGCCGCCTTGACCGACAGCGGCGCCAGCTTCGCCGCGATCCAGCAATGGCAGCACGACCTCGACGGCTTCGCCGCCTTGCCTGCCCAAGAGCGCGACCACATCATCGGCCGCCGCCATGGCGACAACGAAGAGCTGGAAGACGCCCCCGAATCCGCCCACACCAAACGCACTGCCCAGGAAAGCTTCACCCCGGAAGCCTTCGTGGTGCGCCGCTCGATGCCATGGGCCGAGAACGGCCAGGTCGGGTTGATGTTCCTCGCGTTTGGCCATTCGTTCGATGCATTCGAAGCACAACTGCGCCGCATGAGCGGGTTGGAAGACGGGATTGTCGACGGGTTGTACCGCATCAGTACGCCGTTGACCGGTGGTTACTACTGGTGCCCGCCGGTTATTGGGGGGCGACTGGACCTGAGCGCGCTGGCAGGCTGATTTTCCCTTTCAGTCGAAGTTATAAAAAACGCGTCATCGCCTACCCGGTCATGGCGAGTTTTTTATGGCTGTGTATCCACTGCCTGTTGTTCTGCACTTAGGGAAGCGCCTGTCTTTATAAAGCGAACCTTCCGACATTCGCCACGGATAGCAACTCTTTACTCTCTGTGACTTCGCCAATCCAGGGACTTATGGATGTCTCTGGGTTGCCCTATTGCAGACATCGAGTGAAGCACCATGGCGAATTTG
>NZ_RWIO01000024.1:0-1401 GCF_009764655.1 Pseudomonas sp. PB105
ACTTGCGGTTCAACGATGGCACCGTCCGCCGTTTCGAAGAGAACGAGATCATGCCCACGCTGAAGGTTCAGAGCCACAAATCCCGCTTTTTGCTGCCCGACATCATCACGGTCAGTGAAGAAAATATTGAATGGCAACTGCTGGGGTAAGGTATGAAAAAAAGGTTCCTCCTGCTGGCAAGTCTGCTGCTCGCTGCCTGTGATACCGGCAGTGCCCCTGCTTACCGGCCCCAGTCCACTACCGTGAACCCACTGACCGAGATCAAAACCAAGCTGGCCTTTGCCTGTGTACACGAGCAAATCCCTACGCCGTCCGCCGAAACCGACGAGCTATTCCAGTACGCTCGATGGCTACAGAAAAACAACCTGCTCAAGCAGGACAAAAGTGTCGACGCCGAGATCGAGCGCTTGTACCGGATTGCTGCCGAAAATGGCCATTTCAAGGCCAACATCAACCTGCAAAACGGCGCCATGCGCGGTCAGTTCAAGCTCCGTGGCGCAGATCACCTGCGCCTGAGCCAGCAACTGATCGAGGCAAATGTGGCGACGGGGTACTACTTTATCGGCGTTTTCCTGAAGAACGGTTCAGCCGGACTGAAGCAGGATGCTGCTATGTCGCTGCGCTACATCCGAAAGGCGGCCGACGAAGGCAGTGCGCAAGCGCAATACGATGTGGGCGACATACTGGCGCCGATTGACATAGCGCCTGATGTTGCCCGACAGATGCGCCGCTGTGCGGCCGAACAAGGTCATGGCAAGGCAGCAGGCGCCCTAGGCGTCAACCTTAAAATTAAGGGGCAATACCAAGAGGCAGTAACGGCGTTCCAACTGGGAGCAATGGCGGGCGATGAAACTTCTGCTAGCTGGTTGAAAGATGGCTTCCGAGGTCCTCCTCCTTCCGACACGTTTAACTACCTCGACCTACAGCAAGACCTCGAACGCGCTGATCGCTATAAAACAATCTGGAGTCTGCTAGCGGACTACTCCTACGCCGATCCCAAAGTCCCCGAAATCAACGAAATCCTCCCCCTCCCCCCCGCCAAACTCCCCGCCTGGAACGGCAAACTGCAATGGCTGGAAGCGCGCCTGGCCAATATCCCCCCGCCAAAACCCAGCGAAGCACTGATCCAGCAGCTAGCCAAGGCCAAACTCCTGGAACCGGCAACCGGCAGAGCCACCCCCGACTCTCCCGCGTTCATCAAGGCCAGCTATCCCCAACCGAGCTGCTCCAGCGGCCAGGCCTGCCCGCAGACTGGCTACTGGCAGGCATTGAGACTGAGTCGCAATGTTTACTTGCGGTTCAACGATGGCACCGTCCGCCGTTTCGAAGAGAACGAGATCATGCCCACGCTGAAGGTTCAGAGCCACAAATCCCGCTTTTTGCTGCCCGACATCATCACGG
>NZ_RWIO01000025.1:0-70146 GCF_009764655.1 Pseudomonas sp. PB105
GGGCTTGCCCCGCGCGGGGCAAGCCCGCTCACCACAATTACTGCCCGCTGCGCATCAGTTCTTTAGGCACATACTTGCCAATCTCAAACTTGCCGATTGCCGCGCGGTGTACTTCATCCGGGCCGTCGGCCAGGCGCAGGGTGCGTTGCATGGCATACATGTAGGCCAGTGGGAAGTCATTGGACACCCCAGCACCACCATGGATCTGGATCGCGCGGTCGATCACCTTCAACGCCACGTTTGGCGCCACTACTTTGATTTGGGCGATCTCGCTTTTCGCCACTTTGTTGCCCGCAGTGTCCATCATGTACGCCGCTTTCAGGGTCAGCAGGCGCGCCATGTCGATCTCCATGCGTGAGTCGGCGATCTTGTCGATATTGCCGCCCAAACGGGCCAGCGGCTTGCCGAACGCGGTACGACTGACCGCGCGTTTGCACATCAATTCCAGCGCACGCTCGGCCATGCCGATGGAGCGCATGCAGTGGTGGATGCGGCCTGGGCCAAGGCGACCCTGGGCGATTTCAAAGCCACGCCCTTCACCCAGCAATACGTTTTCATACGGCACACGTACGTTGTCGAACAGCACTTCGGCATGGCCGTGTGGCGCGTCGTCGTAGCCGAACACCGGCAGCGGACGCACGATTTTCACGCCGGGGGTGTCCACCGGTACTAGGATCATCGAGTGCTGCTGATGACGCGGCGCGTCGGGGTTGCTCAGGCCCATGAAGATCAGAATCTTGCAGCGCGGGTCGCAGGCGCCGGAGGTCCACCACTTCTTGCCGTTGATCACCCACTCGTCGCCCTGGCGTTCGGCGCGGGCGGCCATGTTGGTGGCGTCCGAGGAGGCGACATCCGGTTCGGTCATGGCGAAGGCCGAGCGGATCTCGCCGCGCAGCAGCGGTTCAAGCCAGCGTTGCTTCTGCTCTTCGTTGGCGTAGCGCACCAGCACTTCCATATTGCCGGTGTCCGGCGCCGAGCAATTGAACGGCTCCGGGCCCAGCAGCGAGCGGCCCATGATTTCGGCGAGCGGCGCGTATTCGAGGTTGGTCAGGCCGGCGCCCAGTTCGGATTCGGGCAGGAACAGGTTCCACAAGCCTTCGGCCTTAGCCTTGACTTTCAGCTCTTCCATGATGGCGGTGGGCTGCCAGCGGTCACCTTCGCTGACCTGGCGTTCGAACACCGGCTCAGCCGGGTAAACGTAAGCATCCATAAACGCAGTGACGCGTTCACGCAGTTCCTGAACCTTGGGCGAATAGGCGAAATCCATGAGCAGCTCCCTTCTTTGAGAGGTTGTTTAGGTCATGCAATCGATGCTAGAACAGCGTTGATAATTTACCTAGCCTATTCTCGGCGTGTATTAACATTCATCACCGATATATGATCGGCGTATGAACACCTAACAATAAGAGCGCAACGAAATGAATCTGAGCAAGGTCGACCTCAACCTCTTTATTGTCTTCGACGCGATCTACACCGAAGCCAACCTGACCCGCGCCGGGCAGATCGTGGGCATTACCCAGCCAGCCGTGTCCAACGCCCTGGCCCGACTGCGCGAGACCTTCAACGACCCGCTGTTTGTGCGCACCGCCCAAGGCATGGTACCCACGCCGATGGCCCAGAACATCATTGGCCCGGTGCGCAATGCGCTGTCATTGCTGCGGGTGTCGGTGCAGGAAAGCCGGATTTTCAACCCGCAGCAGGCCGCCAAGACTTACCGCATCAGCATGACCGACCTCACCGAGGCGGTGATTCTGCCGCTGCTGTTCCAGCGCCTGCGGCGCCTTGCGCCCACTGTCGTCATCGAGAGTTTCTTGTCCAAACGCCGCGAGACCACCAAGGAACTGGCCGCCGGGCGCCTGGACTTTGCCGTGGACGCGCCGCTCAACACCGACCCGCAAGTGCGCCACGTCAAGCTGATGGAAGATCGCTACGTATGCGCCATGCGCAAGGGCCATCCGATGGCGGGCAAGGACAAGCTGACCCTCGATGATTACCTGGGGCTGACCCATATCCACATCTCCAGCCGACGCAACGGCCTGGGCCATGTCGACCTGGCCTTGGGCAAGATGGGCCTGCAACGCAAGATCGCGCTGCGCTCCCAGCATTACCTGATGGCCTCCCAAGTGCTGCAACAGACCGACATGGTGATGACCGTGCCCGAGCGCTTCGCCAGGCGCCATGAGTTGCACTGGGTCAACCTGCCAGTCAATGACGTACCGCCGGTGGAAACCCACCTGTATTGGCACGAAAGCACCGATCAGGATCCCGCCAACCGCTGGATGCGTGAGCAGATGATCGAGTTGTGCCAACAGGTGACGGCTCATGAGAAGAAGTTGGATGGCAAGCAAGCTTGAGGATGGGTGGCGATTTGCTTGACGCTTACGTCAACCTGACAGTAGCTTAGCGCCAAGACTTTATTGAGCGCCGCCATGAGCACCACCTACAGCATCTCCGACCTCGCCCGCGAGCTGGACATCACCACCCGCGCCATTCGGTTCTACGAAGAACAAGGCCTGCTGGCCCCGGAACGCCGGGGCCAGGAGCGCATTTACTCGGCGCGGGACAAGGTCAGCCTCAAGCTGATCCTGCGTGGCAAACGCATCGGCTTTTCCCTGGCCGAATGCCGCGAACTGATCGAACTCTACGACCCCACCAGCGGCAATCACATCCAGCTCAACAGCATGCTGTCCAAAATCGCCGAGCGCCGTGAGCAGCTTGAGCAACAGTTGCTGGATATCGAACAGATGAAACTCGAACTGGACACCGCCGAAGAGCGCTGCACACAGGCCCTGGCAGACACCATGAGCCAGGTTGGCCATTGATCAGGAGTTAACTGTCATGTCTCTCCCTTCACACGTGCGCCTGGTTGAAGTCGGCCCGCGCGACGGTTTGCAGAACGAAGCCCAGCCCATCAGCGTGGCCGACAAGGTGCAACTGGTCGACGCGCTCGGCGCCGCTGGCTTGAGTTATATCGAGGTCGGCAGTTTTGTTTCGCCCAAGTGGGTGCCGCAGATGGCCGGCTCTGCCGAGGTCTTCGCCCAGATCCAGCGCAAACCCGGTGTGACGTACGGCGCGCTGACCCCCAACCTGCGCGGCTTTGAAGACGCGCTGGCGGCTGGCGTAAAGGAAGTCGCGGTGTTTGCGGCGGCGTCCGAGGCGTTTTCCCAGCGCAACATCAACTGCTCCATCAGTGAAAGCCTGGAGCGGTTTGCCCCAATCATGACGGCGGCCAAGCTGCATGGCGTGAGTGTGCGTGGTTATGTGTCCTGCGTGCTGGGCTGCCCGTACGAAGGCACGGTTGCCCCGGAACAGGTGGCGGCGGTGGCGCGGGAGTTGTACGAGATGGGCTGCTATGAAGTGTCCTTGGGCGACACCATCGGCACCGGCACTGCAGGCGCCACGCGACGGTTGTTCGAGGTGGTAGGTGCCAAGGTGCCAAGGGACAGGTTGGCGGGCCACTTCCACGACACCTACGGCCAGGCAGTTGCGAACCTCTACGCCAGCCTGCTGGAAGGGATCAGCGTGTTCGACAGCTCTATCGCGGGCCTCGGCGGGTGCCCTTACGCCAAGGGCGCCAGCGGTAACGTCGCCACCGAGGATGTGGTGTACCTGCTCGACGGGCTGGGGATCAACACCGGTATCGACTTGGAGGCCTTGATTCGTGCGGGGCTGCAAATCAGCAAAGTAGTGGGTCGCCCAACCGGTTCACGGGTGGCCAAGGCGCGGTTAGCCGGTTGAGTAGCGTAGCCGTGACAATGTGTTACCGCACGCCTACACATCGAGTAACACGGAAACATATTTTGTAGTGTTTACCGCCAGACATTTCCCACGAAAAAATCAAAGCATTGATTTTAAAGGGATTTTTAAAGTTGGCACGGCTTCTGCTATCTCTATGGCATAACAAGAATAAAAAGCGCCAAACCTAATAAAAATAAGACGAAACGACTCTGACATAACAAAAACAACACGGCAGAGACGCAGCTAACAGATTTTTTTGGAGAAGATGTGCTTTGCAGGGTACGGCGTGCCGAAACCCGCAACCGGTTAGAGAAAAATAAAACTACCTCAGGTAGCTACCCACTGGTTGGATCGCGTGCGAAGAAGCAGATCAGCGCTCAAAAAAATACGTTTGCTCTTGACCCTGAATGGGGGTCGCAAAAAAACAGCGGTAAAGGGTAACGGTTGCCAAAAACAACAATAGACCGCCCCTCAATAATAAAAAAAGAGCACGTAACGACAAATTAAAGGGAACCTTCGGGTTCCCTTTGTGCTTTCTGCAGTTTCTTATCTGGCTGACTCACCCCTGTTGTTTTTTTAGGTTGACGTATACGTAAACGACGATTGACAGCACCGCAACGCGAGCTTACGTTAACGTAAAGGTGAGCGCCCTTCCCTGGCGCGCCATCTACACAACAACAAAGCTCACATTAAGGTGCCTGTCCATGAGTTACCCGTCCCTGAACTTCGCCCTCGGTGAAACCATCGACATGCTGCGCGACCAGGTGCAGTCCTTCGTGGCCAAGGAGATCGCGCCCCGCGCGGCTCAGATCGACAGTGACAACCTGTTCCCCGCCGACCTGTGGCGCAAGTTCGGTGACATGGGCCTGCTGGGCATCACCGTCGCGGAAGAATACGGCGGTGCTGGCCTGGGTTACCTGGCCCACGTGGTGACCATGGAAGAGATCAGCCGTGGCTCGGCATCGGTGGCGTTGTCCTACGGCGCCCACTCCAACCTGTGTGTGAACCAGATCAACCGCAACGGCAATCACGCACAGAAACTCAAGTACCTGCCGCAACTGATCAGCGGCGAACATGTCGGCGCCCTGGCCATGAGCGAGCCGAACGCCGGCTCCGATGTAGTCTCGATGAAACTGCGTGCCGACAAACACGGCGACCACTACGTGCTCAACGGCAGCAAGACCTGGATCACCAACGGTCCCGACGCCAGCACCTACGTGATCTATGCCAAGACCGACCTGGAAAAAGGTCCCCACGGCATCACCGCGTTTATCGTCGAGCGGGACTGGAAAGGCTTCAGCCGCAGCAGCAAGTTCGACAAGCTGGGCATGCGCGGCTCTAACACCTGCGAGCTGTTTTTCGATGACGTCGAAGTGCCCGAAGAAAATATCCTCGGCGTGCTCAACGGCGGCGTAAAAGTACTGATGAGCGGCCTCGACTACGAGCGTGTGGTGCTGTCCGGCGGCCCTACCGGGATCATGCAGGCCTGCATGGACCTGATCGTGCCCTACATCCACGACCGCAAGCAGTTCGGCCAGAGCATCGGCGAATTCCAGCTGATCCAGGGCAAGGTCGCCGACATGTACACCCAACTCAACGCCAGCCGCGCCTACCTCTACGCGGTGGCCCAGGCCTGCGAGCGTGGCGAGACCACGCGCAAGGACGCCGCCGGGGTGATCCTCTACAGCGCCGAACGCGCCACGCAAATGGCCCTGGACGCGATCCAGATTCTCGGCGGCAATGGCTACATCAATGAATTCCCTGCCGGGCGTCTGCTGCGTGACGCCAAGCTGTACGAAATCGGCGCCGGCACCAGTGAGATTCGACGGATGCTGATCGGTCGCGAACTCTTCAACGAAACCCGCTGAAGGAGCGCGCCCATGGCCACCCTGCATACCCTACTCAACCCCCGCTCGGCGGAATTTGCCGCCAACAGCGCGGCGATGCGCCAACAGGTCGACGCCCTGCACACCCTGCTCGCCCATGTGCAACAAGGTGGCGGCGCCAAGGCACAGGAGCGGCACACCTCACGCGGCAAATTGCTGCCCCGCGAGCGCATCAATCGCCTGCTCGATCCAGGTTCGCCGTTCCTTGAACTCAGCCAATTGGCCGCTCATCAGGTGTATGGCGAAGACGTGCCGGCGGCCGGGGTGATTGCCGGGATCGGCCGCGTGGAAGGTGTCGAATGCATGATCGTCGCCAACGATGCCACGGTGAAAGGCGGTTCCTATTATCCGCTGACGGTAAAGAAACACCTGCGCGCCCAGACCATCGCCGAGCAGAATCGCCTGCCGTGCATCTACCTGGTGGACTCGGGCGGCGCCAACCTGCCGCGTCAGGACGAAGTGTTTCCCGACCGCGAGCACTTCGGGCGGATCTTCTTCAACCAGGCCAACATGAGCGCCCAAGGCATCCCGCAGATCGCCGTGGTGATGGGCTCGTGCACCGCCGGTGGCGCCTACGTACCGGCCATGGCCGATGAGGCGATCATGGTGCGTCAGCAGGCCACCATCTTCCTCGCCGGCCCGCCGCTGGTGAAGGCGGCCACGGGTGAAGTGGTCAGCGCCGAAGACCTGGGCGGTGCCGATGTGCACTGCAAAATCTCCGGCGTGGCCGACCACTACGCCGACAGCGACGAACACGCCCTGGCCCTGGCCCGCCGCAGTGTGGCCAACCTCAATTGGCGCAAGCAGGGCCAGTTGGTGCAGCGCGCACCGGTAGCCCCGTTGTACAGCGCCGATGAGCTGTACGGCGTGATCCCGGCCGATGCCAAGCAGCCGTTCGATGTGCGCGAAGTGATTGCGCGGCTGGTGGACGGTTCGGTGTTCGATGAATTCAAGGCGCTGTTCGGCACCACGCTGGTCTGCGGCTTTGCGCACTTGCACGGCTACCCGATTGCCATTCTGGCGAACAACGGGATTTTGTTCGCCGAAGCCGCGCAAAAAGGCGCGCACTTTATCGAGCTGGCTTGCCAGCGCGGGATTCCACTGCTGTTTTTGCAGAACATCACCGGGTTTATGGTTGGCCAGAAATACGAAGCCGGCGGTATCGCCAAGCACGGCGCCAAGCTGGTCACTGCCGTGGCCTGTGCCAAGGTGCCGAAGTTCACCGTGATCATCGGTGGCAGCTTCGGTGCCGGTAACTACGGCATGTGCGGCCGCGCTTATGACCCGCGCTTTTTGTGGATGTGGCCGAATGCGCGCATCGGCGTGATGGGCGCCGAACAGGCTGCGGGCGTGCTGGTGCAGGTCAAGCGCGAGCAGGCCGAGCGTGCGGGCAATGCGTTCAGCGCTGAGGAAGAGGCCGCGATCAAGCAGCCGATCCTCGATCAATACGAAACCCAGGGCCATCCCTACTACTCCAGCGCCCGCCTGTGGGACGACGGGGTCATCGACCCGCAGCAGACCCGCGAGGTACTGGCCCTTGCGCTGTCCGCCTCCTTGAACGCCCCTATCGAGCCGAGCCGCTTCGGCGTGTTCCGCATGTAATTGGAGCTGTACCCCATGAGCGATTTCAATACCCTCGAACTGGTCACCGACAGCCGTGGTTTTGCCACGCTGTGGCTCAGTCGTGAAGCCAAGAACAATGCGTTCAACGCCGAAATGATCCGCGAACTGATCATTGCCCTCGACCACGTGCAAAGCGACCCAGCCCTGCGCTTTCTGGTGCTGCGCGGACGCGGCAAGCACTTCAGCGCCGGTGCGGATCTGGCCTGGATGCAGCAGTCGGCCGAGCTGGATTACCACACCAACCTGGACGACGCCCGCGAACTCGCCGAGCTGATGTACAACCTGGCCAAGCTGAAAATCCCGACCCTGGCGGTGGTGCAAGGCGCGGCCTACGGGGGGGCGCTGGGCTTGATCAGTTGCTGCGACATGGCGATAGGCGCCGACGATGCGCAGTTCTGCCTGTCGGAAGTGCGCATTGGCCTGGCACCGGCGGTGATCAGCCCGTTTGTAGTGCAGGCCATTGGCGAACGTGCGGCGCGGCGCTATGCCCTGACGGCCGAGCGCTTTGCTGGCCAACGTGCGCGGGAGATCGGCCTGCTGGCGGAAAGCTACCCTGCCGGTGAGCTGGATACCCAGGTGGAGCAGTGGATCGCCAACCTGTTGCAAAACAGCCCGGCGGCGATGCGCGCCAGCAAAGACCTGCTGCGTGAAGTGGGCAACGGCGCCCTCACCCCGGCGCTGCGCCGCTACTGCGAAAATGCCATCGCACGGATTCGCGTCAGCGCCGAGGGCCAGGAAGGGTTGAGGGCGTTCCTGCAAAAAAGATCACCGAACTGGCAATCCCAGGAGCCGCGCCCATGAGCACTCTAACGACGCTGCTAGTGGCCAACCGGGGCGAAATCGCCTGCCGGGTGATGCGCACCGCCAAAGCCATGGGCCTGACCACGGTGGCCGTGCACAGCGCCATCGACCGCGATGCACGGCACAGTCGCGAGGCGGATATCCGCGTCGACCTGGGCGGCAGCAAGGCCACGGAAAGTTACCTGCAAACCGACAAGATCATCGCCGCCGCCCTCGCCAGCGGCGCCCAGGCGATTCATCCGGGTTATGGCTTTTTGTCGGAAAACGCCGGTTTCGCCCGAGCGATCGAAGCCGCCGGCCTGATCTTCCTCGGCCCGCCCGCCTCGGCCATCGACGCCATGGGTAGCAAATCCGCCGCCAAGGCACTGATGGAAACTGCGGGTGTGCCATTGGTGCCGGGTTATCACGGCGAAGCCCAGGACCTGGAGACCTTCCGCGCCGCCTGTGAACGTATTGGCTACCCGGTTCTGCTCAAAGCCACGGCGGGCGGTGGTGGCAAGGGCATGAAGGTGGTTGAGCACGTTGACCAACTCGCCGAAGCCCTGGCGTCGGCCCAGCGTGAAGCGCTGTCGTCGTTTGGCAACGGCCAGATGCTGGTGGAGAAATACCTGCTCAAGCCACGCCATGTGGAGATCCAGGTATTTGCCGATCAGCAAGGGCATTGCCTGTACCTCAATGAGCGAGATTGCTCGATCCAGCGTCGGCACCAAAAAGTCGTCGAGGAAGCGCCAGCACCGGGGCTGAGCGCTGAACAGCGCAGGGCCATGGGCGAAGCTGCCGTGCGTGCGGCACAGGCCATTGGCTACGTGGGCGCCGGTACCGTGGAGTTTTTGCTGGATGCGCGCGGCGAGTTCTTCTTTATGGAGATGAACACGCGGCTGCAGGTGGAACACCCGGTAACCGAGGCCATTACCGGCCTGGACCTGGTGGCCTGGCAGATTCGTGTGGCTCAGGGCGAAGCGCTGCCGATCACTCAGGAACAGGTGCCGCTGATCGGCCATGCAATTGAAGTGCGCTTGTATGCCGAAGACCCGGCCAATGATTTTCTGCCTGCCACCGGGCACCTGGCGCTCTACCGCGAATCTGCGTCAGGCCCGGGACGCCGGGTGGACAGCGGCGTCGAGCAAGGGGACCGTGTGTCGCCATTCTATGACCCGATGCTCGGCAAGCTGATTGCCTGGGGCGAGGACCGCGAGCAGGCACGTCTGCGCTTGCTGAGCATGCTTGATGAATTTGCCGTGGGTGGGCTGAAGACTAACCTGGGTTTCCTGCGGCGCATCATTGGCCATCCGGCATTTGCCGCAGCCGAGCTGGATACCGGGTTTATTCCGCGTTATCAGGATCAATTGCTGCCGATGCCTGGTGAGTTGAGCGACGAATTCTGGCAGGCGGCGGGTGCGGCCTTCATTCAGAGCTTGCCGGCGGGTGAAGGGCCTTGGGCTGACAGCCGTGGATTTCGTGCAGGCCTGCCCGCCGAAATTTCGCTGCATTTGCGCTGCAACGAGCAGGATCGCCGGGTGACATTGGGTGACGAGGCTCCGCAACTGCGTGGGGAACACCTGCTGATCGAACATCAAGGCGTGCGTCGCTCGCACCTGGCAGTACGCCGCGAGGGCAGCGTGTTCTTGCGTTGGGATGGCGAGATGCATGGCGTGAGCCTGTTCGACCCGATTGCCGCTGTGGAGGCGAACCCGTCTCACCAGGGCGGCCTCACGGCGCCGATGAACGGCAGCATCGTGCGGGTGCTGGTAGACGTTGGCCAGGCGGTTGAGTCCGGCACACAACTGGTGGTGCTCGAAGCGATGAAAATGGAACACAGCATCCGCGCCCCCCAGGCGGGAGTGGTCAAGGCGCTGTTCTGCCTGGAAGGCGAAATGGTTGCCGAAGGTTGCGTGCTGGTGGAGCTCGACGCCGCCGATTAGAACTTCGCCGTGGCCTGTACGACCACACCCAGGATGTGGCAATCGTCGGTGAACAGCCGTTTCGGATAGGTCGGGTTGAGCGGCACCAGATAGCGTTCGCCGCTTTCTTCCATCAACTGGCGAAAAGTTGCCTGTGGGCTGTCGGCCCATTGGGCAACCACCAGTTTGCCGGGTTCGGCAGCGAGGGCTGGGTCCACCAGGATCAGCATGCCGGCGGCGATGCTCAGGCCACTGAGCGCTGTCATGGCGTCCCCCGTCACAGGGAGCCAGAAGGCGTTGCCGTGGGCGTGGTAGTCGGTCAATTCGAAGCGCACGGCGCCATAAGCGGGGCGCTCTTCGCGGACTTCGCACAGGCCCCTCCACTCGCCGACCGGGTAACGAAAATACGGGTTGTACTGTTTAGCCGGGATCAGTGCGTCGTCGGTTTTTTCACGCACCTCCTGCACCACTTCCAAGTCGCCCAGCCCCAGTTCTTCCAGGACCCGATTCATATCCGCCAGGCTCGGCACCCGGCGCTTGCTGAGCCAATGGCCTACACCGCCCTGGGACATGCCCAAGCGTTCAGCCAGCTCACTCTGTGTGACCTTGCGGTCTTTCATGTTGGCCTTGACCAACGCGATCCAATTATCCATGGCGCCAGACAATACGGCAGCTATTTTCCAGGGCAATAAACAGTTTGTAGTAATCCATAAAACGACATGAATACGATAAGTACTATCATCAGGCATAAGGTTTTCGCCCCCCACACAGAGTATCGCCCCTTATGACGACGAGCCCGTATCTACTGCCCGAAACACCTGAAAATGATGACGTGTACAACCTGCGCAGCAGCGGTGCAGCACAGCGTGCGCTGGACTTTTACTTGAAAGAAAATATGTCGGCACCAGCCCCGCAAGAGCGTTTTTTCGACATCAAGCCAGGCATCAGCTACGAAGAAGCCCTGGTGCACGCCTCAGACCTGTTGCGCAGCGCTGCTGCCACCGCCTATGAATCGGCGAGCAACCACCAGGGCAATCAGCGCGAACTGGCGTTTTCAGTGGTGTATTTGATTGATATGGCGAAGGCGATGGTGGAGCGATCGTTGCAAAGGCCAGAAGCCCGGGCGAACGGATAACAGGCGCGTAAGAAAAATATTTCTATCCCATGGATAAAAACATTTGACTTGCAAATGATAATGATTATTATTGGACCCAGCTGATCGCGAGATCAGTCGATAGACCAAGGGACCTTAGGTCGGACTCTTGGAATATCTCCTCATCAGGCTAATCACGGTTTTTGACCCGGCTCTTTGGCCGGGTCTTTTTTTTGCCAGTTTCCCTGGCATGGCTTCAGGCTAATGAAGACTGTGTGTTGCTTGATGGCGCGCATGGTAGCAAAAGACCATCGCCGAAAGAAAGTCAGTCGGGCGCTCTGGTTCACATCTCTGCGAAATAGCGCTTGAGAATCAATCTCATAGATTCTAACCTGCGGCTGCGTCATGGACGACGCCCCCCTCCTCCCTGCAACAATTTTGCATCCAGGCTTTACCGGACTCCTGTGTAATATAGCTGCCACAACACTCATATTCAGGCAGCCAGACTATGACCGTGGCCTTGACCTCCATCAAGATCAGCACCGACTTCGACAGTGGCAATATCCAGGTGCTCGACGCCAGCGATGCCTATCAGTTACTGCTGGCAATCAAACCCGACACGCAGAGCCATCATTTCCAATGGTTCCACTTCAAGGCCGAAGGCATGCACGTGGGCCACACCCACACGTTTCGCCTGAGCAACGCGGGAGGCTCCTCGTATAGTCATGCCTGGAGCGGTTACGACGCTGTAGCGTCCTATGACCACACCGACTGGTTCCGAGTCCCCACGCGCTTTGACGGCGAGATCCTGCACATCAGCCTCAAAACCAGCAAGAAACACGCCTGGATTGCCTACTTCGAACCCTACAGCCGCGCACGCCATGATTGGCTGATCGATCAGGCGCTGAAATACGCAGGCACTCAACTGCTGGCCACCGGTAAAAGCGTCGAAGGCCGCGATATTCAGCTGTTGCGGCGCGGCAAAGGTGGCGAAGACCGTCGCAACGTCTGGATCATCGCCCAGCAGCACCCCGGCGAACACATGGCCGAATGGTTTATGGAAGGCATCATCGAGCGCCTGCAACAGGACGGCGATGCAGAGATGAAAAAACTCCTGGCCGCTGCCGACCTGTACCTGGTGCCGAACATGAACCCCGACGGCGCCTTCCACGGGCACTTGCGCACCAACGCCATGGGCCAGGACCTCAACCGTGCCTGGCAAAGCGCCAGCCAAGACAGAAGCCCGGAAGTGCTGTTTGTGCAGCAACAGATGGAACGCTACGGTGTCGACCTGTTCCTCGATATCCACGGCGACGAAGAAATCCCCTACGTGTTCACCGCCGCCTGCGAAGGCAACCCCGGCTATACGCCGCGCATCGAAGCGCTGGAAAAGCACTTCCGCAAGCACTTGAGTGGACTGACCCGCGACTTCCAGACCGTCCACGGCTACACCCGAGACTTGCCGGGCGAAGCCAATATGACCCTGGCCTGTAATGCCGTCGGCGCGAAGTTCGACTGCCTGTCCCTGACCCTGGAAATGCCCTTCAAGGACAACGACGACAGCCCCAACCCGAAAACCGGTTGGTCGGGTGAGCGCTCCAAGCAACTGGGCAAGGATGTGCTGAGTACGGTGGCCGATATGGTCACGGCCCTGCGCTGACCATCCTGCCCAGCCGGCATCAGTCCTTGGTGCCGGTCATGCTCTGCAACACGCCGTCCCGTCGAATCAGCCCGTGGAACAACGCCGCCGCCAGGTGCACCAGCACCGTCAAAAACAGCAGGTAGGCCAGGAACCCATGGGCCTTGCGCAGCAGCGCAAACAGCGGCGCATTGGCCCCGACCAGCGCCGGCAGTTGCACCGAACTGCTGAGCATCACCGGGTCGCCCGCCGCCGAGATCATCGCCCAGCCGAGCAGCGGCAACACCAGCATCAATGCGTACAACACCAGATGCGATGCCTTGGCCGCCAGCACTTGCCACAGCGGCAAGTCAGACGGCAATGGCGGCTGACGGGTGGAAAAGCGCACCGCCAGACGCACGATCACCAACGCCAGGATCGCAATCCCCAGCGGCTTGTGCAGGTGGATCAACCACTCATGGCGCTCTGACACCGACGCCGCCAGGCCTGCGCCGATAAACAACATGGCGATGACCAGCAGGGCCATCAACCAGTGCAGCAGGCGTGCCAAGGGCGCAAAAAACCGAGGCTGGGCATTCATGGTTTCGACTCCTGAGGGGCACTGTGCAACGGGCTGACTTCACCGGCACGGCGCAGGTATGAACTGGCATACGCCGCCGAACGGGCGGCCAGCAGTGGGTCATTGGAGGCTTCGATGCCACTGGGCAGAATCAACGGGTCGAAGTTGATGTCGCGGCAGTCACCGTCGGCCTGTGGTTGGCTGCTTTGCAGCACCAGGGTGCCGGCGTTCAACACCTTGTGCTCGCCGGTCCAGGTCTTGCTCGCGTCGTCGAGCGGGTCGCCGGGGTTGGCCAGGGTCATGTTCAACTGCCAACGCAACGGCCCTGACGCCAGGCGCTGCACCAGGTCTTTCTCAAGAAAGTCAGCAGCGGCCGGCGCTGCATCTCCCGCCGCGTCCTGGCTCTGCGGCACTACGCCCCAGCGCACGGCCTGGCGCGTGCCATCAGCGCTCACCAGGTAAAACGCGTTGATGCCGTTGTAGGTTTCGGTGGCATAGCTGGCCGATGGTTTCGCGGTCTTGACCCACGCCAAAAACGCCGCCGTTTCGGGATGAGAGGCAAAAAATGCCGGCATGTTCGCCGGGTTCGGCTTGCCGGTGGCCGGGTCGGGCGCGCCGGCCTTGAGCATCTGGTAGAACGCCTCGGGCGTGCCCACCGGGAACACCGGCATGCTGTTCATGCCGGTGCGCCATTGCTGGCCATTGGCCTGGCTGAATTGCACAGCGAAGCTGCGGATCGGCACACTGCTGTCCGGCGCATAAGGATTACCACTCGGCAAGGCAAACCGCCCGACCAGCGGCGTCTTGGCCTCGCTGAACACTTGGGCACTGGAGTACGCACGCGCCTCGGGAGTGCTCTCGAAATAACCGGCCACGCATACGCCCTTGGCATGGTTACGGCGAAAACCAGGGTGTACGCCGTTATTGGTTTCCAAGGCATTGACCAAGGTTTTCGGCCGCAGCCGCTGTGGGTCGAGCGTGCCGTTGACGTAGGCAAAGGCCCCGGCAACGACCGCGACCACGGCACCAATGCCGGCGAGGCGCGCAATCAGGCTCGCCGTACTCAGCGCGGGACGAGGCGGTGATGAGTGATCTACCATGAACAGACTCCAGGGCCAGAGGCCTTAGGGGGTTGAAACATAAGGTCGGAGCATTGAGACGAATGCCAACCGGCTCTATTCCCAGGCCGTGGATTTATTTTTCGCCGCCTGGAATAACCCTTACCGCCGGACGTCTCTCTAGTCCCAGCGTAGTGACCAGCCAGATACCCATGCATGAACTCGACGAACCGTTACGTGAACTCATCCCCAGGCTGCGGCGCTTTGCCGTGTCCCTGACCCGTAACGCCAGCAGCGCCGACGACCTGGTGCAGGCCACCCTGGAGCGGGCAATCAACCGTTGGGCCGACAAGCGCATCGAGGGCGACCTGCGCGCGTGGCTGTTCTCGATCCTCTACCGGCAGTTCCTCGACGCCCACCGCCGCACCCGCCGCTATGCACGCATGCTGGAATTTTTTACCGGCCGCGACGATGCACAGCCATCGGTGGAGCGCACGGTGATCGCCCAGTCGACCCTGCAAGCCTTCGATCAGCTCAACACCGAACAGCGCGCCCTGCTGTTATGGGTGTCGGTAGAAGGCTTGAGCTATAAGGAAGTCGCCGACATCCTCGACGTGCCCATGGGCACCGTGATGTCGCGCTTGTCCCGGGCACGCCAAGCCTTGCGCCAACTCAGCGATGGCGAAATTGCCAGCCCTTCCCTGCGGATACTCAAATGATCAGCCTGCCCCCCAGCGAACGCGACCTGCATGCCTACGTCGATCACCAACTCCTGGAGAGCGATCGCCGTGTACTCGACACCTATCTGGCCGCTCACCCCGAGGTCGCGGCCCAGGTGCAGGCCTGGCAGCACGACGCGCAATTGCTGCGCGCGTCACTCAGCGGCGCCTTGCAACAGCCGGCCAACCCGGCGCTGGACCCGGCGCTGATCCGCCAGCGCATCAAGCAGCAATCGCGCCGTCACTTCGCCACGGCGGCGGTGTTGCTGATTGCCGTGAGCCTCGGCGGCCTCGGCGGCTGGCACGCCCGCGAAGCCACGCAAACGTCGATGTTGCCGATGGCCGACGCGATGCAAGCGTTCCGTCTGTTTGCCCAGGAAGGCATCATGCCCGCCGACTACAACGGCCAGGACAGTGGCACCATGCAGGCCTGGCTCGACCGCTACTTCAACCAGGCCCATCGCCTGCCGGACTTGAGCCAGTCAGGTTTCAAGCCGGTCAGCGGCCGGTTGCTCACCACCGAGCAAGGCGCCGCCGCCATGGTGCTGTACGAAGACCCGCACGGTCGGCGCATCAGTTTCTACATTCGCCCACCGGGCCCGAACAACGGTTTCCTGCCCCGTGGCCAGCGCTCGGCGGATGGGTTGCAGGCGCAATACTGGTCTGGCGGCGGCTACAACTATGCGGTGGTCAGCCCCACGGATCAGCCGCCGCCGTCCATGCAGCCGTTCTAGAACCCCACGTCCAGCACCACGTTGTCGAGGTAGGTGCCGGCGGGTGGCGTGGTCTGGTCGGTGTAGATTTTTGCGTTGTAGTTGAATACCTGGCTGCCGGTGCCCAAGCCATTACCGGGGTTGACCTCGGCCGTGGAGCTGGCCCGCCGCGCCGCGCCGACACTGCCCCAACGCGTGGTGCCGGCGCTTTTGAAAATGTCGTAGGCCAGGTAGTTGCTGCCCGAGATCATGCGCCGCCGCCCGCCCACACTCAGCGGGTTCTGGCCATCGCTCAGGCCCACGGTGTAGGCGCTGCCTTTGGTGCAGGCGATATTGATAGTCTGCCCCGTTACGGCCGTGAACCCACTGACCACCGGGGCGCTGCCAAAGCTGATATTGGGCGCGGTGATCTGGCAGTCGTTGGTGACGGTCATGCTGACTGTCAGGGTCGCGACGGCATTGCCGATATCACGCCCCAGGCAGATCCCGCCAACGCCGATGCCCGAGCAATAATTCCAGTTCCAGGCAATGTTCAACGTCTCGGTATACAGGCCCGCCGCCACGTTGCTGCCGGTGATGCTGCTCAGGTACAGCGGCACGGTTTTCGCCCCGGGCCCCGCGATCAACCCCAACACCTGGGCAATCCCCCCGGCGCCACCAAAATCGAACTGCGTGCCCCGGGTGATCGGATAGCTGCTGCTGTTGTTGCCGTAGATTGTGTAGCCGATCACGTCACCGGTCGGCCCGACCATGCCGCTCTGGGTCGAGGTGATGGTGGCGTAGAAGTGGTCCGACGGCACCAGCAGCGAAATCAGCGCCGATGTGCAGCGCAACCCGGCGTTGGTGGTCGAACTGGTTTGCGCGGCCGTGCGCACCGTCATCGAACTGATCGAGCCGAAACTGGCCGGCGCGCTGGTGACCACCGAGCACGCCGCCATCGCCGGGCCTGACAGCAGCAGCCCGAGCAGCAGGCATGCCTTGCCCCTCACTGGCACACCAACGGCCCGATCAGCGGCACGCCTTGTTGTTGCTCATCCACATCGAAAGTCGCCTGGCAGGTACGTCCTGGCCCCAGCGTCACCTGCAAGGTGTTATGGGCCGACAGGTTTTCCAGGTATACCAAACCATCCCAGCCCACCACCGCCTGCTGGCCGCTTTGCTCATGCACCACCAGGCTGCCCAGGGGCAATTCCTGGTGCTGGCTGTCCACCAGCGTGACGCTCGCCGCCAGCACGCGGCGCAGCGGGAATTCCAGCAGATAACCCGCGCCACGGCGCACCGAGACCCGTTGTTCCACGTTGGGGCTCTGCACATTGAGCGGCAGGTTCAGTGGGTCGATTTCATACTTGCCCCGGTAATACGCACTGCTCCAGGGCACCAGCAAATGCCCGTTGCGGTCGGTCTCGCCCACCAGTTGGTTCTCGTAACGCACCGGAATCCCGGCAAAGCCCTGCGTACTCACCACCACAAACGCATCATTGATGCGGTTGGCGGCAAAGGTGTCGCCGCCCATCCACACCAACGAACCGCTGGCATCCGCCCAACGCGTCTCGGCATCGCTGCTGCCATACACGCCGGCCTGCAGTTGCACCGACTGCAAACGCCAGGTCAAGTCAGCCTGTCGATAGCTGGGTGCGTCGCCCCGGGCATAGCCCAGGTTATAGCCGAACCCACCTTGGCTGGGCACGGCGCTGCTGTAGTTGACCCGCTGGCGGCCAGTGCCGTCCTTACCACGCTCGGTGCTCAGCGCAAGGCTGCCGTTGAGGTCGAACGGGATGACCAGTTGCGCCTGCATGGCCCAGTTGCTGTCGCCGATCTCGCGGTTGGCCGACAGGTAGAAGCTGGTGTTGCGCCACAACGGTTTGCTCCAGCTCAGGTTGAGCAGCCGCGTGCGCGAGTCGTCTGCGGCCTGCACGTCGAAATAGCCCAGGCCCAGGCTGCCGAAACGCTCAAGATTAAGGCTCAATGTCACCTGTTCACTGCGCTTGCTCAAACTCGCGTAGGGCGTGTCGACCAGCGTCAGGTCGGCGTAGTCGGCGCGCCGTTCGACCCGTTGATAGGACAGGCTGTAATGGCTGCTGTTGTACTGATAACCCAGGCTCAGTTGCTGGCCGTTGCGGCCTTCGAACTGGCTCTGGCTGAGGGCCGTGTTGAGCACGCCGAAATGGCCCAGTCGCACGTTGCCGCCCAGCCCGCCGAGGGTCAGGTCACTGGACGCTTCGGCGTGGCTTTCCAGGGTCAGGTTGTCGGAATAGCCGTAACGCAACGTCGCGCTGGTCACTCCTGGCCCATAGGAAAAATCCCGCACGGTGTAGTCGCGGCGCAACGTCCCGGCCGCCACCGAAAAATCCGTCAAGCCTTGTTGCAGCAACGTGCTGGTGACGTAGAACGGCACCGTGGTCGACACCTGGCGACCCAGGGCATCGGTGGTCACCACCACCGCTTCACCCGCGCCGTTGATAAATGGGACGTTGGTCAGGGTGTAAGGGCCAGGTTGCAGCAACGCGCTTTCGGATTTGTAGCCGTTGATGAACAAATCCACCGACGACGGCACCGCCGCCTCGCCGGCAAATTGCGGCAAGGGATAAGTGACCAGGTCGGGGCGCACCGCAAAGTCGCGCGAAAACTGCACCCCGCCCAAGCGCACCGAGCTGCTCCAGGGCAGCGAACCGCTGATTACATCACCCGCTTCATAGGTGAGCATCCGTTCATCATCAGAGAAACGCCAGGTGGTGTCGTAACGCCGGTAGCCATTGTTGAGCGTACTGTCGTTGATACCGTCGGCCAGGGTCTGGCGGACCTGCCCGGTGTTGGACAACGTGCCCCAGTTGTCGAACAGCCGCACTTCGTTCCAGGCCGCGAGGTAGCTGCCGCCTTCATCGGTGTCGTTGAAATACAGATCGTAGTTGAGCAAGGCGCCAAAGCTGCTCATGGCCTGGGTGCGCGGATAGGTGTTGCGGTTGCCGATGAACTGCTCCTGCAGCCACGACGGCGGTACGTCGATCAGCAGGCGCTGGCCGTTGCTGTCGTAATCGCTGTGCAGACCGGGGATTGCGTCCAGCGCCACGCTGCCACTGAGTTCACCGGGCAGCTTCATGCCCACGTCCTGCAGCGCCCCCGCCGGCACATATAGCTGCCCGGCGCGCTGGTCGACGGCAATGACGCGGCCGGTGTCCATCTGGTTGACCACCAACTCCAGAAACAGCTGTGCATCGGCGACAGCCTCCATACTGCTCGGCGGCGGCGGCAAGTCGCCCGCCACTGCCGCGCCCCACAGCCCGCTGACCACCACCGACAGCCATAGATGACGAGCCCGACCACGACTCACCATGGCGTTGTGTCCTTCAATGGACATCTCCATCCGCTTAACACCCGGAGCTTCCGAGCCCCGCTACACCACCCTCAACGCTTCGGCGCAAGGGTCTCCAACTGCGCTGCACCGTTGACGCGAACCTGCAACGGCTGATCAGCCGACACCGCATCCGGAACCGGCCAGCGCATGGTCGCGCCGGGCAGCACATACCCCAATAACCCCTCCACCAGCGGCCGGGGCTGCCCGCTCTGTTTGAACGACGCATCGGTCAGCCGCGCATGCACGGCGCCCTGGTTTCGCACCTCGATGTAGTTGCGCCCCGCCACCGTGACCTTGTGCCAACTCAGGTCCGGCTTGCCCGCGCCTGCCGGATCGCGCTGACGCGTGGCGTCCTCTTTGCTCCACAGCCCCGCGCCGTAGGCGAACAACGGCACCGAGTAGCGCATCTGGAAGCGAATGGCGGCGGCCGTGTTCTTGCCTTCCGGCGGCGTGGGCACCTGCAACGGCGAGGGGATTTCATCAATGATGATGCGATAGGCCAGCTCCTGGCCCGGCGGCACTTCACGCGTGCGGGTCAGGCGCACCAGTTGCTTCTGCCCCGGCTCGATCCTGGCCACCGGCGGGCTGCCGATCACATCGCGCTGGTTCTGGTACTGCTCGTCGAAGCCGCTCTGGCTCCAGGCAAATACGCGAATCTGCAGGCTCGCGGTTTCCGTGCCGCGGTTCTCCAGCCACAGCGCGCTGGCCTGTTGATCCGCTTCCAGCACCGGGTCGATGGGCCAGATCAGCACCGAGCTGGCGGCCTGCGCCAACCCCGCCGTGCACAACGCCCCCAGGGCCATGCCCGCGGCCCACAGCCGCCGGGAAGGTGAACGCATAAAACCACTCCTTATACCGATAAGCCCTACCACGTCAGTTGCACCTGCAACGTGTCGCTGTACGTCCCCCCAGGCTGATTGCCCGGTAATACCACCCGCCCATAGATCGGCAGGCTGATGGTGTTTGCATCGCTGTACGTCACGCTGACGCTTTGACTGACCCCCAGGCTCTGGCTGAACGCCGCGTCCCGAAACAGCTGGTACGCCACCCGCGCACTGCCGCTGTTGAGCTGCAAGTTGCGCCCGCTGCTGTTATGCAGGCCGCCGTCGACGCTCATGCTCAACGCCACCCCCGGCGTGCATTGCAGGGTCACACCGCCGGTCAGCGCGGCAGTCACGGTGCTGGTGGCCAGAGCCGAGTAACTGCCGTAATTCAGTGCGCCGTAATTGGCGCTGCCGCCAACGATCAAACAGCCCGGCGTAATCGTCGCGCTCACCTGAAAGCTCTGGCTGGTCACCGCCGACAACGGCAGCGGCACCGCCAGCCCACAGGCCAGCAAGGCGCAAAGCCAGCGCATCAGAACGTCAGTTCAACAGCCACGGTGTCCGAGTACGTGCCCGCCGGCAGCCCGGCCTTGCCCACCGCCCGACCATAGAGGTTCACGGTTTGCGCCACGCCGGTGCTGGTGGCGAGGGTGATCACGCCGTCAATCGCCAGCAGCGCCGAGTGGCCGCTGTCGGTGTAGAAGTCGTACGGCACGAAGTTGCCCGCGCCGTCGGCCAGCGCACGGGTGCCCCCGTCAGACGCACCATCATTCGCACCGGCACGCACCTTCACCGCTGGCGTGGTGCCGCTGGAACACAGGATCGACAGCGCGCCCCCGGTGCCGGTGCCGCCGAGCAATTGGGCGTCGGCATTGGTGAAAAGGCTGTTGGTGGTACCGAAGTTCAGGCTACCGAAGTTGAGGCCGGTGGCCGCTCCGGAACCGTTGACCTGGCAACTGGCAATCAGTGTCAGGCTGGAGGTGATCTGGCCGGTCACCGTGGTGGCCGCATTCAGGCTGGAGGCCATCGCCAGACCCAGTGCGCAAACGCCGAGTCGAGATACACGTGCATGCATGATCGTCATCCTTTTGATTTACCAGTCCAATGTCACCGTCAAAGTGTCGGTATAGGTTCCTGCCGGGAGGGCCGTGGTATTGGCCACCACGGCGCCCCACACCGGGATGGTCATTTGCGTGCCGTTGGTGGCTACAAAACTGCGTTGCTGGCCGATGGTGTAAGGGATACGCCCCAGCGGGTCGGCCATCAGTTGATAAGGGATGGTCTGGCGGCCGTTGCTCAGGCGCCGGGTGGTGCCGACGGCATTGGTGCCGCCGTCGATGGTTACGGTGAAACTGGCGACCGTCGGGTTGCACGAGACGGTCAGCGGCGCATTACTGCCGTCCGAAACACCCGCCGCCAAGGGATTGCTCCACGTCGGCCCCTGGCTGCCGAAGTCCAGCATGGCCGTGCCGCCCGTCGGGCTGACCGGGGCGATTTCGTTACCCTTGCTCACTTCGCAACTGGCGGTGATCACCATGCGCGCCTGGATAAACCCGCTGGCCACCGCCGCGCGGGCATCTTCGGCCAGCAGCAACAAGCCACCCATGGCCACCAGGGTCCAGCCCCGGCTCACCATGTGACCGTGACCTTGAGCAAGTCGGTGTAACGACCGACCGCGGGGATGTCTTTTAGCGGTTCGATCCGGCCATACAGTGGCAGATCGACGGAACCGGAGTCCGGTACACGGCCGCTCAGCGGCACATTCACCGGCAAGGGGATGCGCCGCGCGGCGTCGGCATAAATGCGATAAGGAATGGGTCTGCCGGAGGGGATGCCCGTGCTCAGGTAACGCACTTCGCCGGTGCCGCCGTTCAGGCCGCCATCGACGCGCATCTGGTACGGGGTGTCGGGGTTGCATTCCAGGCGCGGCTGGCGCTGGCTGATCAGCGCCGCACTCAAGGGCCCGGCCGGGTCATCCAGACGCGGGCCGCTGCCGAAGTCCAATACGCCCAGTTGCTCGATGCCAGCGCTGCGGGTGATGCCCACCAACTGGCAGCCGCGCTGCACGTCGATGCGCACCATCACTTGCAGTTGCGCTGCGTAAACCGTGCTGCAGAGCATTGCGCACATCACTGTCAATACTGCTCGTCCCTTCACTGCCCCAAATCCTTATACAGGGGTGACTGCTGTGTAGAAGGGTAGTCACTGAGGAAGAATCTGCCAGTCTGGACAGGATTTCCTGCATTCCATGCCTTTTCGAGATGGCTGGCCGCGCCCTTGTGCATTGGTCAAATCGCGGCGAGCGCCCTAAAGTAAGCGACTTCGACACACAGAGTGACTTCCATTGGCCGTGCTTGCCTTGATCCGTCGTTTGCTCGGTAAACCCACCGATGGCCACGACGACTCGCCCATCCAGACGTTCTTTGACACCAAAGCCCGGCAACAGGGCTACACCCTCAGCGCCGGCCAGGCCCAGGCAATCGCCGCCATGGCCCGCGCAACCCGGCACCTGCTCGCCGGCCAACCCACCCGCAGCCTGTACCTGCACGGTCCGGTAGGTCGCGGCAAAAGCTGGCTGCTGGACGGTTTCTTCCAGGCGCTGCCCATAGCCGAGAAGCAGCGCGTGCACTTTCATGAATTCTTCGCCCGGTTGCACCGAGGCATGTTCACCCACCAGCAGGCCGACGATGCGCTGGGCGTGACCCTGGATGAACTGCTCGATGGCTGTCGAGTGCTGTGTTTCGACGAGTTCCATGTGCACGATATCGGCGATGCGATGCTCATCACGCGGCTGTTCAAGGCGCTGTTCCAAAGGGGCGTGCTGGTGCTGGTCACCTCCAACTATGCGCCAGGAGAGCTGTTGCCCAACCCGCTGTACCACGAACGGTTCAAGCCGGTGATCGACTTGATCGCCACACGCATGGAAGTGCTGGAAGTCAGCTCGCCCCAGGATTTTCGCAGCCTGCCCCAGGCCCATGCCGTGCAGCGTTTTACCACCGGTCGGTACGTGTGGCCGGGCACATCGGCCCAGCGGGCGGCGCTCGGCCTGCCTGCCACCGATGGCCCGGCGCAGCACCTGACAGTGGGCAACCGACAACTCATCTGCCGCCAGCATGACGCCCGCACCATCGCCTTCACCTTCAGCGACCTCTGTGAACAACTGACCGCTGTGATGGACTACCTGCTGCTGTGCGAGGATTTCGATCACTGGATCATCGACGGCCTGCCGCACCTGGCCGAGTGCCCGATCGCCGTGCAACAACGGTTTATCAACCTGGTCGACGTGCTCTATGACAAGGACAAGCACCTGATCCTGATCGGCGAACACACGCTGGAGCAGGCGATGAGCGGCCAGGCCATCGACCTGGCGCGCACCGCCAGCCGCCTGAACCAACTGCAACAAGCCAGCCCGCAACCCATCCACGACCCGGTATCATGAGCGCCATTCACGCCCCTTTACCGAGTGACCGCGCCGTTTATGAATACCCTCGCCCAACTCAAGGCCGGCCAGTTGGCCGGCATTACGCGCCTGGACCTGTCCTGCGGGCTCACCGAATTCCCTGAAGAAATCTTCGGGCTGGCCGACTCCCTGGAAGTTCTCAACCTCAGCGGTAACGCCCTGAGCCGCCTACCCGACGACCTCCACCGCCTGCCACACCTACGTGTGCTGTTCTGCTCGGACAACGCCTTTACCGAACTGCCGGAATGCCTGGGCCAATGCGCAAAGTTGAGCATGATCGGCTTCAAGGCCAACCAGATCAGCCACGTGCCTGCCGCCGCTTTACCGCCGTTGCTGCGCTGGCTGATCCTCACCGACAACCGCATCAGCCAATTGCCTGACGCATTGGGCGAGCGTCCACTGCTGCAAAAACTGATGCTGGCCGGCAACCAGCTCGCGGCCCTGCCGGAAAGCCTGGCCAATTGTCACAATCTCGAATTGCTTCGCATCGCGTCCAACTGCCTGACCCGCCTGCCGCAATGGTTGTTAGCCCTGCCAAGCCTGACCTGGCTGGCCTATGCCGGTAACCCCGTGGAAATGGCCGTGGAGGTGACGGCAGACGTCGCAACACCGGCTATTGCGTGGACAGACCTGGAATTGGGCGAAGTGCTGGGCGAAGGCGCCTCGGGGGTGATCCGCAAGGCCCTATGGAAAGCACAAGCCAAGCCGGTTGCCGTCAAACTCTACAAAGGCACCATCACCAGCGACGGCTCGCCGCTGCACGAAATGCAGGCCTGCATTGCCGCCGGCCTGCACCCCAACCTGATCAAGATCGAGGGCCGCGTGGTCGACCACCCGGACGACCAGGCCGCCCTGGTGATGGACCTGATCGACCCCAGCTACCGCAACCTCGCCGCCCTGCCGAGCCTGGCGTCGTGCACCCGCGACATCTACGCACCATCCGCTCGTTTCAGTGCCGATGTGGCCTTGCGCATGGCACGGGGCATCGCCTCGGTGGCGGCACATTTACACCGGCACGGCATCACCCATGGCGACTTGTACGGCCACAATATTCTGTGGAATGACGCAGGGGATTGCCTGCTCGGGGATTTTGGCGCGGCGTCGTTCCATGCCAAGGCCGATACCTTGGAGACACGGGCGTTGCAGCGAATTGAAGTGCGGGCGTTCGGGGTGTTGCTGGGAGAGTTGTTGGAGCGGGTTGAGGGTGGGGCAAGCGGTGAACTGTTGGAACTGCAAAGAAGATGCTGTCAGCCGGATGTGTTGGCGCGACCGAACTTCGAAGAAATCGAGGCCTTGCTGACAGCCAGCCAGCACCCCTGAACATTGCGGGAGGGGGCTTGCCCCCTCCCACAGTTGTCCAGCAATAAGTCCAATCAGCCAGCCAGGCCGACGAACATATCCTGCACGTCATCATGGTTGTCCAGGCCTTCCAGGAACGCCTCGACCTCAGCCATCTGCTCATCGCTCAACCCGCTCACCGGGTTTTTCGCGATGTAGCCCAGCTTGGCCGACAGCACGGTGAAACCCTGCTCCGGCAACGCTTTCTGTACCGCGTCCAGGTCGGTGGTTTCGGTGATGAACAGGGTGGTGCCCTCTTCTTCGCCGTCTTCAAAGTCCTGGGCACCGGCTTCAATCGCGGCCATTTCCGGATCGGCGTCCGGGGTATCCGGGGAGGCTTCGATCAGGCCGACATGGTTGAAGTCCCAGGCGACCGAGCCCGAAGCACCCAGTTGGCCCTTGCGGAACGCCACGCGGATTTCCGCCACGGTGCGGTTGATGTTGTCGGTCACGCACTCGACGATCAACGGCACCTGGTGCGGGGCAAACCCTTCGTAGGTCACGCGGTGGTATTGCACGGTTTCACCGAGCAGACCGGCGCCCTTCTTGATCGCGCGGTCCAGGGTTTCCTTGGGCATCGAGGCCTTCTTGGCCTGCTCCACCACCAGACGCAAGTGAGCGTTGGTCGCGGTGTCGGCGCCGTTGCGGGCGGCGATGGTGATTTCTTTCACCAGCTTGCCGAAGATCTTGCCCTTGGCATTGGATGCCGCTTCTTTATGTTTGACTTTCCACTGTGCGCCCATGACTCACTCTCTGATATCCATAGCGCCGAGACGTCTACTGGCCGGCGCTTTGGGGGCAGAGTTTATAGCGCGAGAACGCATCGTTCCACCAAAAAACCCTCAGGGCGCCAACTCGAAAAACGCCTGAATCAAACGCAACGACCGGCGTCGCTCCATGCAGCCGAGCATGTGCCGGTTCAGCAACCCGTCGCCCTGGATCGGCACCGCGCGCACCCGCGGGTCCTGGCTGACCTCCATCGACGACACCACGCCCACACCCAACTCGGCGGCGACGGCCTCGGTTACCGCCTCGCGGCTGTCCAGTTCCAGCAACACCTTGGGCTGAACCTCGGCAGCCAGGCACGCATCGTCGAAGGTACGACGGGTGATGGAGTTGGGCTCGCGCAGCACCATGATCACTTCGTGCAGTTGCTTGAGCGCAATGCCCTCGGCCTGCGTCGCCCACGGATGCCCGGCCGGCACCAGCGCGCAAATGCGTGACTCGCTCAAAGGTTGCAAATGCAGGCCATTGCGCGGTTCCACTTCAGTCAGCACCGCCACATCCGCATGCTCGGACAGCAAGGCCGCGAGGGTTTCCTGGGCATTGCCCAGGCGCAGGTTGACCGTGATGCCGGGGTAGCGCGCACGCAGGCTGGCGATCATCGGCATGACCAGGTGCGGACCGTCCGCCGCCACTTCCAGGCGGCCGGTGAGCAGTTGCCGATTGGCCTCCAACAGCGCCTGCGCTTCGTCCACCAGGCCGAAGATCGCCCGAGTGATCGCCGCCAGGCGTGCGCCCTCCTCGGTCAATTCCACCCGCCGTGCCGTACGGCGCAACAGGGGAATCTGGTAGTACTCCTCCAGCGCCTTGATATGCCCGGTCACCGCCGGCTGACTGATAAACAGCCGCGCCGCAGCTCGGGTAAAGCTGCCTTCACGGGCTACCGCATCGAATGCGCGTAATTGAAACAGGTTCATGGTTATCGGCCTCACTGATAGCTCGCATAACAACAAACAATTTGATTGATAACAAGCCAAACTGCAATTTAGGCCCCGTAGCTTCACCCCCCGATGCCTGCGAGAACTTGCGATGAACACTGCCGCGCCGATCCTGCTGACCCCTGGCCCCCTGACCACATCCAGCCGCACCCGTCAGGCAATGCTGGTGGACTGGGGTTCATGGGATGACCGTTTCAACCAACTCACCGCCAGCGTCTGCACGCGACTGCTGGCAGTCCTCAACGGCGCGGACAGCCATCACTGCGTGCCTTTGCAAGGCAGCGGCACCTTTGCCGTCGAAGCGGCCATCGGCACCCTGGTTCCACGCAACGGCAAGGTACTGGTGCTGATCAACGGCGCCTACGGCAAGCGCCTGGCGAAGATCTGCGAAGTGCTGGGCCGCGACTTCAGCACCTTTGAAACCGCTGAAAATGAACCCACCACTGCCGCCGATGTGGACCGTTTGCTCCAAGCCGACAAGGGCACCACCCACGTCGCCTTGATCCACTGCGAAACCAGCACGGGCATTCTCAATCCATTACCGGAGATCGCCCAGGTCGTCAAAAACCACGGCAAACGCCTGATCATCGACGCCATGAGTTCCTTCGGCGCATTGCCCATTGATGCTCGCGACGTGCCGTTCGAAGCCTTGATCGCCGCCTCGGGCAAATGCCTGGAAGGCGTGCCCGGCATGGGTTTTGTCTTCGCCGAGAAGCAGGCACTGGCCGCCGCCCAAGGCAACTGCCATTCCCTGGCAATGGACCTGTTCGACCAGCACAGCTACAGGGTCAAGACCGGCCAATGGCGCTTCACCCCGCCGACCCACGTGGTCGCCGCCCTGCACGAGGCGCTGCTGCAATATCAGGAAGAAGGCGGCCTGCCTGCTCGAAACCAACGCTACACCGACAACTGCCAGGCGCTGCTGGACGGCATGGCCGAGCTCGGTCTGCGCAGCTTCCTGCCGGCCGCCATCCAGGCGCCGATCATCGTCACCTTCCACGCCCCGCAAGACCCGCACTACCAGTTCAAGGACTTCTATGAACGGGTCAAGGCCAAGGGCTTCATCTTGTACCCCGGCAAATTGACCCAGGTGGAGACCTTCCGCGTCGGCTGCATCGGTCACGTCGACGCCGCCGACATGGGCGCCGCCGTCAGTGCAATCGCTGAGGCTTTGCAGGCCATGGGCATCACCCTTACATCCATTGGAGCGCCCGCATGAACTATCAAAACCCCAACACCCTCCAGGCCGTCATCCTCGATTGGGCCGGCACCGTGGTCGACTTCGGCTCCTTCGCGCCAACCCAGATTTTTGTCGAGGCCTTTGCCGAGTTCGACGTGCAAGTCTCTATCGAAGAGGCCCGCGGCCCGATGGGCATGGGCAAGTGGGACCACATCCGCACCCTCTGCGACCAGCCGCAAGTTGCCGAGCGTTACCGCAAGGCGTTCGGCCGTACGCCCACTGACGACGACGTCACCGCCATCTACCAACGCTTCATGCCGTTGCAGATCGAGAAGATCGCCGAACACTCGGTGCTGATTCCTGGCGCCCTCGACACCCTTGCGCAACTGCGCAAGCAAGGCATCAGGATCGGCTCCTGCTCCGGCTATCCCAAGCAGGTAATGGACAAGGTCGTCGCCCTGGCTGCCACCAATGGCTACGTCGCCGACCATGTCGTCGCCACCGACGAAGTGCCCAACGGCCGCCCTTGGCCAGCCCAGGCCCTGGCCAACGTGATTGCACTGGGGATTGACGATGTAGCAGCGTGCGTGAAGGTCGACGACACCGTGCCCGGCATCCTTGAAGGGCGTCGCGCCGGGATGTGGACCGTCGCGCTGACCTGCTCCGGCAACGCCCTGGGCCTGACCCATGAACAGTTCCAAGCCCTGGATGCCACCACCCTGGCCAGCGAACGCACGCGCATCGAAGCGATGTTCGAAGGCTCGCGCCCGCATTACCTGATCGACACCATCACCGACCTGCCGGCAGTGATCGCCGATATCAACCAGCGCCTGGCACGCGGTGAAATGCCGCAAAGCCACTGATAGAGGTCAACACAACGGCATTCGCGTAGGGCAAATCGTTCAAAACAGGCATAGAGTAAAAGGACTCCGTCGCCAAAGAACGGAGGCTTGCCCTGATGAACGAGGAACCCAGCGATGCCGTGGAAAAATTCCGATACGCGCTACAGCACTATGTCGATTGCGCTGCACTGGTTGATGGTGGTGCTGCTGGCGCTGGTCTACGCCTGCATAGAGTTACGCGGCCAGTTCCCCAAAGGCAGCGGCGCCCGCACGCTGATCGTCGAGATGCACTTTATGTTCGGTCTCACGGTGTTTGTGCTGGTGTGGCTGCGCCTGTTTGCGCGCAGCCTGGGGGTAGCGCCGAAAATCCTACCGGCACCGCCGCAATGGCAACGCCTGCTGGCTACCCTGATGCACGCCGCGCTGTACGCCCTGATGATCGGCATGCCGATTGCGGGCTGGCTGATTGTCAGCGCCGAGGGGCATTCGGTGATGTTCTATGGCATGGAATTGCCGCCGCTGATTGGCGAGAACAAGGCCCTGGCCAAAGAGATTGAAAGCTGGCACGTGCTGTTCGGCAAGATCGGCTACTGGCTGATCGGGCTGCATGCCGTGGCGGGGATCTTTCATCATTATGTGATGCGCGATAACACGGCGCTGCGGATGATGCCGGGTAAGCGCGCTAGTCTGTAAACCCTCGCCGGCCTTGCAGGCCGCCGGTGTGCACGAAGATCAGGCGAGTGCCGGGCGCGATGTGGCCGGCCTCGATCTGCTGTTTCAAGGCCAGTAATGCCTTGCCGGTGTAGAGCGGTTCCAGCGGCACGCCGCAGGCTTGTTGCGTGGCCTCGATAAAGTCGAGCAACAACGGGTCGACCTTGGCGAAGCCGCCCCGGCTGGCGTCTAGCAAGTGATAGCCGCCCGCCACCAGGGCACTCACGTTTTGCGCCACACCATGACCATCCGGCACGGCCAGTGCGCCGTACACCGGATGGGCGCCCGCCTCTGCCAGCACCAGACCCGCCAGCGTGGTGCCGGTGCCCGCTGCCAGCCACCACCCGTCGTAATCGGCCCAGCCCAGCTTGCTCAATTGCGCACGGGCCTGCTCGACCAGCACCCCGCAGCCCATTGCCCCCTCCAACCCGCCGCCGCCCTCCGGCACGGGATACAGCTGGGGATATTGCTCACGCCAAGGCAACCAAAACCCCGGTTCATTGCGCGCGCGATAACCACCGTAACCGAGCCAATGCAGCTGCATACCGAACGCCTGCAAATCCTGGACGGTAGGCGTGTCTTGCGGATGGCCGCGCAGCAGGCCGACGGTGGCAAAGCCAAAACGCTTGCCCGCCGCCGCCAGTGCGTGCAGATGGTTGGAGTAGGCACCGCCGAGGCTGATAACGCCGCTGGCCCCGGCCCGTTGCGCCTGGGCCAGGTGTTCGGTGAGCTTGAACCACTTGTTGCCGCTGATCAGCGGGTCGATGCGGTCCAGGCGCAGCACGGCCAACTCGACGCCGTTCAGCCAATCCAGCGCCAAAGGTTCAAGGGGTGCATAGGGAAGCCAATCGAAGGGGCCCATCGGACGGGAACTGTATGAAAAACGGGGCGGTAGTCTAACACCGCCCCGCTCGGGGTTTTACAGCTCGGCGGCGAGGCGCGAGCCCTGGTTGATGGCACGCTTGGCATCCAGCTCGGCCGCCACGTCAGCACCGCCGATCAGGTGCACGTTCTGGCCGGCAGCGACGAGGCCGTCGTGCAATTCGCGCAACGGGTCCTGGCCGGCGCAGATGACGATGTTGTCCACCGCCAACAGCTTTGGCTCACCTTCGGCGCCGATGCGGATATGCAGACCGTCATCGTCGATCTTCAGGTACTCGACACTGTTGAGCATCTGCACCTGCTTGTTCTTCAAGCCGGTGCGGTGAATCCAACCGGTGGTTTTGCCCAGGCCGTCGCCGACCTTGGAGGCCTTGCGTTGCAGCAGGAAGACTTCACGTGCCGGCGCATGGCGCTCGGGTTTGATCCCGGCCACGCCGCCACGGGCTTGCAGTTGAGTGTCGATGCCCCACTCCTTCCAGAACGCTTCGCGATCCAGGCTGGTGGACACGCCCTGGTGGACGAGGAATTCGGATACGTCAAAACCAATACCGCCTGCGCCGATCACCGCGACGCGCTTACCTACTGGCTTGCGTTCGAGGATCACGTCCAGGTAGCTCAGCACCTTGGCATTGTCCACGCCGGGAATCGCCGGGGTACGCGGTGCGATGCCGGTGGCGAGGATGATCTCGTCGTAGCCGCCAGCCGCCAGTTGCGCCACATCCACACGGGTGTTGAGGCACAGCTCAACGTGGGTAGTCTGCAGCTTGCGCTTGAAGTAGCGCAGGGTTTCGAAGAACTCTTCCTTGCCCGGCACACGCTTGGCGATGTTGAACTGGCCGCCGATCTCGCTGGCCGAATCGAACAGCGTCACCTGGTGACCGCGCTCAGCCGCCACCGTGGCCGCAGCCAGACCCGCCGGGCCGGCGCCGACCACCGCAATCTTCTTGATCTGCTTGACCGGCAGGTAATTGAGCTCGGTCTCATAGCACGCGCGGGGGTTGACCAGGCAGGTGGTCAGCTTGCCGCCGAAGGTGTGGTCCAGGCAGGCCTGGTTGCAGCCGATGCAGGTGTTGATTTCATCGGCGCGGCCGGCGGCGGCTTTGTTGACGAACTCCGGGTCGGCAAGGAACGGCCGTGCCATCGAGACCATGTCCGCATCGCCTTCGGCGAGGATCTGCTCGGCGATTTCCGGGGTGTTGATGCGGTTGGTGGTGATCAACGGGATCTGCACCGCACCGCGCAACTTGGCCGTGACTTTGCTGAACGCGCCGCGTGGCACTTTGGTGGCGATGGTCGGGATACGCGCTTCATGCCAGCCGATCCCGGTATTGATAAGGGTCGCACCGGCCTGCTCGATGGCCTTGGCCAACTGCACGATTTCTTCCCAGGTGCTGCCGCCTTCCACCAGGTCGAGCATCGACAAACGGAAGATGATGATGAACTTCGGGCCGACCGCTTCGCGAACACGGCGCACGATTTCCACGGCGAGGCGCATGCGGTTTTCGTAGCTGCCACCCCAACGGTCGGTGCGGTGGTTGGTGTGGGCGGCGAGGAACTGGTTAATGAAATAACCTTCGGAGCCCATGATTTCCACGCCGTCGTACTCGGCGACCTGAGCCAGCAGCGAGCAGGTGACAAAATCCTGAATCTGCTTTTCGATGCCCTCTTCGTCCAACTCCTTGGGTTTGAACGGGTTGATCGGCGCCTGGATCGCGCTGGGCGCGACCTGCTTGGGGCTGTAGGCATAACGCCCGGCGTGGAGGATCTGCATGCAGATCTTGCCGCCCGCCTCGTGCACCGCGTGGGTGACGATCTTGTGCTTTTGTGCTTCTTCGTCGGTGGTCAGCTTGGCCGCACCAGCGTACACGCCGCCTTCATCATTCGGGCCAATCCCGCCGGTGACCATCAGGCCCACGCCGCCACGGGCGCGCTCGGCAAAATAAGCGGCCATGCGTTCGAAACCACCGGGTTTTTCTTCCAGGCCGGTGTGCATCGAGCCCATCAGGGTACGGTTGCGCAGCGTGGTAAAACCCAGGTCCAACGGGGCCAGCAGGTGCGGGTAGGCAGCAGCGGTCATGGTACAGCTCCACAACGGATCATCACGGGACGTGGAAGGCTCGAATGGCCTGCCATCGGTTTATGTCCCACAGACTAAGAGGCCATCCCCTACCGCTCAATGACCGAAACTCACAACTTATTGATCCAAATGCACAGCGCCCCTTGGCAAGCCTCTGCAGGGGCCCTACCCTAGTCAGCGAACCCTGCACCCGGTCTGTTGTCTGTTCCCCCATGCGTAAACTTCTAGCTTTTACCGTCACCCTGGCCCTGGTTGCCGCCATCGCCGCCTATCTGGTCTGGACCCAGGAGCGCCCCGTGGCGCATTACCTGTCGGACCTGCGCAGCACCGTCGCCGTCAACGAAGGCCAGCCTGCCGATCGCGGCAACCTGCTGGGCATCCAGCCGGAGCTGTTCCCCGCCGACTACCAGAGCCTGGAACGCCTGCACCTGAAGCTCGCGGCCTACCTGCAAAACGCCCGTGACCAAGGCCTGATCAACGACAAGACCATCGTGGTGTTACCTGAACACATTGGCACCTGGCTGATGCTCACTGGCGAGAAAAACGAGGTGTACCAGGCGCTGCATGTGAAGGACGCGATGCATTGGCTGTCGATCAGCAATCCGCTGCAGTTCCTGCGAGCCTGGATCAGCGCCACCGGCGATGACCGCACCAACGACGCCTACCTGCGCATGAAAGCCCCGGCCATGGCGCGTGACTACCAGGTGCTGTTCGGCGGCCTGGCCAAGGAGTTCGGGGTCACGGTGGTGGCCGGCTCCATCGCCCTGCCCAACCCGAGTGTGAGCCAGGGGCAACTCCAGGTCGGCCATGGCGCGCTGTACAACGCCAGCGTGGTGTTTGCGGCGGATGGCTTGCCCGTCGGCGATCTGCAACGCCAGCTCTACCCGATCTACGACGAGCGCGGCTTTATCGAGCCCGGTGATGAAAATGTCATCAGCGTGGTCGACACCCCGGCCGGGCGCCTCGGCGTGCTGGTGGGCAGTGACAGCTGGTACCCGGACAACTACCGCAAGCTTAACGAACAAGGCGCGCAGCTGATCGCGGTGCCAGCCTTTGTGCTCGGCCGCGACACCTGGGAACGTCCATGGCGTGGTTTTAAAAGTGTCTCCACACCCCAGGAAATCAGCCTCAAGCCCGAGGAACTCAGCGAAGGCGAAGCGTGGCGCCGCCTGACCTTGATCAGCCAGCAACCGATCAGCCAGGCCAGCGCCGGCATGAGCGTATTCCTGCGCGGGCAGTTCTGGGACCTGGGCACTGCCGGGCAAAGCTTCCTCAGCCACAACGGGCAGATCAGCGCCGACGGCGACGCCCGTGGCGCGCGCTTGCTGAATATCTGGCTGTAACGCGGTGAAGCCGGTGCGCCTGGGGGATCTGTCGGTAGGCTTCGTACATACCCTGGCCGATGCGATCCACAGCCACGGCCTGGATCCGCAGCCGCTATTGCTGCAATACGGCCTCGACCCGGCGCGCCTCGCCGAAGCCGGCGCGCGCTTGTCGATCCCACGTTATATGCGCCTGGGCCATGCGGCCATCCAACTGACCGGCAACCCTGGATTGGGTTTGCGCATGGGTCAACTCAGCCGCATGAGCCAGGCGGGCCTGGCCGGCGTCACTGCCGCCCAGGCGCCCAACGTCCGCGAAGCCGCCCGCACACTGACACGCTTTGAGCCGCTGTATGGCGCCAACTATCGCGGGCAATCGAGTTTTCACGAGGATGCCGAAGGCGCCTGGCTGCGTTTTTATTCCATCAGCCCCTACAACGCCTACAACCGCTTTGTGGTGGACTCGATCATTTCCAGCTGGCTGCATCAACTCGCCAGCCTGGCTCAACAACCGCTGCAGGCGCAACGCATCGAGATCGAGTTTGACGCCCCCGACTACAGCGAGCAGTACAGCCAATTGGGCGCGAGCCCGGTGCACTTCGGCGCCGAAGCCAACCAGGTGCGCCTGAGTCAATCGACCCTGGGCCTGCGCAACCCCCAGCATTGCCCGAGTACCTGGCAACTGCTACTGCAACTGTGTGAAAGGGAATTGGAGCAGTTGACCCGCACCCTCAGCCTGCGCGAGCGCATTACGCGGTTGCTCGGGCCGATGCTCAATGGCGGTCGGGAACCCGACCTGGAAGAAGTGGCGGCACGCTTGAAGCTGCCAACCTGGACACTGCGCCGAAAACTGGCCGAAGAAGGCACTCAGTTCCGGGCGATTCTCAACGATACCCGCCGCGACCTGGCCATGACCTACATTCGCGATACGGAACTGGTGTTCGGCGAGATCGCCTACTTGCTCGGTTTTGCCTCAGCCCAAGCGTTCCAGCGGGCCTTCAGGCGATGGAACAACCAGACCCCAGGGGAATTTCGCCGCAGTCAGCGGCATTCCGCCTGACGTCGGTCTTACAGCTCTGTTGCGTCGTCTGCAGGTTCCAGCGGGTCCAGCTCAATCGCGTGGTACTCAAGCAGTTCTTCCTGGTAATCGTCCATAGTGGGCTCCTTGTCTTGAATTAAAAGCGGCTGCCAGTAAATGACCTGCACAGCCAGCCTAAAGTGCCGTCATGACGAAAAAATGTCGACGTCATGACGTTCCTGCACTCCAGGATTAAACGTAGCAGCGTTATTCGGATTTAGCACTGAGGTGTTGAGGCGCGATTGCCATCGGGGGCAAGCCCCCTCCCACACTGGATCTGCATTACGTTTCGGACTTACCTCGGCCACGGTTTTGAACACCCGCCTCCATCGCCATTCCGGCGGCGCGCTCCAATGCATCTGCAAACCCCTGGCGCTGCTCCGGTTCGATCTGCGACAGGAACAATTCGTCCACCGTACTTTCGTAGATCTTCCACATTTTTTTGCGCAACGCTCGGCCGGCATCGGTGATCGACGCAAATGCCGCGCGGCCATCGCCGTCGGAGCGCGAACGCACCACCAGGCCGTCCTTTTCCAGGCGGTCTACCAGGCGCGTGAGGTTATAGCGCTCAATAGCCAGCACATCGGCCAGTTCGTGCATGCGGCGGGTGCCGTCGGGGCCGCTTTCCATGCCCCACAAGGCGTCATACCAGGCATACGGCGGCAGGTCCGCCGCGGCCAGCCGGCGCTCGATTTCACGGATGACCGTCCTGTGGGCCCTGACAAAACGGAACCATACATCGGGCTCTTTCGACGACATGCAACACCATCCGGTGGATTTCAAGAAGGTTGCAATAGTAGCTCATCCCGCGCTAAATTCGCCCATGTAGTTGCAATTGCAACAACTTTTGGCGGCGCTCCCACAAGGAGCCCGCCACTTGAAATCCGCCTATCCTGGAGCCTCACATGACCCCGAATAACGCAGTCGGACGCGACGCAGATCCACAGGAAACCCGCGAGTGGCTGGAGTCCATCGAGTCGGTGCTGTCCGCCGAAGGCCGCCCGCGTGCCCATTACCTGATCGATCAGTTGCTGGACTTCGACGTAGCGCGGCATGGCGACTTCTACGGGCGGGTGACCACGCCTTACGTCAATACCATCGCGGTGGATCGCCAGTTGCCCTACCCCGGCAACCTGGCCATCGAACGCCGCACCAATGCGTTTATCCGTTGGAACGCCATGGCCATGGTGCTGCGCGCAGGCAAACACTCCGGGGTAGGTGGGCATATTGCTACTTATGCGTCAGCCGCTGTGCTGTATGACGTCGGTTTCGACCACTTCTTCCGTGGCCGCACCGACAGCTTCGACGGCGACCTGGTGTACATTCAGGGACACTCGTCGCCGGGCATCTACGGCCGCGCCTACCTCGAAGGCCGCATCAGCGAAGCACAGCTGGACAACTTCCGCCGCGAAGCCGGTGGCGAAGGTATTTCGTCCTACCCCCACCCACGCCTGATGCCGGACTTCTGGCAATTTCCCACTGTGTCCATGGGGCTCGGGCCAATCACGGCGGCCTATCAGGCGCGCTTTATGCGCTACCTGGAGTTTCGTGACCTCAAGCAACATCAGGGCCGCAAGGTGTGGGCATTTCTCGGTGATGGCGAAATGGACCAACCAGAATCCCTGGCCGCTATCTCCCTGGCCGGCCGCGAGAAGCTCGACAACCTGATCTTCGTGGTCAACTGCAACCTGCAACGCCTGGATGGCCCGGTACGCGGCAATGCCAAGGTAATCCAGGAGTTCGAAAGCCTGTACCGCGCCGCCGGCTGGAATGTGATCAAAGTGATCTGGGGCGGCGGCTGGGATGCATTGCTGGAAAAGGACACAAGCGGTCTGTTGCGCCAACGCATGATGGAATGCGTGGACGGTGACTATCAGAACTACAAATCCCAGAACGGCGCCTACGTACGCGAACACTTTTTCGGCAAATACCCGGAGTTGCTGGCACTGGTTGCGGACCTGTCCGATGACGATATCTGGAAACTCTCACGGGGCGGCCATGACCCGGACAAGGTCTACAACGCCTATGCCGCCGCCGTGCGTCACAGTGGCCAACCCACGGTGATCCTGGCAAAAACGGTAAAGGGCTTTGGCATGGGCGAAGCCGGCGAAGGCCAGAACATCAACCACCAACTTAAGAAGATGGGCGCCGATGCCGTCAAGGCCTTCCGCGACCGCTTCGGCCTGGAAGTGCCGGACGAGCAACTCGCTGATATTCCGTACCTCAAGCCCCCAGCCGACAGCGAAGAAGCCCGCTACTTCGCCGCACGGCGCCAGGCCCTGGGTGGGTATGTACCCGCGCGCCACACTGCGGTCGAATCGTTGCAGATCCCCGAACTGAGCGCCTTCGCCACTCAACTCAAGGACACTGGTGAGCGCGCGATTTCCACCACCATGGCCTTCGTGCGCATCCTCGGCACCCTGCTCAAGGACCCGCACCTGGGCAAGCTGATCGTGCCTATCGTGCCGGACGAGTCGCGCACCTTCGGCATGGAAAGCCTGTTCCGTCAGATCGGCATCCACTCCGCCGTCGGCCAGCTCTACACCCCACAGGACTCCGGCCAGTTGAGCTATTACAAGGAGAGCAAGGACGGACAGATCATGCAGGAAGGTCTGAATGAGTCCGGCGCGATTTCCTCGTGGATCGCGGCCAGTACGTCCTACAGCAACCACGGCCTGATGACCGTGCCGTTCTATATCTTCTATTCGATGTTCGGTTTCCAGCGCGTCGGCGACCTGGCCTGGGCGGCAGGCGATGCACGGGCACGCGGTTTCCTGCTGGGCGCCACCGCCGGACGCACCACGCTGATGGGCGAAGGCTTGCAGCATGACGACGGACATAGCCATATCCTCTCGTCGGTGATTCCGTGCTGCATCTCCTATGACCCGACCTTTGCCTACGAACTGGCGGTAATTATTCGCGAGGGCATGCGGCGCATGTACGTCGAGCAGGAAGACATTTACTACTACATCACCCTGCTCAACGAAAACTACCCGCACCCGGCGATGCCCGAGGGCGTGGAACACGGCATTCTCAAGGGCATGTACCTGCTCAGCGCCAGCCCTCAGGCACAGGTACAACTGATGGGCAGTGGCTCGATCCTGCGAGAAGTGATCGCCGCCGCTGAACTGCTGGCCAACGACTTCGGCGTGCAAAGCAATGTGTGGAGTGTGACCAGCCTCACCGAGTTGCGCCGTGACGGGCATGCGGCCGAACGCTGGAACCTGCTGCACCCGGAAAGTGAGCCGCGCGTAAGTTATGCAGAGCAATGCCTGGCCGGGCAAACGGGGCCAGTGGTGGTGGCGACGGACTACATGAAACTGTTCGCCGATCAGATTCGTCCGTTCGTGCCGGGACGGCGCTTTATCGCGTTGGGCACCGATGGTTTCGGGCAATCGGACACCCGGGAAACACTACGGGAGTTTTTTGAGGTGGACCGGTATTTCGTCGCGCTGGCAGCCTTGAAGGCACTGGCCGATGACAACGTGATCGGTCGCGATAAAGTCAGTGAGGCGATCAAGCGCTACGGGATCAACGTCGACAAGGCCGACCCCGTAGCAGTCTGATCTACTGCGCAGGCGTCGGCAGGGGCGGAATGGCTTCGGTCGGTGCCGGCAGGTCCGGATGGGTCGGTGCTGGCGTTGGCGTCGGTGCCGGCTCTTCCTGCGGCGCAATGGGCGCAGGCTCTGCCGGTGGTGCCACCGGTTCCGACGCAGCAGGCTCTTCCTTTGGCGCCTCGACCTTCTCGACCAGCGGTGCCGCCTTGGGCTCCGGCACACCCAGGTCAGCCTTGGGCTGCTCGGGAATATGCTCGGCCTTCTTCACTTCCTGGGGCAGGAACACGTCCACCAGCGCGAAGTAACGCTCGTAGAACTTCGGCGCGGACACCGTCTCACTGGCCACCTTGACCATCGAGTCATCGGTGGAGCCGATCGGCATCGACACCGATCCCAGTACGCCCACACCCAGGCTCGCGGAGTTGTTGACCTTCTTCAGCGCGTAACGGTCCTGCAGGGCGTTGGCGAACATCGTCGAATGGTTGGTGCCTTTGCCATCGTCGGCACACACCACGTTGAAGCTGATCTGCAGATGGGTTTCGCCGGTCTGCTGGAAGCTTTTGTTACCGACGACGACCTTGGGATCGCTGCTGGTGATGATGTAGCCCTGGCTCAGCAAGGCACGCCGGGCCGCTTCGCACGCCGCGGCATCACTGACCGGGTAATCCCTGGAAAACGTGCCGGAGTCGTCGAAACTCTCATGTTCATAAATAGCGGGTTTGGGTGACGAGCAGCCCGCGGCGCCCGCCAACACCAGCGCCAGCCCGAGGCTACGCAAGTGAAATGATGTCGACATCGATAATCCTGAAGAAAACAGTCCGGGCGGTATTGTGCAACAGAACGAGGCCTTGGCGCGCACATTCCTGTCGGTAAAACGTCACAGGGCTACAGCATGGCGACTGTAGGAAAAAGCCCTGCGCACATATGATCTATAAACACGCGCAACTTGGTCGAAGCATGGCGACTTGATGGCCACAACATCCAGAAACTGCCACGGTGCTCCAGATAATCATCCAGCACCCGTTGCAGTCGTCCCTCGCGCACCGCCTGGTTGACCATGTAGTCGGGCAGGCAAGCAATCCCCAGCCCTTCGTGGACCACATGGTTGAGCGACTCAATAGTGGTGCTGGCCAGCGAAGTGCGCAACGTCAGTTCGCCAGCACCGGGCTCCAGGCGCAACGGCCAGGGTTCCAGCTTACCGGTGGCGCAGAACTTGTGACGCAGGCAGGCGTGTCCATTTAAATGCTGGGGTTGTTGCGGCGTGCCGTGCTGCACGAAGTACGCCGGCGTGCCCACCAGCACCAGTTGGTAATGCCCCAGATGACGGGCCATCAAGCGCGAATCTTCCGGCTTGCCGGTACGAATTACCGCATCGAACCCTTCCTCGATCACGTCCACCATGCGGTCGGAAAAATCCACATCCAGCTCGATATCCGGGTACGCACGCATGAAGTCACTGAGCACCGGCATCAGCAGGCCGCGCACTTGTGGCACGCTGATGCGCAACTTGCCCCGAGGCGTGGCACTGGCTTCGGTCAACTCGCGCTCCGCCGCTTCGACTTCGGCCAGAATCCGCCGTGAACGCTCAAGGAACAGCGCGCCCTCTCCCGTCAGGGTAATGCTGCGTGTACTGCGATGAAACAGCCGCACACCCAGACGCTCTTCCATCCGCGCAATGCTTTTGCCCACGGCCGAAGACGACACACCCAATAGCCGCCCGGCGACGGTAAAGCTGCGGGTCTCCGCCACCTGCACAAATACCGACAGGCTGCCCAAACTGTCCATGATCCTGCCTCAGCTGATTACGGACATCCACGTCCGATAAGTTCGGAACCTTAGCCTGTTTTTCCATCGGTCACAGCCCCCTACTCTGCTGGCTTGCCCTTTCGCATGGAAACAGCGCTATGAGCTCTAACGCTTCACTGGCTGATGCCGCCGCCACAGCCCGACACGAATCCCTGCCTTTGGGCGGCCTGCTGGCCCTGGCCTCGGCGGGATTCATCACCATCCTCACCGAAGCCATGCCCGCCGGGCTGCTACCGCAGATGGGCGAAGGCCTCTGCGTGTCGCCAGCACTGGTTGGCCAACTGGTCACCCTCTACGCCCTTGGATCGTTATTGGCAGCCATCCCACTCACGCTGCTGACCCGAGGTTGGCGCAGACGTCCGCTGCTACTGATCGCCATCGGCGGCTTTGCCTTGGTCAACAGCGTAACGGCCTTCTCCAGCCACTATGGGCTGACGCTGGTGGCGCGTTTTTTTGCCGGGGTGTTTGCCGGGCTGCTTTGGGCGCTATTGGCGGGTTACGCCAGCAGAATGGTCGCGCCACATTTGCAAGGCCGGGCAATCGCCGTGGCAATGCTCGGCGCACCACTGGCCTTGTCCCTGGGCGTGCCAGCGGGAACCTGGCTCGGTGCGGCCGTTGGCTGGCGACTGAGCTTTGCGATCATGACCGGCCTCACGCTGCTGCTGCTGATATGGGCTCGCTGGCAACTGCCCGACTTCGCGGGTCAACCGACGGGCAAGCGCCTGGGATTACGCCAAGTACTTGCATTGCCCGGCATCCGCCCTGTGTTGTGGGTGACCTTTACCTACGTCTTGGCCCACAACATTCTCTATACCTACATCGCTCCATTGCTGGTGCCCGCCGCACTTGCCACCGACATCGACCGGGTGCTGCTGGTGTTTGGCCTCGCCGCGCTGCTGAGCATCTGGCTGACCGGGGTATTGATTGACCGGTGGCTGCGCACACTGCTGCTGATCAGTTGCGCATTGTTTGGCCTGATCGGCTTGGCGCTGGTGGTCTGGATCGACGTGCCGGTGGCGGTCTACATCGCTGTCGCGTTATGGGGCCTGGCGTTCGGCGGTCTGCCGGCTTTGCTGCAAACAGCGCTGGCCAAATCAGCAGGGGAATCGGCGGATGCCGCGCAGTCGATGCTGGTGACCGTGTGGAACCTGGGAATTGCTGGCGGCGGCCTGATAGGCGGCCTCCTGCTGCAGCGCTGGGGCGTCAGTGCGTTCCCGTGGGCGGTGGTGGGATTGATGCTCCTGGCCGTGGCCAAGCACCGATAAAACAGTGGACATAAAAAACCCCCGGTCTTTTCAGGCCGGGGGTTTTTTATTCAAACCGCCATCAGAACTTCTTGATGTCAGCCTGGGTTTCCAACTGCTTGCGGTACGCCGCGAAGTCTTGCTGGCCGACACGGGAAGCGAGGTATTGGCGGTATTGCGCCTTTTCTTCGTCCGATGGGGCTGCAGCTTCATTCACACCGTTCAAGCGCACGATCGCCAGGCTACCGTCAGCCAGGGTCACGGTGGTGAAGGTCGGCTTGTCCTTGGCCGCAGGCTTAGGCATGCGGAACAGGGCTTGCAGCACGGCAGGATCGATCGCTTCCGCACTGCGGCTAGCCGCTTCAGTGACTTTCCACGCCTGGCCGTCAACCGGTTGGTTCAGCGGCGTCTTGCCATCACGCAGGCTGGCGATCAGCTCGTCAGCGTGAGTCTTGGCAGCCGCGCTGGCGCGCTCCTTGGCCATCTGGGTGCGGATTGCCGCGGCAACGCTTTCCAGCGGCAGTTGCGCCGGTTTGCGGTGCTCTTTGGCACGCAGCACGATGATGGTTTCCGGGTCCAGCTCAATGGCGGTGCTGTTGGCACCTTCATCCAGCACTTCCGGGCTGAACGCTGCGGTGACCACGGCACGGTTGGCCGCAACACCTTCGCCACCTTCACGGCCAAACGGCGCGGAGGTGTGCACGGTCAGCTTCAGGTCGGAGGCAGGTTGAGCCAGGTCCGACGCTTCGAATGCCGCATCTTCCAATTGCTTGGTCGCTTCGACAAAACGCTGTTCAACCTGCTGTGCCTTGAGCTCGCGGGTCAGCTTGTCTTTCAGGCTGGCGAACGATGGCACTTCAGGCGCCTCAACGCCCAGCAACTTGATCAGATGCAAACCGAAGGTAGTGCGCACTGGCGCCGACACCTGGTCTTGCTTCAAGCCGTACAGCGCGGTTTCGAAGTCCGGGTCATAAACGCCGGGGCCCGCAAAGCCGAGGTCACCGCCATTGTTGGCCGAACCTGGGTCCTGGGAGAACTCCTTGGCCAGGGCTTCGAACTTCTCACCCTTGGCCAGGCGCGCCTGGATGTCTTCGATCTTGGCCTTGGCTTGCGCCTCGGTGACCTTGTCATTGACTTCAATCAGGATGTGCGCGGCACGACGCTGTTCAGCGAGGTTGGCGGTTTCCTTCTCGTAGGCAGCCTGCAGCTCATCGTCCTTGACGTTGACCTGGTCGAAGAAGGAAGACTTCTTCAATTCCAGATAGTCGATGACCACCTGGTCCGGGGTCATGAACTCTTTGGCGTGCTGGTCGTAGTAAGCCTTGACCTCGTCGTCGGTGAGTTTCACCGCCGCAGGGTTGGCCTTGATGTTGACGGTGGCGAAATCGCGGGTCTGTTTTTCCAGACGGGCGAATGCGAGCACTTCGGCATCGGTGACGAAACCGCTGCCGGCAATGCCTGCGCGAACCTGGCCGATCAGCATTTCCTGGGTCATCATCTGACGGAACTGCAGACGGCTGTAGCCCAACTGACGGATCACCTGGTCAAAGCGTTCGGCGCTGAACTTGCCGTCGACCTGGAATTCCGGCGTTTGCAGGATCACTTGGTCCAATGCAGCTTCAGAGAAACCGAACTTGGAATCGGCGGCGCCTTGCAGCAGCAGCTTGCGATCGATCAGGCCTTTGAGGGCCGCTTCGCGCAGCAGTTTTTCGTCCAGCAGCGAAGCATCGAAATCCTTGCCCAACTGTTGCATCAGCTGGCGACGTTGCATGTCGACGGCCTGGCTCAGCTCGGTCTGGGTGATTTCTTCACCGTTGACCTTGGCCACGTCCTGCTTGTTATTACCCGAAGCCTGGAAAATGGCCTCGATACCGGTGAACGCCATCAATGCGACGATGATCCCGATAATGGTCTTGGCAATCCAGCCTTGTGAATTGTCCCTGATATTTTGCAGCATGCGTCCCCCAGAAACGGTTGAACTTCAAAAATTGGCAACCGTGGAGCGTGGGTAGAGTCCGGATAGAAGAAAGGCGCATCCGAGGATGCGCCTTCTCGTAACTGGCGGAGCGGACGGGGGTTTGAACCTGCACCCCCGGCGTGGCGACCCAATGGATAGGTGGGTCAGCTGCCGCTCCGCTGCCAGGCCAGACCTGCGTCCGACCCGGGTAGCAAAGGCTTGATCGAAGCTTAGTTGACGGCTTCTTTCAGGGCTTTACCGGCTTTGAAACCTGGTTTCTTGGCAGCAGCGATTTCCAGTGCTTTGCCAGTCTGTGGGTTGCGGCCAGTGCGAGCTGGGCGGTCAGTCACAGAGAAAGTACCGAAGCCTACCAGTACCACGGAGTCGCCGGCCTTCAGAGCGCCAGTGACGGATTCGATTACTGCATCCAGCGCACGGCCAGCAGCAGCTTTCGGGATATCAGCGGATGCAGCGATAGCATCAATCAGTTCCGACTTGTTCACTCTAAGTCCCCTTATATATCTATTGAGTATGATTCTAAGTTTTTTGGTAAACAGCAAAAATCAGTGCTGAATGGCCTACAGACACTTAAGAGCCGCTTTATAACAAGGGCTCTAAAAAGCTGTCAAGGAAGCCACCAGGCTTATTCACATTAATGCGTGCTAATTCTTTCCTTGGAATCAGACTCTCGTTTTTCGTCCTTGGCAACTATCTCCGGGGCCACATCCGGCAAGGGCTCCGGCGCGTATTGCAGCGCAATTTGCAGGACCTCGTCAATCCATTTAACCGGTTTAATCTGAAGATCCTGCTTGATGTTGTCAGGAATTTCCTTCAAGTCGCGAACATTCTCTTCAGGAATGATCACGGTCTTGATACCACCCCGATGTGCGGCAAGCAATTTCTCTTTCAGACCACCGATCGCCAATACCTGACCACGCAAGGTGATTTCCCCCGTCATGGCCACATCGGCACGCACCGGAATGCCGGTCAATGCCGACACCAGCGCCGTGCACATGCCTACGCCAGCGCTGGGGCCGTCTTTAGGCGTCGCCCCTTCCGGCATGTGGATGTGGGTGTCGTGCTTCTCGTGGAAGTCCAGGGGAATCCCCAGGCTCCTGGCGCGGCTGCGCACCACGGTCTGCGCGGCGGTGATGGATTCGACCATCACGTCACCCAGGGAACCGGTCTTGATCAATTGGCCTTTACCCGGAATCACCGCGGCTTCGATGGTCAGCAACTCGCCGCCCACCTGGGTCCACGCCAGGCCAGTCACCTGCCCTACCTGATCCTGCTGCTCGGCCAGGCCGTAGCGGAATTTCTTCACGCCCAGGAAGTGCTCCAGGGAGTCGGCCACGACCTTCACCGAGAAGCGTTTTTCCAGCGCGTGCTCTTTGACCGCCTTGCGGCAAATCTTCGCGATCTGGCGCTCAAGGCCCCGTACACCGGCCTCGCGGGTGTAGTAACGCACGATGTCGCGGATCGCTTCGATGTCAAATTCGATCTCGCCCTTCTTCAGGCCATTGGCCGAAATCTGCTTGGGCGCGAGGTATTTGACCGCGATATTGATCTTCTCGTCTTCGGTGTAGCCCGGCAGACGAATCACCTCCATCCGGTCCAGCAAGGCCGGTGGAATGTTCATGGAATTGGAGGTGCACAGGAACATTACGTCGGACAAGTCGTAGTCGACTTCCAGGTAATGGTCGTTGAAGTTGTGGTTTTGTTCAGGGTCGAGCACTTCCAGCAACGCCGATGCCGGATCGCCACGCATGTCGCTGCCCATTTTGTCGATTTCATCGAGCAGGAACAGCGGATTGCGCACTCCCACTTTTGTCATCTTTTGAATCAATCTTCCTGGCATCGAACCGATGTAAGTCCGGCGATGACCACGGATTTCCGCCTCGTCACGCACACCACCGAGGGCCATGCGTACGAATTTGCGGTTGGTGGCACTGGCAATCGACTCGGCCAGGGAGGTTTTACCGACCCCCGGAGGACCAACCAGGCACAACACCGGACCACGAATTTTCTTCACACGCTTTTGCACGGCGAGGTATTCGAGGATCCGTTCTTTGACTTCTTCGAGGCCATAGTGATCGGCGTCGAGAATTTCTTCGGCACGGGTCAGGTCCAGACGCACCTTGGTCTGAGCCTTCCACGGCACCTGCACCAGCCAGTCAATGTACGAACGCACCACAGTGGCTTCAGCGGACATCGGCGACATCTGCTTGAGCTTGTTCAGCTCGGCATTGGCCTTGGTCAGGGCGTCTTTCGGCAGGCCGGCGGCATCGATGCGCTTTTTCAGCTCTTCGATTTCGTTGTGGCCATCCTCGCTGTCGCCGAGCTCTTTCTGAATGGCCTTCATCTGCTCATTCAGGTAGTACTCGCGCTGGCTGCGCTCCATTTGCTTCTTCACACGACCACGGATGCGCTTTTCAACCTGCAACAGGTCGATCTCCGCATCCAGCAACGCCAGCACGTGTTCAACACGGGCCGACAGGTCGATGATTTCGAGGATGTCTTGCTTTTGCTCGATCTTCAGCGCCATGTGCGCGGCCATGGTGTCGACCAGGCGGCTTGGCTCATCAATGCTGTTGAGGGAAGACAGGACTTCAGCCGGGACTTTCTTGCCCAGCTGCACATACTGCTCGAACTGCGAGAGCAGGCTGCGTACAAAAACCTCGGATTCGCGCTCAGGGGCTTCGACTTCGTCGATCAGCGCCACTTCGGCGCGCAGGTGACCATCCACCTCCATGAAACGCTCTACCGCCCCACGTTGCTCGCCTTCCACCAGCACCTTGACGGTGCCATCAGGCAGTTTCAGCAGTTGCAGAACGGTGGCAATGGTACCGACGCGATACAGGGCATCTTCGCCTGGATCATCATCAGCAGGATTTCTCTGGGCCAACAGCAGGATCTGCTTGTCGCCCGTCATCGCTGCCTCAAGGGCTTCGATAGACTTCTCGCGCCCCACGAACAGCGGGATAACCATGTGCGGATAGACGACGACATCACGCAACGGCAGGAGAGGCAATTCAATGGTTGTCTTCATGATTTCGCCTCTATGACAGTTCAAAAATAAGCTTGAAACCAAGATGGGGGCTGCATGCAAAAAAAACAAGCTTATTGCCAGCAGTTAAACGCAGTAAACGCGTCAGGATAAAAACTCGCGCAAAAAACAAAGGGGCCCTAGGGGCCCCTTGTTTGTACCGAAACTGCGAAACGCTTACGCGTCTGGCGCAGCCTTGGCAGTCGGCTCACTGTTTTCGTAGATATACAGTGGCTTGGACTTACCTTCTATAACGCTTTCGTCGATCACCACTTTACTCACCTCGGACTGCGAGGGGATTTCATACATGGTGTCGAGCAACACGCCTTCAAGGATAGAACGCAGACCACGTGCACCGGTCTTGCGCTCCAGCGCTCGCTTGGCTACCGACTTGAGTGCGTCAGTACGGAACTCAAGGTCCACACCTTCCATCTCAAACAGCTTGGCATATTGCTTGGTCAGGGCGTTTTTCGGCTCAGTGAGGATCTGAATCAGAGCAGCCTCATCCAACTCGTCCAACGTGGCCAGGACCGGCAAACGGCCAACGAATTCGGGGATCAGACCGAACTTGACCAGATCGTCAGGCTCGACTTCACGCAGGGACTCGCCCACCTTCTTGCCTTCTTCCTTGCTGCGCACTTCTGCACTGAAACCGATACCGCCCCGGGTAGAACGTTGCTGGATAACTTTTTCCAGCCCGGAGAATGCACCGCCACAGATAAACAGGATGTTGCGCGTATCTACCTGAAGGAATTCCTGCTGCGGGTGCTTGCGGCCGCCTTGTGGCGGTACGGAAGCTACCGTGCCTTCGATCAGTTTCAACAGGGCCTGCTGCACGCCTTCACCGGAAACATCCCGAGTGATCGACGGGTTGTCAGACTTGCGCGAGATCTTGTCGATTTCGTCGATGTAGACAATACCCATCTGGGCTTTCTCTACGTCGTAGTCGCACTTCTGCAGCAGTTTCTGAATGATGTTCTCAACGTCCTCACCCACGTAGCCAGCCTCGGTGAGGGTGGTGGCGTCGGCGATGGTGAACGGAACATTCAACAAACGAGCGAGGGTTTCTGCAAGCAGGGTTTTACCCGAGCCTGTAGGACCGATCAGCAAGATGTTGCTCTTGCCGAGTTCGACTTCGTCGCCTTTCTTGTCACGCTGGTTCAGACGCTTGTAGTGGTTGTACACCGCTACGGCCAGAACCTTCTTTGCACGCTCTTGACCAATCACGTATTGATCAAGGATGCCGCTGATTTCTTTAGGCGAAGGCAATTTATGCGCGCTGCTTTCGGCCTGGGCTTCCTGCACCTCCTCACGGATGATGTCATTGCACAGGTCGACGCACTCGTCGCAGATAAAGACCGAGGGGCCGGCAATCAACTTGCGTACTTCATGCTGGCTTTTGCCACAGAAGGAGCAATAGAGCAGCTTGCCGTTGTCCTCGCCGTTGCGGGTGTCAGTCATTCGTTCGATCCAAATCCGATAGGCTTGCAACACAAGATGAAGGCTTATGCGGGCTTTTTCAAGCCCGCCGATGATCGGACACGCCGACCAGCCCTATTTTGAGCGGCTTATATTAAGCGGGGCGCTTTTCGATCACTGCGTCGATCAACCCGTATGCACGTGCGGCTTCGGCGCTCATGAAGTTGTCGCGGTTGGTGTCGCGCTCGATTTCTTCGAGGGTATGCCCGCTGTGCTTGGCCATCAGCGTGTTGAGACGCTCGCGGATGAAGAGGATTTCCTTGGCATGGATTTCGATGTCCGACGCCTGGCCCTGGAAGCCGCCCAGTGGCTGGTGAATCATCACACGCGAGTTCGGCAGGCAGTAACGCTTGCCCTCGGCACCCGCCGTCAGCAGGAACGCGCCCATGCTGCAGGCCTGGCCAATGCAGGTCGTCGAGACATTCGGCTTGATGAACTGCATGGTGTCGTAGATCGACATGCCTGCTGTTACCGAACCGCCCGGCGAGTTGATGTAGAGATGGATGTCCTTGTCCGGGTTTTCCGCTTCAAGGAACAGCAGCTGCGCACAGATCAGGTTGGCCATGTAGTCCTCTACCGGGCCCACCAGAAAGATCACTCGCTCCTTGAGCAGGCGCGAGTAGATGTCGTAGGCGCGTTCGCCACGAGCGGACTGCTCGACAACCATCGGGACCAGGCCGCCTGCGGCCTGGATATCAGAGTTCTGCTGAATATAGGAATTACGGAACATGCTCTGCAGTTACTCCCAAATAGTCATGTCTTGAAAACGCATAAGCCAGCGCGAGGCTGGCTTATGGTTGAATTTCCAACGAGTTGGACAATCAGTCGGCTTGTGCTGCTTCCGCCGGCTTGACTGCTTCTTCGTAAGAGACCGCTTTATCGGTCACCTTAGCCTTCTGCAGAACAGTATCCACAACTTGTTCTTCCAGCACAACCGAACGTACTTCGTTCAGTTGCTGGTCGTTCTTGTAGTACCAAGCCACAACCTGCTCAGGCTCCTGGTAGGCCGAAGCCATTTCCTGGATCATTTCGCGAACGCGGTCTTCGTCAGGCTTGAGGTCGAACTGCTTGACCACTTCGGCCACGACCAGACCCAGCACAACGCGACGCTTGGCTTGTTCTTCGAACAGCTCGGCCGGCAGTTGGTCAGGCTTGATGTTGCCACCAAACTGCTGAACCGCTTGAACGCGCAGGCGATCCACTTCGTTGGACAGCAGAGCCTTAGGCACTTCGATCGGGTTGGCGGCCAGCAGACCGTCCATGACCTGGTTCTTGACCTTGGACTTGATCGCCTGACGCAGCTCGCGCTCCATGTTCTTGCGAACTTCGGTGCGGAAACCTTCGAGAGTGGCTTCCTTGATACCGAACTGAGCAAAGAACTCTTCGTTCAGCTCGGGCAGCTTAGGCTCGGAAACGCTGTTGACAGTCACGGTGAACTCGACAGCTTTGCCAGCCAGGTCCAGGTTCTGGTAGTCAGCAGGGAAAGCCAGGCTCAGAACACGCTCTTCGCCGGCTTTGGCGCCAACCAGGCCGTCCTCGAAACCAGGAATCATGCGGTTGGAACCCAGCACCAGCTGAGTGCCCTTGGCGGAGCCGCCAGCGAATACTTCGCCGTCAACCTTGCCAACAAAATCGATGTTCAGTTGGTCTTCGTTCTGGGCGGCACGATCGGCCACTTCGAAACGGGTGTTCTGCTTGCGCAGGATTTCCAGCATGTTGTCCAGGTCGGAATCAGCAACTTCGGCGCTCAGGCGCTCGATTTCGATACCGTCAAAGCCGGCCACTTCGAACTCTGGGAACACTTCGAATACGGCAACGTATTCCAGGTCCTTGCCAGCTTCCAGGGACTTAGGCTCGATCGAAGGCGAACCAGCCGGGTTCAGCTTGTGTTCAACAACGGCCTCGTAGAAGGAAGCCTGGATCACGTCACCTACCGCTTCCTGACGCGCATCGGCACCAAAACGGCGCTTGATTTCGCTCATTGGCACTTTGCCCGGACGGAAACCAGCGATTTTGGCCTTTTGGGCAGTCTGCTGCAGACGCTTGTTGACCGCAGTTTCGATACGCTCTGCCGGCACGGTGATGCTCAGGCGGCGCTCAATAGCAGTAGTATTTTCAACAGAAACTTGCATGAATATTCCTCGTTGCACAGACGTTAGCCGGCCGTTTCCGACCCCAGAATCAAGGGCATGCATTCTAGAGGGTCAAACTCAAGAAGTCACCCTACTGGAAACGGGTAAAAAAACAGCAGGCCATTTGTAGGTTCAAGTGCACGCATGCACCTGCGCCCATTAGCAAATACAGCTCATCAAGCCAGGGCTCTGCGCCAGCCCTTCTATATATAGAAGGGTGCGCAAACAAACCCTGACCGCCGACCTTGCAAGCAAGACCGACAGGCCGGCCGCAGCATCGCGAAACACAAATACGACGAAGCGCCCTGCCCTGGAAACTCGAAACGCTCAAACAAAAACGGCACAGCCCTTTTTCAGGTACTGCGCCGTTATCGCTATTTAATAGCGGTGCTGACCTCTATATAGCCGAGCATCAGTTCTACACGTTCAAAACCGGCAACGATTCTAACGCCAAGGCATTGAGAATGCTTGTTTTTTTCTTGACACCCGGAATCCGCGAATCCTCACGCGGCTCAATGCCCGCAAATGCCCGCAGAAACGAGCCCCAGCTTTTTCGGATGCAAAAAAAAGCGCCAGATGATTAATCTGGCGCCTTTTCAAATATGGGGTGGACGAAGGGGATCGAACCCTCGACAACGGGAGTCACAATCCCGTGCTCTACCAACTGAGCTACGCCCACCATATTGCATTAACAAAGAACTCGAACATCTTCTTTGTTGAACCCTACCTCGCCTGACGGCCTGGCAAAGCTTTAATTGGTGCGGATGAAGAGACTCGAACTCTTACGCCTCGCGGCGCTGGAACCTAAATCCAGTGTGTCTACCAATTCCACCACATCCGCGCTTGAAGCTCTTAAAGCAAAGGCGCCAGACGATTAATCTGGCGCCTTTTCAAAATATGGGGTGGACGAAGGGGATCGAACCCTCGACAACGGGAGTCACAATCCCGTGCTCTACCAACTGAGCTACGCCCACCATATAACGCTACTTGTGCCAAAGCTGCCTAATGGCGCACCCGGCAGGACTCGAACCTGCGACCATCCGCTTAGAAGGCGGATGCTCTATCCAGCTGAGCTACGGGCGCCTTATTAATCTGTACTCTTGGAGGATTACAAACTAAGTGCTTCCAGCCTCGCAGTACAACAATTCTGCTCGACCTTCTTAACCAGTGCTAGGCTGTGCCCGACAAGTGCGACGAATAGTATAGAGGGCCTGGAAACCCGTCAAATCTTTTTTGAAAAAAATTCATTTTATTTAAGGGGTTAGGCCAATTTGCAGACCAAGCGCCTTTGCCCTCGCGCCGTGGCGTGCGAGAATGCGCGCACTTTTCCTCCCCCTCTCGATGGTTAATCACGCGTAATGACTGCACAACTTATCGACGGCAAATCAATCGCCGCCAGCCTGCGCCAGCAGATCGCCAAACGAGTCACCGAGCGCAGCCAGCAAGGCCTGCGCACACCGGGCCTCGCGGTGATCCTGGTCGGCAGCGATCCTGCCTCTCAGGTTTATGTCTCGCACAAGCGTAAAGACTGCGAAGAGGTCGGCTTTATATCCAAGGCCTACGACCTGCCTGCCGCCACCACCCAAGAGGCGCTCACCGACCTGATCGATGGCCTCAACGACAACCCGGCGATCGACGGCATCCTTCTGCAACTGCCACTGCCCGAGCACCTGGACGCGTCCAAGTTGCTGGAGCGCATCCGCCCGGACAAAGACGTCGACGGTTTCCACCCTTATAACGTCGGCCGCCTGGCCCAGCGCATCCCGCTGCTGCGCCCGTGCACACCAAAAGGCATCATGACCCTGCTGGAAAGCACCGGTGTCGACCTCTATGGCCTGGACGCCGTGGTCGTGGGCGCCTCCAACATCGTCGGCCGCCCAATGGCCATGGAATTGCTGCTGGCCGGCTGCACCGTGACCGTGACCCACCGCTTCACCAAGGATCTGGCCGGCCACGTTGGTCGCGCGGACCTGGTCGTCGTGGCCGCCGGCAAGCCGGGCCTGGTCAAGGGTGAGTGGATCAAGGAAGGCGCGATTGTTATCGACGTGGGCATCAACCGCCAGGAAGACGGCAAGCTGGTAGGCGACGTGGTGTATGAAACTGCCCTGCCCCGCGCCGGCTGGATCACCCCGGTGCCCGGCGGCGTTGGCCCGATGACCCGTGCCTGCCTGCTGGAAAATACCCTGTACGCCGCAGAAACCCTCCACGGTTAATAACCAGGCGTACTGAAAAAGCCCTGCCTTATCGCAGGGCTTTTTATTGCCCGAAAAAAACCTGTTTTTTCTTAGTTTTTAAGCACTTTCGTCTGGTTTTAGAAGAACATTCGACAGTCCATCGTCCATACTCCTAAAATGTAACGGCATTTATCAAAAAAACCGTTACTCAACGGTATTTCCTACTTTTTAGCGAGTTCATCCGCGTGAAAATTCGTCTTTCTATCGTCAGCCTATTTTTTGCTTTCACAGGCACCTTTGCGCACGCCGCCGAATCCACCCAGGCACCGCGCGATCCGTCCAAACTGCAGATCGCGTCCGGCAGCGCCATGCTGGTCGACCTGCAAACCAATAAAGTCATCTATGCCAGCAACCCCGATGTAGTGGTGCCGATTGCGTCGGTAAGCAAGTTGATGACCGGCCTGATCGTGCTCGAAGCCAAGCAGAACATGGACGAGTACATCGACATCAACATCAAGGACACGCCAGAAATGAAAGGCGTGTTCTCTCGCGTAAAAATCGGCAGCGAAATGCCCCGCAAGGAAATGCTGCTGATCGCCCTGATGTCCTCGGAAAACCGCGCCGCCGCCAGCCTGGCCCACCATTACCCGGGCGGCTACCCGGCGTTTATCGCGGCGATGAACGCCAAGGCCAAGGCGCTGGGCATGACCAGCACTCACTATGTTGAGCCCACTGGCCTGTCGATCCACAACGTGTCCACCGCCCGCGACCTCAGCAAGCTGCTGGCTGCCGCACGCCACTACCCGCTGCTCAGCCAGTTGAGCACCACCAAGGAAAAGACCGTTGCATTCCGCAAGCCCAACTACACCTTGGGTTTCTCCAACACTGACCACCTGATCAACCGCGCCAACTGGGACATCAAGCTGACCAAGACCGGCTTCACCAACCAGGCTGGCCATTGCCTGGTGCTGGTGACCAGCATGGGCAATCGCCCGGTGTCGCTGGTGATCCTGGATGCGTTCGGCAAATTCACCCACTTCGCCGATGCCAGCCGTATTCGCAGCTGGGTCGAGACCGGCAAAGGCGGCTCGGTGCCGGACGTGGCGTTGCGCTACAAGGCCGACAAGAATCTGAAGAACCGCCCGAACGCCGCAGAAGTGCGTCGATAACCCGCGCATAAAAAAACGGCGCATCGAGCGCCGTTTTTTTTACTTTCTTTCTGACAACACTTTAAGCGCCTGCGCCGCCGCCCGTTCCTGCCCGGCCTGGGCGGTGGCATTCGCCGCGTCGCGCCAGCGCTGGGTATCCACATTCGCCGGCAACTGGCTCGGACGCTGGGTGAGGATCGCCCAATGCCCCGCGCTTGCCCACTTCGATTCAAAGTCGCTGAAGCTCATCAACAAGCGCCGGTCCATGCCCGAGCGCAGCAGCACCGTGCTTTTCTGCTGATTGAAGCCCACCACGACCACATAGTGAGCATCCGACCAAAGCCCGCCGCCGACGCGCGCCATCACCGGATAACCCGCCGCCACCTGCGCCAGTACGGCCGTCAGCCTGGCATCCAGCGGATACACCATCAGCCCGTACTCACGGGCCAGCACCTGCATGTTGCGCTCCAGGTCCGCTTCGCCGCCCGGTAACCGCAGTGGTTTATCCAGCAAGCCCGGTGTCATGACAATGCCTTGTTGCGACAGCATGCTGGCTAACGCCGTAGGTCCGCTCTGATAAGCCTCGCTGCGAAAGGTCGGCACACCATTGAGTTCGACGCGCTCCGGCAAGCCCGGCAGTTTCGACGGATGCCCGGAACAGGCCGCAAGGCCCATGGCGCAGGCCAGCAACAGGGATGATTTAACGTTCGACCGTAACCGCAATTTTGTACTCTCTTGATCAACTGCCGGTAAGGGTCCTGATCATAGGGCGCCACGCCACGCGGGTATAGCCCAAAACCGGGGTCTGGCGCCTGGGATAGAGCAAACAAGTTGGACGAACACGACCATTGGTCAATAGCAGGCAACCGCCGGGTAGCTAGACTGTCCATTGAGAAGACTGTGTGTGCCCCCTGCGGGGTAAAAGGAGGCCTGAATGAGCCTTGCAACAACGATTGTGATGTTGATCTGCGGTTGGCTGGCGGTAGCCGGCGCCATGTTGTGGGGGGTGTTACGCATTACCCGTCGGCACCATCATCCCCACGTCAAACCGGCCAAGCCGCTGAAGGCTGCGATACACCACGCCTAGCCAGGCATGCAATTGAAGTCCTGAGTCGCCGCGACTTCCTTGCCGTGGTCATCCTTCAAGGATGCGCGCACGGTCGTGCCCAGGCTCGACTCCACCAGCGTGTAGTGTTCACCCGCCTTGAAGCCCTGGTACTCGACCCGGCCCTGGCAGTCCCGCTGGTTGTCGTCGCCCGGCTCCTCTTCGTAAAGCGTCACGTCCAGACGATGATCCCCCGGCGTCACTTCGAAATAGCGCCCGTCATCCACGCGCTTGCCGTCCACGCGCTCGGCCAGCAAATCATTCGGCGCCTCCTCCCTCAGACCAATCCAGGCCTCGCTCGGGTCCGCCTTGGGGATCGGGCCGGCGCACGCCGACAACAGCAATACGGCACCTAGAGCAGGGATCAACAACAGTGGTTTAAGTGACATGGCAGGGCTCCAAAAAAGACGATGTGTCCGATGGGTGACAAGCTTGGCCAGCAGCCCTGTGTAGAACAAATGAATCCATATGAAACGATCTTCAGCCCGTACCTAAATGTTCCTTCACCTGGCTGAAAGGTGCGTGTTAGGTGGGTCGGGCAAGACTGCCGGGGTTTGCAATCCTGCTCCCTCGGAGGTTCACGCATGCTCGGGCTGGTAAAGACCGCACTGCACAAGCCCTACACGTTTATCGTGTTGGCCATATTCATCTGCATCATCGGGCCGATGGCGGCCCTGCGTACCCCCACGGACGTGTTCCCCGATATCGGTATCCCTGTGGTCGCCGTGGTCTGGCAGTACAACGGCCTGTCGCCGGACGCCATGGCCGGCCGGGTGATCTACACCTACGAACGCTCCCTGAGCACCACCGTCAACGACATCGAACATATCGAATCGCAATCCCTGCCCGGCATGGGCATCGTGAAAATATTCTTCCAACCCGGCGTCGATATTCGCACCGCCAATGCCCAAGTGACCGCCGTGTCACAAACCGTACTCAAGCAGATGCCGCCGGGTATCACGCCGCCGCTGATCCTCAACTACAGCGCATCTACGGTGCCGATCCTGCAAATGGCCTTTTCCAGCCCGAGCCTGTCGGAAGCCAGGATCCGCGACCTGGTGCAGAACAACATTCGCCTGCCGTTAAGCGCCCTGCCCGGCCTGGCGATGCCCACGCCGATGGGTGGCAAGCAGCGGCAGATTACCCTCGACCTTGACCCGCAGGCGCTGGCGGCCAAAGGCCTGTCGGCGCAGGACGTGGGCAATGCCCTGGCCCTGCAGAACCAGATCATCCCGGTGGGCACCGCCAAGCTCGGCCCCAACGAATACACGATCCTGCTCAACAACAGCCCCAAGGCCATCGATGAACTCAACGACCTGCCGATCAAGACCGTCGACGGCGCGTTGATCACCATCGGCCAGGTCGCCCACGTGCGCGACGGTTCGCCCCCGCAGACCAACATCGTGCGTGTCGACGGCCATCGCGCCGTGCTGATGCCGGCGCTGAAGAACGGCAGCATCTCCACCCTGTCGATCATCGACGGTATCCGTGGAATGCTGCCGCGCATCAATGAGACGCTGCCACCGTCGCTCAAGACGTCCCTGTTGGGCGACGCCTCGGTATTCGTCAAACAATCGGTGGGCAGCGTCGCCCAGGAAGGCATCATCGCCGCACTGCTGACCAGTGCAATGATCCTGCTGTTCCTCGGCAGCTGGCGCTCGACCCTGATCATTGCCGCCTCGATTCCCCTGGCAGTGCTCTCGGCAATCGCGCTGCTGGCTGTCAGCGGGCAAACCCTCAACGTCATGACCCTCGGCGGTCTCGCGCTGGCGGTGGGGATTCTGGTGGATGACGCCACGGTGACCATCGAGAACATCAACTGGCACCTGGAACAAGGCAAGGCGGTGAAGACCGCGATCCTCGACGGCGCCGCGCAAATTGTCGGCCCGGCGTTTGTGTCGCTGCTGTGCATCTGCATCGTGTTCGTGCCGATGTTCATGCTGCAGGGCATCGCCGGTTACCTGTTCCGGCCGATGGCCCTGGCGGTGATTTTTGCCATGGCCAGTTCCTTCGTCCTCTCGCGCACCTTGGTGCCGACGCTGGCGATGTTCCTGCTCAAGCCACACACGCCGGAGCAAGGTGCCGGGCATCATCCGGAAGACGACTTCATCAATCACCATGAGGGCGAGCAGCACACCCAACCACGCCATCGCGCGCTGCAAGCAGTGCTGAATTTCCAGCAGGGTTTCGAGCGCCATTTCTCGAATACCCGCGACACTTACCACGGCCTGTTGACCCTGGCACTGGGTCATCGCAAGCGCTTTATCATCGGCTTCCTGGCCTGCGTGCTGGCGTCGTTCCTGCTGCTGCCAAGCCTGGGCCAGGACTTCTTCCCGGCCACCGACGCCGGCGCTCTCGCCCTTCACGTGCGCCTGCCGCTGGGCACGCGCATCGAGGAAAGTGCCGCCGTCTTCGACCGCATAGAAGCGCGGATCCGCGAAGTAATCCCGGCCGCAGAACTGGATACCATCGTCGACAACATCGGCATCCCGCTCAGCGGCATCGACATGGCCTACAGCAGCAGCGGCACCATCGGCCCCCAGGATGGCGACATCCAGGTCAGCCTTAAACAACACCACGCGCCCACCGCCGACTACGTGAAAAAACTGCGTGAAGCGCTGCCGCAAAGCTTCCCCGGCAGCCACTTCGCCTTCCTGCCCGCCGACATCAGCAGCCAGATCCTCAACTTCGGCGCACCCGCCCCGCTGGACGTGAAAATTTCCGGGCGCAACGATGCCGAAAACCGTGCGTATGCCATAGAGCTTGAGCGCCGCCTGCAACATGTGCCGGGCATTGCCGACCTGCGTATCCAGCAATCCACCGGCTACCCGTCGCTGCAAGTGAATGTCGACCGCCTGCGCGCCAACGGCCTGGGCATTACCGAGCGCGACGTGACCAACAGCATGGTCGCGTCGCTGGCCGGCAGCTCGCAAACCGCGCCGACCTTCTGGCTCAACCCGGCCAACGGCGTGTCGTACTCCATCGTCGCCGCCACCCCGCAATATCGCCTCGACAGCCTGCCGTCGCTGGAAGCCTTGCCAGTGACCGGCGCCGACGGCCAATCACAAATCCTTGGCGGCGTGGCTACCATTTCTCGCGTGCAAAGCTCGGCGGTGGTGACCCACTACAACATCGAGCCGACCCTGGACCTGTACGCCAACGTGCAAGGCCGCGACCTCGGTGGCGTGGCCCGCGACGTGCAAAAGGTGCTGGATGACACCGCGGCCCTGCGCCCCAAGGGCGCGTCGATCAGCCTGCACGGGCAGATCGACGCGCTGCATGAAGCCTTCAGCGGCCTGAGCTTCGGCCTGCTCGGTGCGGTGGTGCTGATCTATCTGCTGATCGTCGTCAATTTCCAATCCTGGGCCGACCCGTTCGTGATCATCACCGCGTTGCCGGCAGCATTGGCGGGGATTGTGTGGATGCTGTTCCTCAGTGGCACCTCGCTGTCGGTGCCCGCCTTGACCGGCGCGATCCTGTGCATGGGCGTGGCCACCGCCAACTCGATCCTGGTGGTGAGTTTCTGCCGTGAGCGCCTGGCCGAACATGGCGATGCGTTGAAAGCCGCACTGGAGGCCGGCTACACACGCTTTCGCCCGGTGTGCATGACGGCCCTGGCGATGATCATCGGCATGTTGCCCCTGGCGCTGTCCGAGGAGCAAAACGCGCCGCTGGGTCGAGCGGTGATCGGTGGCTTGATCTTCGCCACAGTCGCCACCCTGTTGTTTGTTCCCGTGGTCTTCAGCCTTGTCCACGGGCGTCACCCTACTCGCGCAGTTGCAGGAGAAACCCCACATGTCGCCTGATCACAAACCCTCGCGCAAGCGCCTGATGCTCATGGGTGTCAGCGGCCTGACCCTGGCCGCCCTGTTGGTCGCCAACGGCCTGCATGCCCGCACGCTACACGAGCAATCGGTGACGGCCTGGACCGAGACCGCCGCCATTCCCCAAGTGATGGTGTTCCAACCCCAACAGAACGTGGCCGGTGACACCTTGCGCCTGCCTGCGCACCTGGAGGCGTGGAGCAAAGCGCCGATTCATGCGCGGGTCAGCGGTTACCTCAAGGACTGGAAGGCGGACATCGGCAGCCAAGTCAAAGCCGGACAAATTCTCGGCGAAATCGACAGCCCGGACCTCGATCAACAGCTGGCGCAAACCCACGCACGCCTGGTGCAGGAACAGGCCAACGCACGCCTCGCGGCGACCACCGCGACGCGCTGGCAAAACCTGCTGGCGAGCCACTCCGTGTCGCGCCAGGAAGCCGATGAAAAAACCTCCAACGCCGCGGCCGCCAACGCCAATGTCCAAGCCGCTGCTGCCGACTACGCACGCCTGTCAGCGCTGGAAAGCTACAAGACCATTCGCGCGCCGTTCGCCGGCACCATCACTGCGCGCAACACCGATATCGGCCAGTTGATCAAGGCCGACAGCGACAGTGATCCGGAGTTATTCAACATCGCCGATACGCACCAGTTGCGCCTTTACGTCCCCGTGCCGCAAAACTACGCGGCAGTGATCCACCCCGGCCTGGAAGCCCGGCTCACCGTGCCCGAACACCCTGGCGAGCACTTCAAGGCGCGGCTGATTGGCGACTCCACCGCCATCGATCGCCGCTCCGGCACCCTGCTCGCGCAGTTCGTGGTGGACAACCCCGACGACCAGCTGCTGCCCGGTGATTACGCCGAAGCCACGCTGCCGATTCCGGCCGACACCCATGGCGTCAGTATCCCGGCCAGCGCGCTGATCTTCCGCGCCCAAGGCACCCAAGTCGCGCTACTGGATGGACAGAACCATGTGCACCTGCAAACCATCCACATTGGCCTCGACCTGGGCGAACGCCTGGTGATCGACCAGGGCCTGAAACCTGCCGACCGCGTGGTCGACAATCCGCCAGATGCCCTGCGCGAAGGCGACGCCGTGCAATTGGCCGAAGCGGCTGGAGGTGCCCATGCGCCCAAGGCTTAAACCGCTTGCGGCACTGGTGCTATTGGCGTTGCAAGGCTGCTCGATGGCGCCCACCTACAAAGTGCCGTCAATCGACCTGCCCGCGGGGTATCGCGAGCAGACCCGCGATGGCCCATGGCACAGCGCGCAACCGGCCGATCAACGGGTGCCACAAGGATGGGCGCTTTACCACGACGCGCAACTGGATAACCTGCAACAGCAACTGCTCACGGCCAACCCGGACCTCGCGGCGGCCTTGGCGCACTTCGATGCAGCCCAGGCCTATGCCAGCCAACTGCACGCCGGACTGTTCCCGCAGATCACCGCCAGTGCGCAACCGTTGCGCCAACGCCAATCGGACTCACGACCGCTGCGAGGCACGACGCAGCCTTCGGTGTACAACAGCAACACCGCTGGGTTTGCCCTGAGCTACGACTTGGACCTGTGGGGCAAAATCCGCAATCAGGTCGCGGCGGGCGATGCCCAGGTGCAAGCGTCCGGCGATGACCTGGCCGTGGCGCGACTGAGCCTGCAACATCAACTGGCGACCCTGTATGTGCAGCTCAATGGGCTGGATGCACAGGACCGGATTCTCAACAACTCGCTGGAGGATTACAGCCAAGCGCTGCAACTGACGCGCAGTCGTTACGCAGGCCAGATCGCGTCGGAACTGGACCTGACCCGTGCGCAGAACCAACTGGCCGAGGCCAAGGCGCAGCGGGATGAAGTGCAGGGGCAACGTAACCTTACCGAGCACGCCATCGCAGAACTGGTGGGCGTGCCGGCGAGTGATTTTTCACTGCCGCCCAGCCGGCAGTTGATCGCGCTACCGCAGATTCCATCACAACTGCCGAGCCAGTTGTTGCAACGGCGCCCGGATATTGCAGCGGCAGAGCGTCGAGTATTTGCCGCCAACGCCAACATCGGCGTGGCCAAGGCCGCCTGGTACCCGGACTTCAGTTTGACCGGCTTGATTGGCGGGCAGACTCAAGGCGCTGGCAACCTGCTGTCCGCTGGCAATCGCTATTGGGCGTTGGGGCCGCTGATGAATGTGCCGATCTTCGACGGCGGACGCTTGAGCGCCAATGAACGCCAGGCCAAAGCCGAGTTTGAAGAGGCGTCGGCGCATTACCGCAGCCAGGTGTTGAAGGCCATACGCGAGGTGGAAGACAACCTGGCGCAACTGCGGGATTTGCAGCAGGAGGCCCAGGATGAGCAAGCGGCAGCGGATGCGGCGCAGCACACCCAGGCGCTGGCAATGAACAGTTATCAGGCGGGCGCGGTAAGTTATCTGGATGTGGTGACGGCGCAGACAGCGGCATTGCAGGCGCAGAGGACGTTACAGGCGGTGCAGACGCGGCAGTTGCAGGCGAGTGTGGGGCTTTTGACCGCACTCGGCGGCGGTTGGCAAAGGTGACGGAGAGCTGGCCCCGACGGCGGTGGGTCAAATACCGCCTTCGGGGGCAAGCCCCCTCCCACACTGTCCTGCGCCAGACACACATTGTATGAACACCGCAGATCCAATGTGGGAGGGGCGGTGCGACGATTCGACTTGCCCTCGATGGCGCCCTCCCAGACACATCCTGCCAAAAGCCTGCCGACCAATCCCTTGTCCTCCAACCTAGCCTCTTGAAACACCCCAAAAGAGAGGCCAAGGAATGCCTGACCTACCCGCTTCACACCGCCTGCGCATCGGTCGCTTCAGCGAACCAGACCGCATCTACCTCATCACCACCAACACCCACGAACGCATCCCGATATTCAACGACTTCCACCTCGGTCGCCTGGTGGTCTGGCAGTTCCGCCTCGCGCAGTACCAAGGGCTGGCGAAGTCCCTTGCATGGGTGATCATGCCGGACCACTTTCATTGGCTCATCGAACTACGCAAAGGTTCGCTGGCGGATCTGATGCGGCAGGTGAAATCCAAAAGCACGCGGTCCGTCAACGGCGCAAGCGGTCGCAAGGGCCGGCTTTGGCAAGGCAGCTTTCACGACCGAGCACTGCGCAAGGACGATGATTTGGTGAAGATGGCCCGGTATGTGGTAGCCAATCCATTGCGGGCGGGATTGGTAGAGAAGATTGGCGACTATCCATTGTGGGATGCGATCTGGGTATAGGTTCCAGATCGAGTCGCCCTATCGTGAGCAAGCCCTTTCGGACTGACCGCCAAGATTATCAAGTTTATGGCCGACTATTGAGGAAAACGCTGACTGGAGTGAAGTCACGGCCATCGGCATGTCGATACAAGGTACTGCTGTGGTAGTCAGATACCTCCCCCGTGACCGAGACAATAATCTCGCTGCCCTGAGTGACAACCTTGGCCGATGCGTCACGAGTAATTAGAAACGGAGTCGCCTCTTTGAGCGCGGACAACACTTCACGGTCGCTGGCTAAAGTTCGGTAAACGTAGTATCGATAACTGAACGGAACCGTTGCGCCACCACGGTCATCCTTGACGCCGTAGATCGATGCATCAGCGTTCAGAGGCGCTCTGAGCACCACTTCAGTCAGTTGCGGGCGGCCCGCCGAAAGAAGCCAGCTGCCGCCGATGTAAACCAGGCAAAGCAGCAGCAGGATTGTCGTAACAACTGAATACAGCGATCTTTTAGTAGTTCCTGAACCGGGCATACCTGATTCCTTCCTTGATCCAATATTGGTCGATTGGATCGTCACCGAATGGAGCGTCTGCCCACCATTTACCAAACTCAGGATTGCCCGAGCCTGCCCTATTCTGGGCAAGGCCCGCGGCTCGCAAAAGCACTTCTTCGCTGAAACCGGCAGCTACCCCAACAGCGCCATAATGAAAGTTCCCAAACGCTTCATATTCTCTGGAAATCTGTTTGTAATCCCAAGGGCCACGATTTCGTACTTGAGTATAAAACCAAGAGTACATAAATGCTGACCCAGCCTTCAGCACATTCTTTTTATGAAAGGCCGTGGCCATATTTTCACTGAGCGATACACCGGGTGGCGGCATTGGATTTGGCATTACATGCTTCCTTTGCAGTAGATTTTCCCGGCGGAAACTAACACTGGAAGAGCAAGCTGTAGAGCACACAACGCAGCAACAGAAACTTCGTACAACAGAGTAGGACGCGCCTTGCACGTGATCACCAGAGCCGTTTTTTCCTACAATCTAGGCTTACTTTGTCGCCCCGCACGCTCCCACATTCTTTCCCGCATTTCAGGCCGCTAGCTTGCCGCTGGCGATTGCAGCAGAAGCGGCCACCATCGCACGCAACAACACCGCACACCCCGCCGCCAAATCATCCGGTGCGGCATTCTCGATTTCGTTATGGCTGATACCCCCCTCGCACGGCACAAAAATCATCCCTGCCGGGCCCAGTTCTGCGACGAAGATCGCGTCGTGCCCTGCCCCGCTGACGATGTCCATGTTAGACAAACCCAGCCCGTTCGCCGCATCGCGCACGGCGTCAACGCAGCCTTTGTCGAAATACAGCGGTGGGAAATCTGCGGTGGGCTCCATTTCAAAGCTCAGGCCATGCTTGGCGCAGGTGTCATCAATCACCTTGCGCACCTCGGCAATCATCGAATCCAACCGCGTCGGTTCCAGGTGACGGAAGTCCAGGGTCATGCGCACTTCGCCAGGAATCACGTTGCGCGATCCCGGGTACGCTTGCAGGCAACCCACGGTCCCGCACGCATGGGGCTGATGCCCCAGCGCCGCCGCATTCACCGCCGCCACCACCGCTGCTGCGCCCACCAGCGCATCCTTGCGCAGGTGCATCGGCGTCGGCCCGGCATGCGCCTCAACGCCGCGCAGTTTCAGGTCAAACCATTTTTGCCCGAGGGCGCCAAGGACCACGCCGATGGTTTTCTTCTCATCCTCCAGAATCGGCCCTTGTTCGATATGCGCCTCGAAATACGCACCGACCTTGTGCCCACTTTCGGGCCGGGTGCCCGCATAGCCAATCGCATTCAGCGCATCACCCACGCTGACGCCCTGTGCATCGACCTTGGCCAGGGTTTCGGCGAGGGTAAATTTCTCGGCAAACACGCCGGAGCCCATCATGCACGGCGGGAAGCGCGAGCCTTCCTCGTTGGTCCACACCACCACTTCCAGCGGTGCTTCGGTTTCCACTTTCAGGTCATTGAGGGTGCGCAGCACTTCCACGCCGGCCAACACGCCAAAGCAACCGTCGAATTTGCCGCCCGTGGGCTGGGTGTCGATATGGCTGCCGGTCATCACCGGCGGCAGGTCGGGATTACGGCCAGGACGGCGCGCGAAGATATTGCCGATGCCGTCGACGGTCACCGTGCAACCGGCGTCTACGCACCATTGCACAAACAGATCGCGGGCCTTGCGGTCGAGGTCGGTAAGGGCCAGGCGACACACGCCGCCCTTGGGGGTGGCGCCGAGCTTGGCCAGGTCCATCAGCGACTGCCACAAGCGGTCGCGGTTGATATGCAGGTGGGTCGATTGCAGAACGTCGAGGGCAGCGTTCATGGGGATCTCCTCAGGCTTGTGTTTCTTATGAATTGACAACGACCGGGTTGGCTCCACGCCGGGCATTGAGGCCGTAATACAACACCCCGCCCAACGCCGAACCGGTAAACCAGCCATAGCTGTAGAACCAGCTGAACGCGTCACTGCCCAACGACAGCAAGGTCAGCACCACCGGCACGCCAAAGGCGACAAAGCCGCTCCAGTTCCATGCCGGGTACACGTCGTCGCGGTACAGCCCCGCCAGGTCAAGCTGCTGTTTGCGGGTGATGAAGTAGTCCACCACCATGATCCCGGCGATGGGGCCAAGCAGGCTGGAATAGCCCAGCAACCAGTTGGAATAGACCGTTTCCAGGCTCACATCGGAGACGATCAGCCCAAGCTTTTTCAGGAGTTCATGGGCCATCAGCAGCAGCCCCACGAACCCGGTGAGGATCACCGCCGTGGTGCGGTTGATCAGCTTGGGCGCGATGTTCTGGAAGTCATTGGTCGGCGAGACGATGTTCGCCGCCGTGTTGGTGGACAAGGTCGCGATGATGATCAGCGCCATGGCGATAGCGACCCAGACCGGGCTCTGGATATGCCCGATCAGGGTCACCGGGTCGGACACGCTGACGCCCACCAGTTTCACCGACGCGGCGGTCATGATCACGCCGAGGGCGGCGAACAGGAACATGGTCAGCGGCAGGCCGAAAATCTGCCCGAGGATCTGGTCCTTCTGGCTTTTGGCGTAGCGGCTGAAATCGGGAATGTTCAGCGACAAGGTGGCCCAAAAGCCGACCATCGCGGTAAGGCCCGCCATGAAATAACCGGTGAGGCTCGCCCCTTCCGGGCGCTTGGGCGGGATCGCCATCAATTCGCTGATCGACACATTCGGCATGGCCCAGACCAGCAGGCCAACCCCCACCGCCACCAGCAGCGGTGCGGACAAGGTCTCCAGCCGCTTGATGGACTCGGCGCCGCGCAACACCACCCACAAGTTCAGGCACCAGAAGATCATGAAGCCAATCACTTCACCGGTACCGCCGAGGGACTTCCACCCCTCGAAAATCGAGCCCAGGAACAGGTGAATCGCCAGCCCGCCAAACATCGTCTGGATACCAAACCAACCACAGGCCACCAGCGCTCGAATCAAGCACGGCACGTTGGAGCCGAGGATGCCAAAGGACGAGCGCAACAACACCGGGAACGGAATGCCGTACTTGGTGCCGGGGAAGGCGTTAAGGGTCAGCGGGATCAGCACCACGATATTGGCCAGCAGAATCGCGACCAGCGCCTCGCCCACTGATAATCCAAAGTAAGCAGTCAGCACGCCGCCCAATGTATACGTGGGCACGCAGATCGACATGCCGACCCACAGCGCGGTGATGTGCCACTTGTTCCAAGTGCGTTCGTGCACCTTGGTGGGTGCCATGTCGTGGTTGTAGCGAGGGCTGTCGAGGACGTCGGGGCCGGCGTCGAGTTCGTACAGGCCGTTGCGCTCAATAACTTGCGATCTGTTCTGTTGCATGGCCGCTCCACGGTTTTTTCGAATTATTGTTGCTCACCTGCGGGGTTGATGCAGGTGGCCGGAGTACCTCGTAAACAACATGACATCACGGGCCCGGCCAGCCGTTCCTGCACTCAATAACCGTGCCGAAAACCGCCGCCATACCCTTACCGCTTATTTAACTGACTGATGTTAATCAGCTTTCCGATTGAACCTAGGGTACTTGCCACGCGACTCAGGCTGGATAACGTGGAAGTTGCCCGAACTGTCAGGACTCAATCTGGTGCAACACAATTATTTTTATTTCCCTGGCCCGTCAAGAGGCATATCTCAAGCGTCTGATTTGCAATAAGAAATGTTGCTCATATTGAGAACCTGTCAAGTGCGTCAAAATGGTGAGAGCCCGCTACATTTTGGTGATATTGATTTTTTATCCTTATAAATCAATTACATATAAAATTAATAAGCTTATAAAAAATATTCTTGCTCTATCGAAAAACTCGGGCTAGTTTCTATTCCTGTCACCGATGACAGGAATTAACCACCGCTCGGCGACAGCATTACAACACTTAGAACTGGCACAAGCCGGTCAAGCCTTTGAGGAACTCGACATGTCGCTGTTGATCCGTGGCGCCACCGTTATTACCCATGATGAAAGTTACCGCGCCGATGTGTTGTGCGCAGGCGGTCTGATTCGCGCCGTTGGCACGGATCTGGAGATTCCCGCCGGCACCGAGATACTTGATGGCAGCGGCCAATACTTGATGCCCGGCGGCATCGACCCCCATACCCACATGCAATTGCCCTTCATGGGCACCGTGGCCAGTGAAGACTTCTTCAGTGGCACGGCAGCGGGTCTGGCCGGCGGCACCACGTCCATCATTGATTTTGTGATTCCCAACCCGCAGCAGTCCTTGATGGAAGCGTTTCACCAGTGGCGCGGCTGGGCCGAAAAATCGGCGTCAGACTACGGTTTTCACGTGGCGATCACCTGGTGGAGCGAACAGGTGCGTGAGGAAATGGCCGAGCTCGTCAGCCATCACGGCATCAACAGCTTCAAGCATTTCATGGCGTACAAGAACGCGATCATGGCGGCCGACGATACCCTGGTCGCCAGCTTCGAACGCTGCCTTGAGCTAGGCGCAGTGCCCACCGTGCATGCGGAAAACGGCGAGTTGGTGTATCACCTGCAACGCAAGTTGATGGCCCAGGGCATCACCGGGCCGGAAGCGCACCCACTGTCGCGCCCCTCCCAGGTGGAAGGCGAAGCGGCCAGCCGCGCGATCCGCATCGCCGAGACCATTGGCACGCCACTGTATCTGGTGCACGTCTCCACCCAGGAAGCGCTGGATGAAATCACCTATGCCCGTGGCAAAGGCCAGGCGGTGTACGGCGAAGTGCTGGCCGGCCACCTGTTGCTGGACGACAGTGTCTACCAGCACCCCGACTGGCAAACCGCCGCCGGCTATGTGATGAGCCCGCCGTTCCGCCCACGCGGGCATCAGGAAGCGCTGTGGCATGGCCTGCAATCCGGCAACCTGCACACCACCGCCACCGACCACTGCTGCTTCTGCGCCGAGCAGAAAGCTGCGGGCCGAGACGATTTCAGCAAGATTCCCAATGGCACCGCCGGTATCGAAGACCGCATGGCGCTGCTATGGCACGAAGGCGTCAATACCGGGCGCCTGTCGATGCAGGAATTCGTTGCGCTGACCTCCACCAACACCGCGAAGATCTTCAACCTGTACCCGCGCAAAGGCGCCATCCGTGTGGGTGCCGATGCCGATCTGGTGCTGTGGGATCCCGAGGGCACGCGGACCATTTCCGCCAAAACCCACCACCAGAACGTCGACTTCAACATCTTCGAAGGCAAGACCGTGCGCGGCGTGCCGAGCCATACCATCAGCCGGGGCAAACTGGTTTGGGCCGATGGCGACCTGCGCGCCGAGCGCGGTGCCGGGCGCTATGTGGAACGGCCGGCGTATCCGTCGGTGTTCGAGCAGTTGAGCAAGCGGGCTGAGCATGCCAGGCCGGTTGCTGTGAAGCGCTGAGACCGCTATCGGGGGCAAGCCCCCTCCCACACTGATCTCATTCCAATTGGAAAAACGCGGTCAAATGTGGGAGGGGGCTTGCCCCCGATGAGGCCAGCACAGGCAACAAAAAAACAATGCCCATCAGAGGCAGCACCTCAATAACCGTGAGGCCACCACCGTGATCCAGACCCTGACCCACCTCCCCCATCCCCATGAGGATGGCGCAACCCTCGCCAGCCACTTCACCGACCTGGCGCCGCCCCTGAACGCCCGCCAGGCCCAACTGGAAGCCTCGCGCTGCCTGTACTGCTATGACGCGCCCTGCGTGAACGCGTGCCCCAGCGACATCGATATTCCGTCGTTCATCCGCAACATCCACACCGAAAACGTCCAAGGCGCGGCGCAGAAAATCCTCTCGGCCAACATCCTCGGCGGCAGCTGCGCACGGGTCTGCCCGACGGAAATCCTGTGCCAGCAAGCCTGCGTGCGCAACAACAGCGAAGAATGCGCGCCCGTGCTGATCGGTCTGCTGCAACGCTACGCCATCGACAATGCGCACTTCAGCGAACACCCCTTCCAGCGCGCCGCGACAACCGGCAAGCGCATCGCCGTGGTGGGCGCCGGCCCGGCCGGCCTGGCCTGCGCCCATCGCGCCGCTTTGCATGGCCATGACGTGGTGATTTTCGAAGCCCGCGAAAAAGCCGGCGGCCTGAATGAATACGGGATCGCCAAATACAAACTGGTGGATGACTTTGCCCAGAAGGAACTGGATTTCCTCCTGCAGATCGGCGGCATCGAGATCCGCCACGGCCAGCGCCTGGGCGATAACCTCAGCTTGAGCGAACTGCACCAGCAATTCGACTCGGTATTCCTCGGCCTGGGTCTCGCCGCCAGCAAACAGTTGGGGCTGCCCCACGAAGACGCCCCCGGCCTGCTCGCCGCCACCGACTACATCCGCGAACTGCGCCAGGCCGATGACCTGACCCAACTGCCACTGGCCGACCGCTGCATCGTGCTCGGCGCCGGCAATACTGCGATCGACATGGCCGTGCAAATGGCCCGCCTCGGCGCCCGCGATGTCAACCTCGTCTACCGTCGCGGCCTGGCGGACATGGGCGCCACGCACCATGAACAGGACATCGCCAAAGCCAATCAGGTGCGCCTGTTGACCTGGGCCCAGCCTGAAGAAGTGCTGCTCGATGACCAGGGCCACGTACGCGGTATGCGCTTCCAGCGCACACACATGGAAAACGGCCGCCTGCACCCCACCGGCGAGAGCTTCGAACTGGCTGCCGATGCGATCTTCAAGGCCATCGGGCAAGGGTTTGACGGCGCAGCGTTACACGATCCACTGGCCCAGCAACTGCATCGCGTGGGCGAGCGAATCTTTGTCGACGAACAGCTGCGCACCAGCATTCCCGGCGTGTATGCGGGAGGTGATTGCGTGAGCCTCGGCCAGGACCTCACCGTACAAGCGGTGCAACACGGCAAGCTGGCCGCCGAAGCCATGCACGCCCAACTCATGCTGACTGTGGAGGCCGCGTAATGGCCGATCTCTCGATTGTCTTCGCCGGTATCAAAGCCCCCAACCCGTTCTGGCTGGCCTCCGCGCCGCCCACCGACAAGGCCTACAACGTGGTCCGCGCCTTCGAGGCAGGCTGGGGCGGCGTGGTGTGGAAAACCCTGGGTGAAGACCCGGCGGCGGTCAACGTGTCGTCACGTTACTCGGCGCACTACGGCGCCAACCGTGAAGTGCTGGGCATCAACAATATCGAGCTGATCACCGACCGCTCCCTGGAGATCAACCTGCGGGAAATCACCCAGGTGAAAAAGGACTGGCCCGACCGCGCGTTGATCGTGTCGCTGATGGTGCCGTGTGTCGAAGAGTCCTGGAAAAACATCCTGCCGCTGGTGGAAGCCACTGGCTGTGACGGTATCGAACTGAACTTCGGTTGCCCCCACGGCATGCCCGAGCGCGGCATGGGCGCAGCAGTAGGCCAGGTGCCGGAATATGTTGAACAGGTGACGCGCTGGTGCAAGACCTACTGCTCACTGCCGGTGATCGTCAAGCTCACGCCAAACATCACCGACATCCGGGTGGCGGCGCGGGCGGCGTATCGCGGTGGGGCGGATGCGGTGTCGCTGATCAACACCATCAATTCCATCACCAGCGTGGACCTGGAGCGCATGGTCGCCCTGCCCGTCGTCGGTACGCAAAGTACCCACGGCGGCTACTGCGGCTCGGCGGTCAAGCCGATTGCCCTGAACATGGTTGCGGAAATCGCCCGCGACCCGCAGACGCAAGGCCTGCCGATCTGCGGCATTGGCGGCATTGGCAACTGGCGCGACGCGGCAGAATTCGTCGCCCTCGGTTGCGGCGCGGTGCAAGTGTGTACGGCGGCAATGCTGCACGGGTTTCGTATCGTTGAAGAGATGAAGGACGGGCTGTCGCGGTGGATGGACAGCCAGGGCTACACCAGCTTGCAGGACTTTTCCGGGCGGGCTGTGGGCAATACCACGGACTGGAAGTACCTGGACATCAACTACCAGGTGATCGCCAAGATCGACCAGGCCGCGTGTATTGGGTGCGGGCGTTGCCATATTGCCTGTGAGGATACGTCACACCAGGCCATCGCCAGCTTGAAGCAGGCGGATGGTACGCATGCATACGAGGTGATCGATGATGAGTGCGTGGGCTGCAACCTGTGCCAGATCACCTGCCCGGTGGCGGACTGCATTGAGATGGTGCCCATCGACACGGGCAAGCCGTTTTTGAATTGGACCCAGGATCCGAGGAATCCCTACAGGGAGGCTGTGTAGTCCTTTAGATCGCTATCGGGGGCAAGCCCCCTCCCACACAATTGGCTAAATGCGGTCACATGTGGGAGGGGGCTTGCCCCCGATAGGCATAGGTATCTACACAACTCTCAAAGGCTTATACATAACTCTGTGGTGAGCGGGCTTGTCCCGCGCTGGGCTGCGCAGCAGCCCCAAAACCAGGCAACTTGGTTTTTCTGAAAAAACGCGGTGGGTTTGATGGGGCTGCTTCG